>JAPLNP010000280.1 GCA_026401055.1 Planctomycetia bacterium
ACATGGTGATCATGGCCACGCCCCCCGGCTTCCGCCCGATCCACTACAAGGCCGCCGTCGCCGCCGGCAAGCACGTCTTCATGGAGAAGCCGTGCTGCGTCGACGCGCCGGGCTATCGTTCGCTGTTGGAGACGAATAAGCTGGCCGACGAGAAGAACCTCAAGGTCGGCGTCGGCCTGCAGCGCCATCACGAGGCCTCTTACATCGAAACGATCAAGCGGATCCACGACGGCGCGGTGGGCGACATCGAGTTCCTCCGCGTCTACTGGAACGGCGGCGGCGTCTGGAACCGCCGCCGCGAGCCGAAGCAGACCGAGATGGAGTACCAGATGCGCAACTGGTACTACTTCGTCTGGCTCTCCGGCGACCATATATGCGAACAACACATCCACAATCTCGACGTCGGCAACTGGGTCAAGAACGCCCACCCGGTCGAAGCCAACGGCTTGGGCGGACGCCAGGTCCGGAAGTTCGGTCCCGACGGTGATTTCGGGCAGATCTACGACCACCACGCGGTCGAGTTCACCTTCGAAGACGGCACGAAGATGTTCAGCCAGTGTCGCCATATTCCCACGGGCTTCGATCCCGTGGCGGAGCACGTCCACGGCACGAAGGGCCAGTCGAACTGCGCCAGCGAAATCACCGGCGCCAACAAGTACCACTTCCGCGGCGAATCGCGCGGTCCCTACGACCAGGAACACGTCGACCTGATGGACGCCATCCGCAACGACAAGAAGTACAACGAAGGCCACTACGGCGCCACCAGCAGCATGACGTCGGTGCTCGGGCGGATGGCCACGTACTCGGGCAAGGTCGTCGGCTGGGACGACGCCGTGGCCAAGGGACCCGACGAAATGCCCAAGACTTTCGCCTGGGACGCCAACCCGCCCGTCATGCCCGACGACAAGGGCAGCTACGAGCACGCCGTGGCCATGCCGGGCATCTACAAACCGTACTGACCCATCGTTGTCGAAACTCGGGTGACATTGCGAGCCGGTCACGAAGCGTTCGTGGCCGGCTCTTTCCGATTCAGAATCATCCCGTCAATCCTCTCTGGCCCATCCCTGTCCAGTCAAACCCATTCGTGATCCTCCTCTCCGTCGACCGCATCCGGAAACATTTTGGACCCGAGCCGGTCTTGGACGGGGTGACGTTCGACGTGCGCCCGGGCGAGCGGATCAGCCTGGTGGGGCCCAACGGCAGCGGCAAGACGACGCTGATGCGGATCCTCGCCGGCCGCGAGGACGCCGACGCCGGCGAGTTCCAGTTGCACGCCTCGGCGCGCCTGGGGTACCTCGAACAGCAGCCCGTCTTCGAGCCCGGCCAAACCCTTTGGCAAGAAGCCCAAAGCGCGCTGGACGAACTGGTCGCCCTGGGCGAGGAGGCCGTCCGGGTGGCCGAGGCGCTCGCCGCGACGACCGACGCGACGGAACACGATCGCCTGGCCGCCCGCTACGACCGCCTCCAGCAGGACCTCCATCGCCACGACGCCTACAACCTCGATCACAAGATCGAACGGGTGTTGGATGGCCTGCGCTTTCCGCGATCGAGCTTCCCACAGCCGGTCGCCTCGCTCAGCGGCGGCGAGCAGAACCGGCTGATGCTGGCAAAGTTGCTGTTGGCCGAGCCGGACCTGATGCTGCTGGACGAGCCGTCGAACCACCTCGACATCGAGGCGACCCGGTGGCTCGAAGAGTACCTTGCGTCCGGTTCGGCGGCGATTCTGCTGGTGAGCCACGACCGCTATTTCCTCGACAAGGTGACCACCCGGACGCTCGAACTGTTCCGCGGCACGGTCGAGAGCTACCGGGGCAACTTCTCGGCCTATTGGCGCCAGAAGGACGAGCGGCTGCTGGTCGAGCGGCGGACCTACGAAAAGCAGCGCGAGGAAATCGCCAAGACCGAGGATTTCATACGCCGCAACGCCTACGGCCAGAAACACGCCCAAGCCGAAGACCGCCGAAAGAAACTCCAGCGGATCGTGCCTGTGCCGCCGCCTCGCGAGATCGTCGCGCCGCCGATGGGCTTCCAAAAGACCGACCGAAGCGGCGATTTCGTCCTCCGCGCGAGGCGGCTGGCCAAGGGCTACGACCGACCGCTGTTCGAGGGCCTCGACCTCGACGTGCTCCGCGGCCAGCGCTGGGGCATGCTCGGTCCCAACGGCTCGGGCAAAACGACGCTCTTGCGGTGCCTGCTCGGCGAAATCGAGCCGGTCGCGGGCGAAGTGATCCTCGGCGAGGGCGTCTTGATCGGCTACTTCGTCCCGCTGTTGAGCGCCCTGGACGACCAAGTGCTCGTGGTCGACGCGATCCGGCCGC
>JAPLNP010000145.1 GCA_026401055.1 Planctomycetia bacterium
CCAGGGCCTCGAAGAACGGGTCGATGAGCGATTGCCGAACGTGGGCTTCCTTGACGCCCGGCGAATGAAACGTCTGCCGATTGGTCTCGAAATACCGGCACAACTCGACGACTTCGTCCTTGCCTCGCTCAAAGGTTTTGCCCATGCTTCGCCTTTCCTTCCGTGAGTGCTGTAGGCCAGGTCGTGGCCGGCCTACTTCGGCAGTTCGTAGCCCTTGCGGCGAGGATAGGGGTAGTCGCGCCAGGCGTTGGCCGCGGCGTCGCCGGGGAACTCCCACTTGGCCGGGTCCCACTTGAGCGTTCGGCCCCCCAGTTCCTTGCCGTGCAGGTACGCAATGTTGCCGAGGTGGCAAACCGCCACGCTGCGCGCGCCCACTTCGATCGGGCAGTTCGGCTGCCGCCGGGCAACGACGCAGTCGATCCAATCCTGCCGATGGCCCGGGTGACTGTCGCCGGGCACCTTGTAGAGGTGGATCTCATTCTCCCCGATCGGCTCCTTGATGATGCCTTCCGGCTTGCTGCTGAGTTTACCGCGGTCGACGAACAGTTCGCCATCGGCGCCGATGAACGTGGCGCCGGCCGGGCCACCGTGAATCATCTCGACGCCGTTGGCATAGACGTACTTGACGCCCGTGGTCGCCTTGGGATCCTCGGGCGGAATGATTTCGACCGGGCCGGACTGGTCCATGCCGAGCCCCCATTGGGCGATGTCGAAATGATGAGCGCCCCAGTCGGTCATCCCGCCGCCGCCATACTCGCAATACGTCCGCCAATTCGGATAGTGGTCGTGCATTCCTCGCGGACTGAGCACCGAGTTGTAGGGCCGCATGGGCGCCGGGCCGAGCCAGCGATCCCAGTCCAGGCCGGACTCCATCGGCTCCTCGCCGAGATCGCAGGGGATGGGCGGGCCGCCGACGCCAACCTGGACCCGTTGGATCTTCCCGAGCCGCCCGTTGCGCACGAGTTCGCACGCCAGGCGGAAGTTGTCGCAGGCCCGCTGTTGACTGCCGGTCTGGAAAATGATCTTCGAGCCGTTGACCGCGTCCATCACCGTCTTGGCCTCGACCAGATTGTTGGTCAGCGGCTTCTCGCAGTACATGTCCTTGCCGGCCTTGCAGGCGTCGAGGATGATCATGGCGTGCCAGTGGTCGGGCGTGGCGACCACCACGGCGTCGACGTCGTCGCGGCCGAGAATTTCGCGGTAGTCGTTGTAGGCCGCGCAGTCGCTGTTGCCGTACTTCGTGTCCACCATTCGCTTGCCGAAGGCCCGCCGCGTCGCGTCGACGTCGCTGACGGCCACGACTTTGACGTTGGGCATCCGCAGGAAGTGGGGCAGATGGTCACTCATCATCTTTCCGATGCCGATCGCGCCGAGGACGATCTTGTCGCCGGCCGCGGCGCTGTTCTCGTTGCCCAGAACCAGGCGCGGAATGACCATCGGCGAGGCCAGGCCGGCAACCGCGCCGGCGAGAAACCCACGACGCGACAACTGCAAACGGCTCTTATCCACGGGAAGGTCTCCTTGGGTGACGGGACGTGAAGGGGGGTGGCAAAACACTTATTATACCAAGTCAGTGCTCGACCTTCAAATCCACGTCCACCGGCTCCGCGCCGAGCGACATCTTCGCGCCGTGGGGGTTCTTGACCGTCACGTTGCCGTGAATTCCGCGGACGGACTGGCCGGCGGGCTCGTCCGCAACCAGGAAAGGCCGGTCGCGATCGTCTTCGACCGTGCAGCCGACGAACTCGATGCCGCCGTCTTGCCGGGTTGTCTTGACGCCTCGATGAGCGAGGTACAGGGGGTGGCCTCCCTGCCGGGCCGTGTTCTTGAAGCTGCAGCCGACCAGCCGGACCAGTGCCCGACCGGCGGCTTTGTCCTCGATCCGCAGGCCGCTGGTGGTCGTGCCGTCGACCGTCACGTTCTTGAATTCGATGACGCCGCCCGGTCCGTCGTCCCGCACGCCGGCGACGCAGAGTCCGTCCGCGTCGTCATTCTCGACGCGGCAGTTCTCGAACCGGATCGAAACGTCGCGCGATTTGTCCGAAAGCGGCCTGAGGTAGACGTCCAACCCCGGCCCGTGGTTGCCCTTGACCGTGCAGTTGCGGACCACGCAGTTGACGAGCCGCTCGTTATCGCTGTTGGGCTCGAAGTCGATTCCGGCGGCGGGCGGCGTGCCCCGGGTGTTGTCCAGGCGGCAATCCTCGATCAGCAGGTTTTCGGCCGAGATGACGCTGATGCCCTGCCGGTTGTTGCCGTCGCACGCGACGTCCTTGATGACGATGTCCTTGTTGTAGCGATTCTTGCCGGTGGCTCCCAGGTAGATTCCGTCGCCCCCGCTCTCGCACAGCGAGAGTCCAATGACCGTCACGTTCGCGCAGCCGCAAATCGAAAGCGCGTGGCGCCATTCGGCTTTCTCATACGGCGGCTTGTGGTAGTCCGCCTTGTTCATGCGGAACGTCGCGCCGGGGCCGATGAGCTTAACGTTCTCGCGATCGGCGGCGCTGGCGAGCGCATCGCCGGGGCCGAGGAATTTTCCCTTCATGGCCAAGAGCGTCACGCCAGGCTCGAAGACGATCTCTTGGTTGCTGGTCAGGCGAAGCGTTTTCGAGAGGATCCAGGGTTTGCCGAGATTGGGGACGACGAGCTTCTTCGCGCCGGAATCGATCGCCTTCTGAAGCGTCTCGGTGGCGTCGTCCGGGTCGAATCCCCACCACGCGGCATTGGCCTCGGCCCGCTTGCCGGAAACGACTTCCTCGACAAGCTTGGCGTCGGCCGTGTTGGGGCCGATTTTGACGGCGTCCGCGTCGGCGGCGACGGCCCAAGGACAAACGGCCCAGGCCAGGACCGCGACAACGAGGGTGGCCGGGAAACGGAAGGGGACGAGCGACATAATCGGGCTCCCTATTCTTGGTGGGCGGGTCGGAAACGGAGGGCGATGCCACGGCAACATCGCTACGCCACCGTTCTAACCGTTCGCGCGGAAGATGCAAGTCTATTCCCCCAAAGCCGGCCTTCTTTCGCGTTTTCGCCCTTTCGCCCTTTCGCTCTTTCGCTCTTTCGCTCTTTCGCGATCCCCGTCGCCCGTCGACCGCGGAGATCTCAGGCCGGCGATGGACCAGACTCGTGTCCGATGAAATGCCACGCCTGTCCAAATCGTCGCGAAAGCGCGAAGGGGCGAAAGCGCGAAACGGACTGCGGCTTGTCGGCGACGGCGTCGTTTTCTACAATGCGAAGGTCCGAATGCTCCATAGCCCAGGATGCTCGCTCATGGATCCCGACGCGAATCGACCGAGCCCACCCGCGCCCGCAAGGCCGGAGTTCATGGTCAGGTTGGGGCTCCAGCCGCCGTACACGGAAGAAGACGTGGCGGAAGCGTATCGGAGCCGGGTCATGGTCGTGCATCCGGACCGCGGCGGCAACGCGCGCGATTTCATCGAACTGCAGGCGGCGTTCGAGCGGGCGGAGCAGTTCGTGCATTTCCGCCGCGATCGCCGCGACTGGATCGCCGCGCGGATCGAGCGGTACGTCGCCCTGGAGGAGACTCTCGACGCGCTCCGCCGACGGGGCGCCGAGGTCGAAACCGAAACCAAGGACTGGCTCGCGGCGTCTAGAACTCCGTCTGATACCGTTCGGACATGGCGCGGCGGATCTTCGCGGTGGCGTCGAGGATCTGGTCGCGGATGGCGTAGACGTTCGTGGCCATCACGCCCTTTTCCTCGGCGCGGATCTTCCGCCGCTCGGAGTCGACCTGTTTGATGACGTCGTGCCCGCTCGGATAGTCGTATGCAACCCAGCCCGAGCGATATCCGCCATAGTAACCCCCGTAGGCGTCACCGCCGTACCCCACGACACTGGGGCCGACGTCATAGCCGGTGACCTGGGCCTCGCGGGCGCCGCCGCGGATGCCCAGCGTTCGCACGGCGTTGGCGCCGGCGCGCAACTGTGTCGAGACGTACTGGCCGTAGTCCAACAGGTCCTCGTCGACGTTGAGGACGGGCAGTTTGTCGATCCGGGCCGCGTAGCGGTCGAGGAACCCCGCGCCGGAGGCGATGTTGTTCAGGTCGCGCCAGCCCTTCTTTATGTCGTCGAACATCTTGCTGACCGTCTGGTAGTACCGCACCGAGGCCGCGGCCTTGTCGCCGGCGGTCTCGCCGGGGCTGACGTACTTGTCACCGTCGGCGGCCACGTTGGCCGGAGCCGGCGAATCAATGAGGCTGTTCATCCGCCGCAGGCCCTCGCGGGACAACGTGCCGCTGAGCGAAACCTCCTTGGGCGTGACTTCACACTTCCACTGGTCGAATTCGTCGAGTTTCACGCCGAGGTCGGCGAAGATTTCCAGGAGCAACTCTTTGGCGGCCTCGGGCGAGGCCTTGACGCCGCCCGGAAAGTCCAGGACGATCTTGGCGAACGGCTCGTCGCCGAGTCGGATGCCCACGCGAACGCCCTCCACGGACCGAAGGACCGTCGCGGCGTCGTTGACCTCGGCGCCGTACTTCTTGAGCAGTTCCGGCTTGCCGTTGAGGTACTTGGCCGCGCGTTCCCAAGAGAAGCCGCCCGCCAGGTCGATGGCCATGATGATCTCGGAGCCGCTGGTGTCGGAAAAGCCGGCGGCGCGCTGGAGATAAGGCGAAATCGCCGATTTCGGCGACTGGATATCCTTGATCCAGCGGAGCACCGCCTGCCGATTGCCCGGCCGCATGACGCCGAGCGTTTGCGGTGCGAGTTGGATGACGTAGGTGTCGGTCCGCAGCGCGACGGCGTCGAGGTTCTCCAACTTGTCGACGGTGCCGCCGTATTCCTTGACGATTCGCTCCAGCGAGGGCTTCTTGTCGAGTTCGGCGATGGCGGTTTCATAGATCGGCGACATGAATTCCAGATCGAGTTCCGAGCCGACGACGAATCGCGTGGCGTGGGGCGGGATCCGGACCATGCCGTCCTGGAATGCCTTTTCGAGGTTGTCCGCCCACTTCTCCTTGACCGCCAGTGGACTCCGCTTGATCTTCTCCACGTTGAGAATGACCACGGCGTTGGTCGACCGCGGAAGCTGGGCGATCAGATCCTGGAAGGTCGTCTCGGCCGGGGCAGCGGCAGCCGTCCCCGAGGCGACCAGAAGAAGAACTGTCGCCGTCGAGAGGATCGTTGCCGCCAAAACGCGGCGAGCGAATCGCTGCGCAAGCAATCTCGCGTGGGTGCTTGTCCCGTTGGCGGCCGTGGCGGTGCGCGTGGGTCTCATGGTCACTCTCCGATCGCTTGCGGTCTGGTGGCCGCGGGAGGTCCGACTCGTGCCGGACGATTCCCCCAAACGGCATGTCCCTGAAGTGTAGCGGTGCGTTTCCAGAAAAACAAGGGAATCGCGCTTATTGCCCCCCATAGCGAGGGGGTGATGCCGTGGCAACTCCGTCGGGGAACCCAACGGATCGAATGCCACGACGCCGCGGTCAAGGCGTTCTTGGACATTCTGCTCGGCAACGGTTCACTCGGCGGGCCGCTTGACGCCCCCGTCCGGCGAGGGTTAAGCTGAAGCGACATTACCACGCCGGGACTCCCGTATCTCTGTCCAGCCCACGTCGCGCCGCCCGGCCGTGGCCACCCCATGCGACGCGCCCAACGCCAAAAGGAGCCTGCCATGAGACGCCTGCCAGGTACCCGCTTTTTTCCAGGCATCCCGTATCTCTTCTGCCTCGCCATCGCCGTGCTTCTGCCGGCGCCCGTCGTTGCCGCCGGGCTGTGCGAGAGCACGGACGTTTATACCTCCGGCCAGGACGGCTACAAGATCTACCGGATTCCCACGATCGAGACCATGCCCGACGGAACGCTGCTCGCCCTGGCCGAGGCGCGGAAGCATCACGGCGGCGATCCGGGCTTTGACAACGACATCGACCTGGTCTACAAGCTGAGCAAGGACGCCGGCAAGACGTGGTCGGCGATGGTCATCATGGAAGACCCGGGCGAAAACTGGTCGGCCGCCAACGCGGCAACGGTCGTCGACCGCGACACCGGGCGCACGTGGGTCCTCTACATCCGTTCGAAGCCCAGCCGGAGTTCGATCACGTCGCGTCCCAAAACGGACGACCTGATGAACATGGCGCGATGGAGCGCCGACAACGGCCAGACCTGGTCCGAGCCGATCGACTTGACGGCGGTCGCCCGGGACATGAACGATGCAAAGTGGAAGGTCAGCGTCGTGGGGCCGGGCGGGATGGTCCAGACGAAGTCGGGCCGGCTCGTCGCGCCGTTGTGGGGCAGCTTTGAAGACCGGGACTGTCAGAACCTGGCCATCTACAGCGACGACCACGGCAAGACGTGGCAACGCGGCGAGTTCGTCACCAATAAAGAGGGCGGCGACGAAAACCAGTTGGTCGAACTGGCCGACGGTTCGCTCTTGATGGATTGCCGCCAAATCAAAGGCGAAACCCTCCAGCGATGGTTCACCACGAGCACCGACGGCGGAAAGACGTGGTCCGCGCCGCGGCCGGGCATTCGCGTCTCGCCGGTCGCCACCGCCATCGAGCGCTACGCGCTGCCCTCGGCCGGCGACCAGCCCGGCTCGATTCTCTGGACCGGGCCAAAAGGCCCCGACCGGAACAACCTGGTGCTCCGCGTGAGCCGCGACGAGGGGAAGACGTTTCCGCTGGAGCGGCTGATCGCCGAGGGCCCGGCCGCCTATTCCGACCTGACCGTGCTCAAGGATAAAACAGTCGGCGTCTTCTGGGAACGCGGCGACTACAAGTACCTGACGTTCACGCGGTTCGATCGCGAGTTCATCGACGGCGCCTCGGAGTCGAAACCGGCTCCGTAGTGGCCGGGTGGCACGTTCTAAGGGACGAAGGGCGTGGTGAATCGGCAAACCACGCCCTTCGCTGCGCTCAGGGACGTGCCACCCGATTGTTTTTCGGAACGACGTGACTGGAATCGCCACAGTGCCGTAGACGCGCCGGCAGAGTCAAGGAGGGGTTCGCCCCGTTAGACCGCGGCGGGAACCATCTGGTCGAGCGTCTGGACGAGGGTCTTCTTGTCGAACGGCTTGACGATGAAGTCGAACGCGCCGAGCGTGAAGGCTTGCTTGAGCACGGTGGTTTGCTCCAGGGCGCTGACCACGAGGACCTTGGCGTCCGGATCGTGGTCCACGATGCCGCGAAGCGCGTGCAGGCCGCCGTATTCGGGCATGACGAGGTCGAGCGTCACGGCGTCGGGCCCGAGGTCGCGGTACCGCTCGATGGCCTCCTGGCCGTTGCCGGCTTCTCCGGCGATCTGCCAGCCCGCGGCCATCGCGGCGTCCTTGATCAACTCGCGAATGATCAGGGCGTCGTCGGTCACCAGTAATCTTCGTACCATGGCGAGGATCCTATGTCTTGGAGCGTCGACGGACGAGGGGGATCTTCGAGTGTGTTATCGTCAGAGGATGCGTGGCGGGCCGCCGACGATCTGGACGGTGAGTTCTCCCGTGCCGGCGTGGAACCAGATGCGGCGTCCCTTTTTGCCGCCGACGTCCTGGCCGGCGAGGCGGATGCCCGCGGCCTTCAAGGCGTCGGTGACCGCGCGAATGTTCGCGTCTCCGATTTGCATGGGTCCGCCGGAGCCGAACATGCTGGCTCCACCGGCGATCTTCGCAACAACCGCCGCCGGCGGCGTGCCCATCTTTGCCAGCGTGGCGAGCATGGCGGGCACGGCGGTGTCGGCGAATTTGCCGGGCGTGTTGTCGCGTCCGTTCGATTTGGGCAATACGACGTGCGCCATCGCGCCGGTTTTTTGCCTCGGGCCGTACAATGCCACGGCGACGCAGGAGCCCAGCACGGCGCCGAGCCGCGCGGCGTCCCGTCCGGCGGCGATTTGCCCCATGCCGACGCTCGTGTCTGCCGTAACCGGTGTTGCCGTCGAGAACGTCATGGATCCAGGTTCCCGTGAGTTCGTGGGTCGTTGAAGCGAGGGGCCATCAGTACGAGTATTTCCGGGGAAGCGGGGGCTGCCCGGTCGCTCCGCCGGGCGTCCCCTCCATCGCCTTGCGCATGCGGTCGGTGGGCACGAAGAGGACGCGCCAGTTGAGGTCCTCGCCCTCGCGGTGGAAGCCGGTTCGACAGACGAGCACGCGGTCGCAGTCGGCCGCCTGCGCCATCAGGGCTTGCTGGAGCACGCTGGCCCCGTAGTCCTGGATGAAATAGGGAGCCGAGGGGACCAACTCGGTGTCGATCAGCCGCGTCAGGGCGTTCATGTACGCGCAGCCCAGG
This sequence comes from Planctomycetia bacterium, assembly GCA_026401055.1. Taxonomy (GTDB): domain Bacteria; phylum Planctomycetota; class Planctomycetia; order Pirellulales; family Thermoguttaceae; genus JAPLNP01. Next base: position 8,226 of record JAPLNP010000145.1, read on the forward strand.
ATGTTGCCCGTCTCGGTCAAGGCCGATTTCTCCAGTTCGCTCCACTCGGGGTCGTCATTGACTTCGCGACCCAAGAGCGACGCGACCAGTTGCCGGCCGTTGGCGTTGTCGAAGGTGAGAATCATCGCGCCGCCGATCTCGCCTTCGAGGCTCAGCACGACCATCGTGAGCAACTCGTCCTCGATGTTCAGTTCGGAACAGGCGTCTCCCAGCGGCATCTCCCGGACTTCGTCCAGCGAGAGCGTGATCAGCCCGTCGGTCCAGCGGCACATGGCCGCCGAGGCGTCGTGCGTGGCCGAGGCGAACAGTTGATGCAAGAGATCCAATCGCGTCGGGGGCGTTTGAAGGTCGTGGTTCATGGGTAGTTCTCCCGCGGGAAAAAGGGGTAAGTCCAATTCATATCGCGGCACCCTTCGGGCCGTCCCGGCAAATTGGACTTATCCCCTTTTTCCTCCCGTGGTGGCTAGGCGTTTGCGCAAACCGTGTTCGACGCCATGCCGATCAAGGCCGGGACGTCGAGGATCAACGAAACCTGCCCGTTTCCGAGAACGCTGGCACCGGCGATGCCGGCGATGTTTTTGTAGTTCTCCGCCATCGACTTGATGACGACGTCCTCCTCGCCGATCACCCGGTCGACGGCCAGTCCGATTTCGTGTCCGCTTTCGCCGACGATCACCAACGTGAGTTCGTCGCCCTGGTTTCGGCCGGCGCCGGAGCCGCCGCGGTTGAAAGAGAAAACGTCGTCGAGCCTGACGACCGAGACGACGCGGCCTCGCACCCGCGCGGTTCGCTGGCCGAAGAGGGTGGTCAGGTCCCTGCCTCCGACGCTGACGATCTCGACGACCGATTCGATCGGCATGGCGAAGACGTCGCCGTCGACGTCGACCATGAGGCTGGGAAGGATGGCCAGGGTCAAGGGGAGCTTGATGGTGAGGGTGGTTCCGCGGCCGGGCGTGCTGTCCAGGTCGATCGTGCCGTTGAGCCCCTCGATCTTGGACTTGACGATGTCCATGCCCATGCCGCGGCCGGAGACCTCGGTGACCTTTTCGGCGGTGCTCAAGCCCGGCTCCCAAATCAACTGGTGGATCTGGCGCGGGGTCATCCGTTCGGCGTCGGCCTCGGTCACGATGCCTTTCTCGATCGCCTTGCGGAGGATACGTTCCGTGGGGAGCCCCTTCCCGTCGTCGCTCACCTCGACGACGATGCTGTTGCCGCGATGGTACGCGTTGAGGGTGATGGTTCCCTCCTCGGGCTTGCCGGCCGCGCGGCGAACCTCGGGCAATTCGATTCCGTGGTCGGCGGAGTTGCGAACCATGTGGATCAGCGGATCGCCGAGTTCGTCGATCATCCTCTTGTCCAACTCGGTCTTCTCGCCGTCGATCACGAGTTGGACGCGCTTCCCGTTCAATCGCGTAATGTCGCGAATCACGCGTTTGAATCGCGTAAACAGCGGACCGATCGGGACCATGCGAGTGTCCATCACGCTCTTCTGAATCCCATCGGTCACGAGGTCGAGCTGGTGGATCGCCTCCCCGAGTTCGTTGATCGACGCATGCGCCCGAGCGAGAGCCTCGATTTCGCGGCGGACGGGCTCGAGGTGGGTTTGGATGCCTCGGGCCTGGCTCCTGAGGGCATCCAGTTCCGCCCGAAGCGTCTGCCGATCGCCTCCATCCGCGCCAGCCTCGCTCATGCGCCCCAGCGCGCTGAAGACGTCCTGAAATGCCTGCATCGAGCGCTGGCTGCCCAACGTTTCCCTGAGGCGGTCGCCGACCCGGGCGAACCGGGCCCTGCTGATGACCAGCTCGCCGGCCAGGTTCATCAATTGATCCAGACGGTCGATGTCGACCCGGCCGGCGAGCCGTCGGCCGGACGCGGGGACGCCTCCGGCGCCACGGCGGCGTCCGTCGCCCCGATCCGCAGCGGCTCGATCGTCACGGCTCGCACGCCCGCGATCCGCAGCGCCGCGCGAATCGACTCGACCGGCCTCTCGGTGGCGACGCCGAAGCGGATCTCGTCGAGGTCCTCCAACGTCTCCAACGTTTCCGCCGCGGGCTCAAAGTGGCAGACGTCGCCGACGTTGCAGAGTTTTTCGTACAGGAGCCGCGCTTTCAGCCCCACCAGGGGCAGGTTGAACTGGAAGGCCGCCGTGCCGCCGACGACCCCGACGCCGGCCGGAGCCGCCGCCAGCACCCGCCGACGAAGTTCCTCCGAAATGCCCTCCCGCGTGGACTCCATCGGCGTGGTCGTGGTCGACGACGCCCCGGTCGACGCCGGCGTCGCGGCAGGCTCGGCCGGAGGTTCCATCCGCGGCGGCGGGGACGAGGGGGAGGCCGAAGCATCGGGCGTTCCGTGCCGGGCCAGCAAGAGGGTCTGAGCCAACTCGCCGAAATGGTCGCCGTCGTGGGTGCCTCGCTTCAGGTTGTCCACGTATTGCCGCAGGGCATCGAGGCACCTGAGCATTGCGTCGGTCACCTCGCCCGACAACGTGCCGCCGGTGTCCACCAGGTCTTGCAGCAGATCTTCCATGAGGTGGGCGAGCTTGGCGCCGCGGTTCAGGCCGACCGAGGCCGCGGACCCCTTGATCCGATGCGACAGGACCAGCAGGCTCTCGATTTCCTCGCGCGTGCCGCCGCCCTCCAGCGCGAGATACGTCTCCGTCAGGCCGTCCAAGGTCATTTCCGTCTCGTCAATGAAGATCGAGAGGTACTTCGCCGGTACCTCGGTCTCGTCTTCCAAGCCCTCAAACACGCTGGCATCGAGGGCGGCGGATTTCGACGCGGCGGCAGGCCTCGACGCGGTTACGGGTTTCGACGCGGCGGTGGGTTTCGACGCGGCGGTGGGCTTCGACGCGGTTACGGGTTTCGACGCGGCGACCACCGGCGGGAGAGCCTCGACGACGTCCGCGGCGGCGTCGGCCTTCGCGGGAATCCCGGTTGCCTCCTCGGCCAGGGCTTCGCTCACGGCGGATTGCGCGGCGCTCAGTGCCCGTTCGGCGTCCGCCTGGCTCGTCTGACCGCGTTCCGCGCCGGCCGAACGCAACAGCCGCGAGATGCTTTCGATCACGGCTTCGCACTCGACCGGTTCGGAGTCGGGATCCTTGAGCGCGTCGACCAGGCCGACCAGGCGATCGACGGCCCGGAACATCAACTCGACGACCTCCCCGGTGACGATGAGTTGTTCTTTGCGCGCGGCGTCGAAGACGTTTTCGATTCGGTGGGTCAACTGGTTGATGTCGGTCAGCCCCAGCATCGCGGAGAGCCCCTTGAGGCTGTGCGCCGAGCGGAACATCTCGTTCATCAGATCGTCGCTGCAACGCTGGCCGTGGTTTTCGCCCAACGATCGCGCCCATTCGTCCAGTTCGAGGAGCTTGTCGTTGAGCGCGTCGAGCAGTTGGCCGGACTCGTCGAGGAAATCCCCCAACAGGCTCTCGAAGAACTCGTCGCGCGCGACCGGTTTCGAATTGCTCATCATCGTCTCCGAGTTATCGCTCCGGACCCTGGTAGAGCCACGGCTGAATGCGCGTGAAGTCCTTGACCAAATCCGCCACTCCCTCGGCCGCGCCCGCCACCAGCAGCCCGCCGGGCCGAATCGCCGCCCGGACGTTCTCGAGCACCTTCCCCTTCGAATCGGCGTCGAAATAGATCAGGACGTTCTTGAGGAAGACGAGGTCGAACGGCTTCTCCCGCAAGCGATCCATCAGGTTGTGCTGTTGGAACCGGACCAGATTCGAGAGGATCGGCTTGGCGCGCCACGTCGGACCGTCGTTAGCCTTGGCGAAGAAGCGATGATACTCCTTGGGCACCAGTCGCATGGCGCGGTCGCCGAAGACGGCGTCCCGGGCTTGTTCGACCGCGCCGACGCCAATGTCCGTGCCCACAATCTGAATCGTCCACGCTTGAACATTGGGCAAAACGCCGGCGATGCAGCAGGCGATGGTATAGGCCTCGTCGCCGGTGCTGCACGCGGCGGACCAAATTCGCAGCGACCGGGGACCTTTGCCCGACGCGGCGGAAGCCGCGCGCTCCGGCAAATAGTCCTTCCGAAACCAGTCCCACTGTTTCTCGTCTCGGAACAAGTAGGTCTCGTGCGTGGTGATCTCTTGCAGGAACGCATCCCACTCCGGGTGGTTGGGCCGAAGCCCCTTGAGGTGCTTGTAGTAGGTCTCGAAATCGTCAATCCCCGTGTCGCGAAGCCGCCTGCGCAGCCGGTTGGACAACAGCATCTTCTTCTGCGGCGACACGCGAATGCCCGTCCGCTCGTAAATCAGCCGGGCGTAGCGCGCCAACTCGGCGTCGCTCACCTGCTTCAGGCTGGTGGCGGGAAGGATCGGCGCGACGATTTCGGGCAAGGACATGGGGCAGGGGCTCAAAGGGTGAAAGGCTTCTCGATCCTTGGGCGGAGCCCTACAGGCTCGTCGTCATCGTGTCCAACGCCGCCGCTTCCTCCTGCCCGAGGATCTTGTCGATGTCCAATAGAATCAACAGGCGGTGTTCCAGTTTGACCAACCCGGTGAGATACTCCCGCCCCAGGCCGGCGACGGTCGGCGGCGGCGGGGCGATCTGCTCGTGCGAGATCCGCAAGACCTCGCTCACGGCGTCGACGATGATGCCGATCGTCTTGCCGGCGACGTTGACCACCATGATCCGCGTCTCGTCGGACGCCTCCTCTTGCGCCAGCCCGAAACGCAAGCGTAGGTCGACGATCGGGATCACCGAACTGCGGAGGTTGATCAGGCCTTTGATGTAGTCGGGCGTCTGCGGGACCCGGGTGATCTCCCCCATCAGGATGATTTCCTGGACCTTGGTGATCTCGATCCCATATTCCTCTTGGGCCAGTCGGAAACTGACCAACTGCATCGTCCCCGTCCCTTCGGCTCGTTTGGTCTGCTTGACGGCCGCTTCGAGATTGGCTGTGGACACGGAGTCGCTCCTTTCGTAGTCGCTTTTGATTCGAGACAGGACGTGTACGTCGGCCGCGGGAGTGTCGGTTATTTCGACAGCCCGCCGGGCACAACGTCGACACGGACAGGCAAAAAATTCCGTATGCCGGGTAAATATAGGTTATGAATCGCCGCGGCGTGGAGTTTGGGTACTAGGCCGAAAGTGTCCCCGCAATGGCGTCATTTTCGGCATCCGGCGGCGTCCCTTTCAGGAGCGTAGTCCCCGTGAGGGGTCAATAGTACCGCCCACTTACGCTCGGGCTTCCCGCCTCTCGGCCACGTGAACTCTACCCACGACAGCCATCGGCCGTGCAATCGCCTCCCACGGGTGTTTGACAATCACGCGCTGGGATCTATGGTTTCAGGACCTCACGGATCGGCGCGCGGAGTGGATCGGTGAGGGGTTGTTCGCGAATTTCCATGGACTACGGGGAATAATTCTTATGGCTAGCCGAGTACTCGTCGCTGATGATTCCAGCACCATGCGCAAGATTATCCTGCGGTCTCTCCAGGCAGTCGGAATTCCGACAGCCACCGAGGCCGCCGACGGAAGCGAGGCGGTCGCCCTGTTCAAGCCGGGCGAGTTCGATCTCGTCCTGACCGACTGGAATATGCCCGGCAAAACCGGACTCGAAGTGATCCAGGAGATCCGTGCCCAGGACAAGAGCGTGCCGATCATCATGATCACCACCGAGGCCGAAAAGGGCCGGGTGCTTCAGGCGATCCAGGCCGGCGTTTCCGACTACCTCGTCAAACCGTTCACGGCCGACACGCTCCGCGAAAAGCTCGATAAGCACGGCTGCGGGTGAGCGTTCCGCCCCACCCGCTTGCCAAACGACGCGGCATGGGGACAATGGTGGTTGGCCGCATCTCGTTCCGCGCCCAGACGAATTGGGTGGCACTTCCCCGAGCCTTGGGCGAAGGCCGTGGCGAACGCCAGCGGCGATTCAACCCGCCCTATCAGGGCGTGCCACCCGCAACAGGCGTCGAGCAATGGCAAGCACACAGCACATGGAACGTTGCGGCCACGGCCCCGACCGGTGGAATGACCTGGCCGATCGGGTTCTCGCGGGCCAGGTTCTCGCCGAGGACGAGGCCCTCGCCGTGCTCCGGGCCGGGGACCACGAACTGCTCGACCTGCTGGCCGCCGCCTATCGGGTGCGTTACCACGGGTTCGGCAACCGGATGCACCTGAACGTGCTCGTCAACGCCAAGAGCGGCATGTGCGGCGAAGACTGCGTCTATTGCTCTCAGTCGAAAACCTCGACGGCCGATATCCCCACGTACCCGCTGCTCTCGCCCGAACGGATACTCGATGGAGCACGGCTCGCCGCCGAGCGGAAGGCCAAGACGTATTGCATCGTCACCTCGGGCCGAACACCGGCGCCGAAGGACTTCGACGCGATCGCCCGCGTCGTGCCGGACATCAAACGGCAATGCCGTCTCAAGATCTGCGTTTCGCCCGGTCTGGTCACGCCCGAGCAGGCCGCCATGCTGCGCGACTGCGGCGTCGATCGCGTGAATCACAACCTCAACACGAGCCGCCGTTTCTACCCGCGAATCTGCACGACCCATGCCTACCAGGACCGGATCGACACGCTCTCGGCCGTCCGCGCGGCGGGGCTGGAGATCTGTTCGGGCGTTTTGCTGGGCATGGGCGAGGAGGACCGGGACGTGGTCGACGCGGCGGTGCTGTTGGGCCAGTTGGCCGTCGAGGCGCTGCCGGTCAATTTCCTCGTGCCGATCCCGGGCACGCCGCTGGAAGGCGCGCGCCGGCTCAATCCGCGATACTGCCTCAAGGCCCTGGCGCTATTCCGGCTGACCAACCCGATGACCGAACTGCGGATCGCCGGCGGCCGGGAGGAGAATCTCGGCCCGTTGCAGCCTTTGGGACTCTACGCGGCCAATTCGATCTTCGTCGGAGACTATCTGACGACCCGGGGTCAGTCGGCCGACGAGGATTTTCGCATGATCGAGGCCCTCGGATTTGAACCGGTGCTGGAGGGAATGTAGCTCGCCGCGAGGGGGGCAGTCCCCGGTGAACACGCCATGACCGATTCCCCGACACGCAACGTCACCGAACTGATCCACCGCGCTCGCGAGGGAGACCTCCAGAGCCGCGAGGAACTCTTCACGCTTTGTCGCGGATACCTGGGCTACGTCGCCCGGGCACAGGTCGAAAGCTGGCTTCGCGTCAAGGTGGACGCCTCGGACGTGGTGCAGCAGACGATGATGGAGGCGCACCGCGACTTCGACCGTTTTGCGGGCAAGTCGGAGCAGGAGTGGCTCGGTTGGCTGCGGAAGATCCTCTCGCACAACGTGGCCGACTTCGTGCGCGCCTACCGCGGGACCTCGAAACGCCGGGCAGGCCGCGAGGTCCGCTTTCGCGACGCGGCCGAAACCGGCATGACCGGCGGCGCGCCCGAGCCGGCGGCGGCCGATCCGACGCCCAGCCAGGAGGTCCTGCGCCTGGAAAACGAGCTCCGCGTCGCCGCGGCGCTGGCCGAGATGCCGCCGGACTACCAGGAGGTGATCGTGTTGCGGAATTTCGAGCGGCTGCCGTTTGGCGAGGTGGCCGAACGGATGGACCGCTCCCGTCCCGCCGTGCAGATGCTCTGGATGCGGGCGCTGCGAAAACTTCAAGAGGCGCTGGGAGACGAGTAGACCCGCATGACCGAGCACGAGGACGAACAAGAGCGGTGTCGTCTCTTGGACGACTATCTCCAGCGGCTGCACGCCGGAGAGCGGCCGGACCGCGCTGCGCTGTTGCGCGAGCATCCCGCGCTGGCCCCCGCGCTGGCGTGTCTCGATGTCCTCGATAGCTTCGCGCCCCCGGCCGAGAACGCTCCGGATGCTTCGGACGAGCCGGCCGGGCTGTCGTTGGAGGCCATGCTGGCCGGGCGCGATTTCGGACCCTATGAGCTGCTGGAGGAGATCGGCCGCGGCGGAATGGGCGTCGTCTACAAAGCCCGCCAAAAGGCCCTGGATCGCACCGTCGCCATCAAGATGATCCTGGCCAGCCACCTCGGCTCCGCGGAGCACGTGAAACGGTTTCAGGCCGAAGCCAAGGCCGCCGCGCGACTCCGCCATCCGCACATCGTGCACATCCACGAGGTCGGGCAGCTCCACGGGCAGCATTTCTTCGCCATGGAGTACATCGAGGGCAAGAGCCTCGCCCAGCGGATCGCCCAGGGACCCATGGACTCCGACGCCGTCGTCCGGCTTCTGGCCGCGGTTGCCGGGGCGGTCGCCCATCTGCACCGGCAAGGCATCGTCCACCGCGACTTGAAACCGTCGAACATCCTCCTCGACGCCGAAGGGACCCCCTACGTCACCGATTTCGGACTCGCCAAGGTCTTCCACGGCAGCTCGGTGATGACGGCCACGGGCGTGATCGCGGGCACGCCGAGCTACATGTCGCCCGAACAGGCCGCCGGCCACGGCGGCGGCGTCGGGCCGGCTAGCGACATCTACAGCCTCGGGGCGATCCTCTACGAGCTTCTGACGGGCCGCGTGCCGTTCTCCGAAGAAAACCCGCTGGAAACGCTGATGCAGGTCATCTCGCGCGAGCCGACCGTGCCGCGACGGCTCAACGCCCGCGTTCCGCGAGGACTGGAACTGATTTGCCTGAAATGCCTGGCCAAGTCGCCGGCCGATCGCTACGCCTCGGCCGAGGCGCTGGCGGCCGACCTGGAGCGTTTCTCGAAGGGCGAACCGCTGGAGGCGCGGCCGCCCGACCTTCGGCAGCGGCTCCTGACCTGGATTCGGCGCCAGCCGGCGTTGGCCTCGCGACTGGGGGCGCTGGGCGTTTTCTACGTGGTCGAACTGGTCAACTACGCCGTGGCCGGAGTCGACCTGAAATTCCACCTGACGATCTCCGCCCTGCTGGCGATCTGGGCCCTGGCCTCGATCGTCTTCCAGCAGTTCCTCGCGAGCCAGCGCTGGTCGATCCCGGCGCGATTCGTCTGGGGGGCGCTCGACTCGTTGGTGCTCTTCGCCGTGCTCTGGGTTGCCGACGGCGCGGCCAGCCCGCTGGTGGTCGGGTATTTCTTGTTGATTGTCGGCGCGGGCCTCTGGTTTCGCGTCCGGTTCGTGTGGTTCATGGCCGGACTGTCGGTGGTGTCCTACACGGTGCTGGTGATCGACTTCTACACCTGGCGGCCGGATCTCCACGCGACGTTCGACGTCGGCGTGGACCGCCACGTCATCTTCCTCATCGCGCTAGTCGTCGAGGCCGCCGCGGTCAGCTACCTGGTCCAACGCTTGCGCACTCTCAGCAGCTACTTCGGCCGCGATCGGTAGACGGCAAGTGGTAAGTCGTGAGTGGTATGTGGAAGACGGCCGCGAGGCGGAGGCCTGCGGTTTGCGGTGGCTTCTTCTTTGTGCATTCTGCGCAGAATCAACACTCTTCTGGCGTTACGTATCACTCGCATCTCTCCCATCCATAACATTCGGAAATCTAAACTAAACCCGAAGAGTCGTCGCGTCCGATACAGGCTGACGAGGTCGTGAACCGTCCGTATGTCTCCACGCCCCGATGGGAAACTGACATGCCACGCAAAATCGTCGCTTCAGCCGTTCTGGTCCTTTCGGTCACATGCTGCGCCTCGGTGGCTCCGGCCCAAACACAGGCTGAGTCCGGGGGGGCCCCAAATACCCTGACAAGCCGATTGGACCGGTGGGGAAAGAACCTGGTAGGGATCTTCGTGCCAGACAAATCCAAGGACCAGGAGGCGGCGACTTCCAAGGGCTCGGCCGACAAGGCTCGCTCGGCCGCGTCCACGCAGCCGACGTTCCGGGCGGGGGCCGGTCGGGTGGGCAGCGCCGTGCCCTCGGGCGTGGATTCGGCGGCCAGTTCGAGCCGGGATGCCACCGGCACTGCCGCCGCCGCGCCCACGCGGACGGCTCGCGTACTGCGTCCCACGGCTTCACCCGCACAGCGCCCCTACAGCGAAAGCCCCGGCTTGACCCCTTCGAACCAACCTCTTCCGGCATCGCCGGCGGCCAGTTCCGCGCGGACGACGTCGTCGGTCACTTTGCCCAGCCGAACAGGCTCGGCCGCGAGCTCCTCGCCCAGCCAAAACCTCGCCAAGGGCGCCGCGCCGCCGGCGGCTGACCGTTCGCCGGCCCCCGCCGTCGGGAAGCCGGTTGCGCCGAGCGTCGCCAGCGACGAGACCGAAGCCCGCGGCCTCCTCGAGCGCCCGCTGCAC
>JAPLNP010000012.1 GCA_026401055.1 Planctomycetia bacterium
ACCTGCTGGCCATCACGGGCGACTACCCGACCACCGGCTTCGGCGGCACCGCCGAGCCCGTGTTCGACCTGGACAGCGTCGGCCTGATAACGCTGTTGCGCTCGATGAACGAAGGGCTAAAGATCCCCGGCCGCCGCGGGCAGGTCGAAACGCTGCCGAGGACCAACTTCTTCATCGGCTGCGTCGTCTCGCCGTTTAAGCGCCACGAACGCGAATTGATGCCGCAGTACTTCAAGCTGGTCCGCAAGCTCAGCGCCGGCGCCGAGTGGGTCATTCCGCAGTTGGGCTACGACATGCGGAAGTTCCACGAAGTCAAGCTGATGTTGGAGTCCCGCGGCCTGAGCGCGCCGATCGTCGGCAACGTCTATCTCCTGAGCGGATTCGTGGCCAAACTCTTCAACAGCGGCAAGCTCGCCGGCTGCGTGGTGAGCGACGAACTGCTCGCCACGTGCCAGAAGTACGCCGCCGGCGAAGACAAGGGCCGCAAGTTCTTCCAGGAACTCGCCGCCAAGCAATTGGCCGTGTTCAAGGGCCTGGGGTTCGCGGCGGGCTATCTCGGGGGCATCGCCAAGGCCGAGACGTTCGCCCAGATCATCGACCTGGCCGAAAGTTTCGGCGAGAACGATTGGCGCGATTTCCTGCCCGAGATCGCTTACTCACAGCCCGATGAGTTCTTCCTCTTCGAGCACGACCCGAAAACCGGCATGAGCGACCCGACGAGCATCAATCGCGAGTACCTCGCGTCGCTTGCGCATCCGCCGCGGGCGAAGAACGTGACGCTGGGCTACCGATTCTCGCGGCGGGTCCACGAGTTGGCCTTCGCCCGGGGTAAGAATCTCTATGGGCTAATGACGCGAATCTTCGGGCGGCTGGAGAAGAACGGCCAGCCCCGGCTCCTGGGGCGGCTGTCCTATTGGCTCGAAAAGGAGGCGAAGCACCTCGGCTACGGCTGCGCGGACTGCGGCGATTGCAGCCTGCCCGATTGCGCCTACCTGTGCCCCAACGCCGCGTGCTCGAAGGGCTCGCGCAACGGTCCCTGCGGCGGCTCGGCCAACGGCCGCTGCGAGTTGGACGACAAGGAGTGCTTCTGGGCACGCGTCTACGAACGCCTGAAGTACTACAACGAGTCGGAGCAGTTGGCCCAAGGCAAGACCGTTTTCCACAACGCCGGGCTGAAACACACCTCGGCCTGGGCCAACACCTACCTCGACCGCGACCACCACGCCCCGGAGGACGAGGTGAAGTAACCGTACAAAGACGCATCTGCCACCCCCGGCAAAGCAGAACCACTCGAAGCCAAAAGGACCAACTCACCATGCCACTTGAAGGTCTGACCCTCATCGGCGAGACGATCAATGACTCCGTCCCCTCGACGCACAAGCTGTTCGACGCCGGAGACATTGACGGGCTGCTGGAGTTGGCCCGGTCGCAGGACGAGTTGGGCGCCGACTACATCGACGTGAACGTCGGCCCGCGCACGGCGGAGTTCATGGCCGACCTGGTCAGGAAAATCCAGGCGGTGACGGCCAAGCCGCTGTCGATCGACACGCCCGACCCGGAGATTGCCCGAGCGGGCCTGGCCGCCTACGACCCCGGTCGCGCGGGCGGGAAGAAGCCGGTGCTCAACTCGATCTCGGCGCTGCGGCTGGAAATGTTCGACCTCTACGCCCTGCAACCGTTCCGGCCGATCCTGTTGGTGTCCGAGCAGGTCGTCGACGGCCAGTCCGCCCCGTGCCACACGGCCGAGGAAACCTACGAGGCCGCCAAGACCCTGCTGACCGCCGCCCGGGCGGAGGGACTCGCCATCCCGAACGACGATCTCATCATCGACCCCGGCATCGCCCCGATCGGCACCGACTCGGAGGGCAACCTCAAACGCCTCGTCGCCGCCGTCAAGATGATCCACAACGACCCGGATTTCGCGGGCGTTCACGTCTCCGTCGGACTGAGCAACTTCACCGTGATGCTGCCGGCGAAGCGTGCCGACGGCTCGCCGCTCAAGGGCCCCTTGGAAAGCGCGTTTCTCACCAAGACGATGCCGCTCGGGCTGGACACGATCATCGGATCGGTCAAACGAAAGTACGAGATTCTCGACGCCGCCCACCCGGCCATGGTCTGCTTCGAGGACGTGCTCGCCGCCGACGGCTTCGACGCCATCATGCGGGTGCGAGATTTCTATTCCTGAAGGGGTGGGCCGATGCCAGAAATCAGTCGGTTCTTCGGAATCGTGATCGCCATGTACTACGACGATCACGCACCGCCTCATTTCCATGCAATCTACGGCTCGGAGAGGGCCGAGTTTCGCATCGATCCCCCCGGCGTTCTCAAGGGGCGTTTGTCGCCCCGGGCCTTGGCGCTCGTGACCGAATGGGCCGCGTTGCGTCAGACGGAACTGCTGTCGGCTTGGGACCAGCGGGCCGCCGGCCAAGAGCCATCCAAGATCGAGCCGCTTCGGTAAGGAGTTGAAGCATGACAGAATTGTGCGCAACCGTCACCCGGGTGCGAGTCCTCGACGGGTACCGCCTGGAGTTGACGTTCTCCGACGGCGTTCGGGGAGTCGTCGACCTTGCCAACCGAATCGTCGGACGCGGCGGCGTGTTCGCGCCGTTGGAAGCCCCGGAGTTCTTCCGCCTCGTTGTCGTCCACAACGAACTGGGGACGATTCTCTGGCCCAACGGCGCCGACTTCTGCCCGGATCTTCTCCACCGCTGGGCCACGGGAGAGGCCGTCCCGCGTCCCGAGCCGGAAACCGTTGCCTCCCGTCCAATCCATGAAAACGGTTGACATTCGTGTCAAATCAAAGACTCCCGTTGACGAAAACGTTCCTGATGTCGTTTTCCCACCTTAATGAGCGAGGTGCCAAAAATGGGGCGATATGTGAAAGAAGCTGAGCATCATGCCCAGAAAATCGAGGACTGCTACAGACAGGCGGGTACGGCGGGATATGGTCAGGCGTTGTACCACTGGAACCAGCTTGATCAGCTGATTTTTCGGGCGTACAGTTCCAAGAATGACAAGGACGACACAGTCGTCATTGGGGCAATCAAGGAGCGTGTGGAGCCGATGATGAATGAAATGAAAAAAGGAGCATCGGAACAAGCGGACTCGTGATAATGGGCGTAGGTTGAGTAGCGTAGGGTGGACGTGAGGTGGTCGGGGTTGTCAAGACAGAAAAGCGGAGTGTTTAAGGTGGATTCTAGGGTTGCTGTTGGGGGGCGTTGCGGAGCGTAGTGCGCGCAGCGAACGGATCGGAGCAACGCCCCCCAACAGCCGCGATCCCAT
>JAPLNP010000492.1 GCA_026401055.1 Planctomycetia bacterium
TGCCCTCCTTCACGAAGCCAACGGGGATTAACCCGGCGCGGACAGGCAGCGTGTCAAGCGAGCGCGCTTGCCCCACCGCGCCGACCAAAACGGTACACAACCAGCCACCGCCAGCCGGCCCGGCGTCGATCGCGGGCTCGGGCTTGACAGCATGGAATCTAATCCCCGGCGAAAAGGATGTCAACACTTTTGTGTAAAAAGATTTCGCTGTAGGGGGGATTGGGGGAACGATGATGCCCCAGGCGACGCGATCACCGCGCGGCCATCATACGAGTAGTGCCCCCGGTTGGCTTTCGGGTTTGGGACGGGGTAGGATGAAAGCGACCCCGTTCCGCCGGCGAGGACGCGATACTCATTTGCCCACTGAAACGCACTGCCTTGGCCGTGGCGGTGCTGGCTGCGGGGATCGCGGTGTGTCGGCGCCGGGTCGCCCGGTCCCGGCGGGAATTCGAACCGTAGCCGGTCGTGGGAAGCGTTCGCGCCGGCCGCACTTGTCTTGGGCCGTGTGGCCGGAGTATCCTTGGGTAATGGGTACTTGCGAGGGTATCCCCCCTGGAGCTAGTACGACTGCACTAGAAGGTGGCGGCACTGCCCGCATTGAACCGTGAAAACACAGCATACCCCACTATCTATACAGATACTTATACCTCTCTTGGTGGTAACCATTGCGATCGCTGCTCCCGCGGCCAAACCCGCGGCCGAACCGGCGGCCCAGCCAGCGGCCAAACCAGCAGTCGAGCCCGCGGCCGAGCCGGCGCGGCAGGAGCGGATCGATCGGCTGATCGCGCAGTTGGGCGACGCTCAATACGACGTTCGTCAGCAGGCGCAAGAGGAGTTGGCCAAGTTGGGCTTCGAGGCATTCGACGCCCTGACCGTCGCCGAGAGTCACAAGGACCTTGAGATTGCAGCCAGGGCGCGGTATCTCTTGCGGCTGTTGCAGGTCGATTTGACCGACAAGAACGACCCGCCGGAAGTGGCCGCTTGCCTCGAGAACTATCCGTTCCTGCCCATGCGGGAGCAGCAACTCCGGATGCGGCGTCTGGCGGCGCTGCCCGGGGGCCAGGGCATCCCGGCGTTGTGCCGGCTGGTCCGGTTCGAGCGATCCGCGGTCCGGTCGAAGCACGCGGCCGTGGAGATCCTCCGCCGGAAGTCGGCGGAGAAACCCGACCGAGCCGACGTGGCCAAGGTGCTCCGCGACAGCCTCCAGCACAGTCGCCGCCCGGCGAGCCGGTGGCTGCTGGTCTGGGCCGGCTATCCGGACAATCCTCAAGCGGCGCTGGCCGAGTGGAAGGCGGCGATCCACGAGGAGAAAGCGGCTTTGGATGGCGACAACCCAGACACGGACCCCGAGATCGTCAGCGCGATGGTGCTCCAGCAGATCCAATGGGTCTCCGCGGCGGGCAACAACCCGGCCGAGGTGGCCGACGCCATGCGGACCCTGCTGCGGCTGAGCGCCGGCGACCACGAGGCCGTTGCGGCCGTGGTCGACTGGTTGGTCGCCGAGAAGGCTTGGGAGGTCCTGGCGCAAGAGCCCGGCGCGCTGGCCGAACAGTTCGCCCGCGATCCCAAGACGCTCTTGTACCATCTGGCGAAGGCTTACGAGACGGCGGGCAAGGGCGAGTTGGCCAACGCGGCGGCCGAGAAAGCGCTGGGGCTGGAAATACCGGCGGGGGTCAACCCGCAACTGTCGCACGCCCGGGCCGGGTACACGCTCGAGCACGAGGGGCTTTTCAAGTGGGCCGAGCGGGAATATCGCGAAGCGATCAAATCGGGAGGTCTCGCCGCTCCGTTCGTCCTGGATGCCTATTCCCGACTGGCCGAGATGCTCCACGACCAGGCCGAGGATCTCCGCGCGGCCGAAGTGGCTCGCGAGTTGGCCGACCGGCTGAAGAAGGAAACCGTCGCCGACGAAGAAACCACCAAGGAACTGTGCAAGACTTACGACGCGCGGGCGAACTTCCTGTTCGCGTGCCATTGGGCCGCCGCCGGCGATCGGGCGAAGCAGCGCGAGTTTCTCGACCGGGCCTTGGCGATCGATCCGACCGAAGTCGACGTGTTGATCGCCTGCTACCACCTCCCCGACGCCCCGGCGGAGTACCGCGAAAAGATCCGCGAGCTGGTCAAGAAGGCCGTCGCCGGAATGCGGATGGAGGCGCTCACCTCGCCCGACAAACCCTCCGCCTACAACCAGTTGGCTTGGCTGATCGCCAATACCGAGGGCGATTTTGACGAGGCGATTCGGCTCTCGCAGAAGTCGCTTCAGATGAGCCGCAACAACGGCGGCTACCTGGACACGCTCGCGCGGTGCTACTTCGCCAAGGGCGATTACGAGAAGGCGGTCGAGTACCAGACCAAGGCGACCGAGTTGGAGCCGCACAGCGGGCAGATCGCCCGGCAACTGGGACTGTTCCGCAAGACCTACGTGGAAAAGACGGGCAAGCCGGTCCCCGAGCGAAAGCCCCAGCCCGACGCCAAGACCGCGCCCGATGCCAAGACCCCCGGCAACGGCGCGAATACCGAGGAGGAGGACGAAGAGCTTGAGATGGGCGATCCGTTCAGTTGACGAGGCCGGTGGCGACTGTTGAGGTGGCTCTCATGGAAACGAAGACCGTCAATGGCGCGACGTTGGCCCTGGTCGATCGAGGCGCCGGGCCGGTGGTGGTTCTGGTGCACGGATTCCCGATGGACCACGCGATGTGGGACGCCCAGGTCGAATCGCTCTCGAAACACTACCGCGTGCTGGCCGTCGACCTGCGGGGCTTCGGTCGGAGCGAGGCGACCGACGCGCCGAGCGGCATGGGACAATTCGCCGACGACGTCGCCGGACTGTTGGACGCCCTCGGGGTGCGCGAGCCGATCGTGTTGGGCGGGTTGTCGATGGGCGGGTACGTTTGTTTCGCGTTCTGGCGCAAGTACGCCGCGCGGCTGCGAGCCTTGATTCTCTGCGACACGCGCGCCGAAGCCGACTCGCCCGAGGCGGCCGCCGCGCGTCGGGCCACGGCCCTGCGGGTGCTCGATTCGGGCCCGGGCGTCCTGATCGACGAAATGGTCCCGAAGCTTTTCGCCCAGGCCACGCTGCGCCAGCGGCCCGAACTGATCGAGGCGCTCGGCCGCATGGCCGGCGGCTGCGACGCCCGGGGCGTGGCCGCGGCGGCGCTGGGCATGGCGTCACGGCCCGACTCGACGGCGATCCTCGGTGAGATCCGCTGCCCGACGCTCGTCGTGGTCGGCCAAGAGGACGCCATCACGCCGCCGGAAGCGATGCGCCGGATGGCCGAGGCGATCCCCGGCGCCCGGCTCGTCGAGATTCCCTCCGCCGGTCACCTCTCGCCGATGGAGCAGCCGTCGCGGGTCAACGCGGCCATCGAGGCGTTCCTGGCGGAACTGTAGGCTCGCCTCACGGCACCTTGAACAGCGACTGGCTCTTGACGATGGCGTAATCGTCCGGGAAGGTGTGAAACGCCTGAACCAGCAGGCTGCGATCCCGGCTCTCGACGTTGATGTAGCTCAGCGCGCCGAGCACCATCCGGCCGCTCGAGTCGAACCGGTGCAACATGCCCTGCCGCTGGCCGTCCCAGCAGAGTTCCTGTTGGAACGTCCAAAACTCCGCGGGATCGGCCGGATCGAGTTTGAAGTTGACCTGATAGCTGATACCGCCGCGACACTCGATCCGTTCGTGGCGCTGGCCCCGCAGTCGGGCACGAAGCAACCGTCGACGCTCGGGCAAGGGGTGATGCGCCGACGTGGCGACCTCGGTCAGCGTCAGACCGTCGCACCGCCACCGCACCACGTGGCCGGCGCTCGTAATATCGATCTTCGCCTCGTAGTTGCCCCGCCGGATCGTCCGCGAACGGTACACCTCGAACAGCTCCGGGTGCAGCGATCTCGCGTAAAGCTGAAACACCAATTCCGCGACTTTCGGCCGGGCAGTGAGCACGAAAAGGATCCTCGACTGATATCCGTTCGACCCGATCGGGCCGCTTCGTTCCACTCAACACGCGCCCATTATAGCTTCGTCGGGCCCAAAGGACAAAGGGCGCTTTCGCCATCCCGATCGGAACGAAGATTTGGCTCTTGACAAACTCCGAAGCCGTGTTCTCTCTCGCCGTCCGCCGCGTGCTAGCATCGCAACCAACACGCGGCGATGCCGGCTGTACAAATGACCAAGTGACCAAGCACCCATGACCACTGCGAAATCGCAACACGCGACCCCCCGGACGCAGTCCGGGGGCGTTTCCACCGACAACTGACAACCGCTCACGGCCACAGGCCGACGAGAATATCGTATCCCGCGTGGGTGCCCGCGGCGATCCCGAAGCCCCGATTGACGAACAACACGCAGAAGAAGATGCCGGCCACGAAGCGGAACAGAAAGCCAAACATCTTGAACGCTTCGCCGTAGGGGCCGACATAGTGGGCGACCGAGAAGAGCAGGCTGGTGGTCAACACGGCGGCCACGACGGCCAGCCCGCGCTTCATGCCGCAATACCGCATCGCCCCGATGGTCGCCGTCAGGAGGATCAACCGGAACAGGAGTTCCTCGTAGATGCCCGCTCCGAGGAACATTACCGGCCCGTCGAGCATTCCCGAGAGGCTCAGGCCCGCGCCGGCCGGGGTGATCTCCAGCAGCACGCTCTGCAATTGCAGGATCACGCGGAGGAAGATCGCCAAGAGCACGCACTCGACGGCCATGCCGTAGAGCACGCCGGCCGAGACCCGCCACCGCTCGCGCGACGCGTATTGCCAGCCCAGCAGAATGCAGACCGTCAACACCGGCAGCAGGAAATACTGGCCGAAGCCGATCCATTCCAACAGCGTCCGCAGCCAGACGTCCACGCCGTTACGCATCGCGTCGGTGCCCAACGCCAGGATGCCGATCTCGTAGACCACCAGAAGCGGCGTGATGAAGACCAGACTCACCAACGGGCGCCGCGACTGACGCCAATAGCCGTCGGCCGGGGTCGTCGCGAGGTCTTTCGGGGGGATGTTCGAGGGGATGTCCGTCATCGTGCCATCGTGTCCGCGAAGATGGTGGTGATCGCCAGGCTCCCTCCCATCTTCGACCCCTTCTGAGCATGGGCTTGAATTCCATCCCGGCAACCCCCCTAAAGTGGCCCATACCGGCTGCAATTCCCACGGACGGCAAATCGGCTAAGATAACGAGGTTAAGATGAGGATTCGCTCGAATGTCCACGACCGTCACCCTGCGTGAAATCTACGACCATCTGTTTGCCGCCTACGGACCGCAGCACTGGTGGCCCGGCCAATCCCCCTTCGAGGTGATGATCGGCGCCGTCCTGGTCCAGAACACCAGTTGGAAGAACGTCGAGAAGGCGATCGAACGGCTCAGACGCGACGATCTGTTCGAGCCGCACGCGCTCGCGGCCGTGCCCGCGGCGGAATTGGAGGAACTGATTCGCCCCGCGGGATACTACCGCGTCAAGGCGCGGCGTCTGCACAACTTGCTGGCGTATGTGGTCGGGCGGTACGATGGCGATCTGGGCGCGATGTTCGCCACCGACTTGTCGACGCTTCGCGAGGGGCTGCTGGCGATCAACGGCGTCGGCCCGGAGACGGCCGACTCGATTCTGCTGTATGCCGGCGGCCTGCCCGTGTTCGTCATCGACACGTACACGCACCGGGTCATGGCACGGCACGGCTGGATCGAGCCCGAGATCGACTACCACGGCCTTCAGGAGCATTTCCAGAGCCGCTTGGAGGACGACGTGGCGATGTACAACGAGTTTCACGCTTTGCTGGTTCGCGTCGGCCATCGGCACTGCCGCAAGACGCCCAAGTGCGACGGCTGCCCGCTGGCCGAGCTGTTGCCCGACGGCGGACCGGTCGTTTAGGATCCATCCGCCATGTCCCTGTTCGAAGCCAACGAGGAAGCCCATCGCCGCGAGGCGCAGCCGCTGGCGGCGCGAATGCGGCCCGTCCGGCTCGAGGAATTCGTCGGGCAGGAGCACTTCCTCGGCGAAGGGAAGCTCTTGCGACGGCTGCTGACGGCCGATCGACTCGGCTCGGTGATTTTCTACGGGCCGCCGGGCACGGGCAAGACGACCCTGGCGCGGTTGCTGGCCACGGCCAGCCGCAGCCGCTTCCGCCAACTCAGCGCCGTCGCCAGCGGCGTCAAGGAGCTGCGAGAGCTGATGGCCGACGCCCGGGACCGGCTCTCGGCCGAGGGCCAGAAGACGCTGCTGTTCATCGACGAGATCCACCGCTTCAACAAGGCGCAGCAGGACGTGCTGCTGCCGGACGTCGAGGAGGGTGTGGCGATCCTCGTCGGCGCCACCACCGAGAACCCGTTCTTCACGATCAACAGCGCACTGGTCAGCCGCAGCCGGGGGAGTCTCCGGTCGAGTTCACCCGGCAGTTGGCCGAGGAGTCGCTCCAGCGCAAGGCGATCCAGTACGACCGGCAGGGCGACGCGCATTACGACTCGATCAGCGCGCTGATTAAGAGCATCCGCGGCAGCGACCCGGACGCCGCGCTGTACTGGCTCGCCCGAATGCTCGAAGGCGGCGAGGACGTCCGCTTCCTCGCGCGGCGACTGGTGATCCTGGCGAGCGAGGACGTGGGCAACGCCAACCCGGCGGCGCTGGGGCTGGCGGTGGCGGCGGCGCAGGCGTGCGAGTTGGTCGGGCTGCCGGAGTGCCAACTGAACCTCGCCCAAGCGGTCACCTATCTCGCGCTGGCGGCGAAATCGAACGCGGCGACCATCGGGATCATGGAAGCCCGAGCCGATGTCCGCGAGGGCCGGTTGCTGCCCGTGCCGGTCCATCTTCGGCGTCGAGCGGGAGTACTACCGCCCGGTCGATCGCGGTTTCGAGCAGGAGTTAGCCCGGCGTTTGGAGCAAATCCGCGCCCGGTTGCGCGAAGGCCGGTGAGCGGTTGTCGGTTGTCGTGTGCCACTGCCTGCTGCCGCCGAGGATCTGCCCATTCTCGGACCGGCACGAAAGCCACTGAACACTCGGTCGTCGACAGATGCAGGCAGTGTCCGCCGACGGGACGCGAGCCGAGCCTCTGCCAGCCCTTCGGCACTGCTTGCATCGTTCGACCATGGAGGCGTCGATCGCGCTCGGCCCGATGCCGCGTGGGACGTCCTCCGGCGGAGGCAAGTGGTGGCACACCCGTGTTGGACGCCGCCTTCCGCGTTCCCCACCCGGTATTCTGGCACTGCACGCAACGCAACCCGGGCGACAGGCGAACTTGACGCGCGGCGAGGGCCCCCCTATATTACCATCCCTCAATCGTGGTCGAGTGGCGGCGGGCCCCGGTACATCGCTCTTGGGCAAAAGTGGCGATCGGGCCGGGCCCTCGCCAGACGGCTTCCCTTCTCGCGCGGAGGACCCCGCCGGCCGTGACCGACATCAGCAACATCCGCCTGCTGTTCGTCAAAGCAGGGCTGTTTGTGTTCGGCGGGGTCACGTCCTCGATCCTGATCCTGCTCGAGCGCCCGAGCCTCAGAGTCGCGCTGCTGCTGGGAATCGCCGTCTGGTGCTTTGCCCGGGCGTATTACTTCGCGTTCTACGTCATCGAGCACTACGTCGATTCGAGCTACCGGTTCGCGGGCCTATGGTCGTTCGTCCGCTACCTGGTCGGCCGTCGCGGCGGCACGACGAAGGACGAATGAGCCCCTCACCCCTCGGCGTCCCCGTCGGGCACGATCTCGAAGATGCAGCAGGGGTCGCCGTCGTGGCGGCAGGAGATGCGGCGGACCGGCTTGCCCACCACGCGCGACATGAGCTTCTGGTCCAACTCGCAGGCAACTCGGGTTTCCTCGAACATCATGGCAAAGGGGCAGCTTCGCTGATGTAGCGTGACGTTGCCGTCATGCTCGTCGACCTCGACCATGACGCCCTCCTCGCTCAACAGGTCGTTCATCTGGCGCAGGCGGCCCTCGGGCGTGGCCTCGGCGATCCGGCGCCGGTATCGCTCGGCGAGCCGCACACTCAGTTCGTCGAGCACCTTCTCGGCCAACTCGTCGCCGCAGACCGACTGGATCGCCCGCCATACGAGCGGGCCGAGGCGGCGTTCGTGGGTGGCGAACAGCAGCAACAGCGCGGCATGGGTAGTCGTGTAGCGGTGGCGTGGACGTCCGCGGCCGGGCAACCGCTCCGTGGTCCGCTCGAGGAGGCCGGCGGCCACCAGTTCGCTGAGTTGCTGGGCCACGGCGGTTCGGGTGACGCCGGTGGCCTCCATCAGTTCGTCGACGGTTTGCGGCGGCTTGCCCACCAGAAGCCTCACAATACGCATCCCTGCCACGGTGACGGTGGTATCCGCCATTGGGGGTGCCTTTCCCTTCCGAAATGCCTCGCGCCTCC
>JAPLNP010000137.1 GCA_026401055.1 Planctomycetia bacterium
AGGTCGAGCGTTTGGCGGCGGGCGAGCGCCCCGAGGCGGGCGAGCCCTGCGCGCGGCGCCGCGACTGTCCGCCCCCGGAATTCGCCGGATTGTCCAGGCGGCTTGTCTCCGCGTACGAAGGCGCGACGAACCGGCGTCTCGCTCCGCGGCGACCAAAACGACCCGCGTCGAGAACGGCCCGGCGCCAGCGGGAGCACTCGGTCTGTACCCTGGCCGTCGGATGGGCATCGAGGAGCGGGGAGCCCTTCCCACGACCGGAGCACTTCCAGCCCCGCATTGTAGCCGACGCGACGGAGCTGCTCAACACCACCGGGAGGGCACGACGGGCAACCGGGCGGATCGCTCCACCACGGCCAGAACGCCCATGGCATGACCGATCGCGCGGGGCCACGCCATCGGCCGGTGTCGGAGCATTCACGTCAAAGAGGGCCGAGGACGCGAGTCAAACCATGTCGACTCGTTCGCACCGGCCATTCGTCAAGTCGTCTCCCCCCGACGCGGTCGTGAACCGCAATCAGGGAATAACGAGTCGCGTCTTCGCATCCGCCCGAGCCACGCCGTCCTTGGAGACCACTCTGGCGCTGGAAGTCGAGGGAGAAGACGTCGCGGGGGCGCCGGCGGGCTTCTTCGCCGAAGGCTTGGAACTGCTCTCGGACAGCACGACCAGGCCGGGAGCGTCCGATTCGCGACGCTCGGGCTTCGCTTCGGCCGAATCCGCAATTTCCACCTCGCCGATCCCATGGACCCGCTCGATCAGGCTCGCCGTGGGATCGAGCGGCGCCGCGGATGCCTGCGGCGCGGGCGGCTTGGGCGGCGCGGCGCCCGGCGCGGGAGGCTTGGGCGTCTCGGCACCCGGCGCGGGCGGCGCGGGCGTCTCAACACCCGGCGCGGGCGGCGCAACGGGCACTTCCTTGGGTGTTTCGGGAATCGGCTGGATCGGTGTCTCCGGGGCGGCGCCGGGCGGATGCTTCAGACGGCACGAATTGAGCGCGTTGACGGCGGCCGCGCGGACTTCGGCCGACGACTCGATATTGCACCCCTTCTCGTTTTGCCCATACGCCATCTCGTGGAGTTTCTGCATCACTTCGGCGTTGCAGCAGCCGTCCTCGCAGCGGTTGCAGTGGTTGCCGGCGGCCTCGCAGAAGGCGATGGCGGCCTCGAGGCGGACCTCCTCGGTGCAATCGTCCAACGCCGCGAGCAGGGCCTCGCGCACGCCGGGATAGCATCCGCAACCGACCGTGCCGAGATACTTGATCGCCTTGATCTTCTGCTTCTTGAGGTCCTCTTCCTTCTTGATCTTCGCGGCTTCCTTGATGGCCGGGTTGTCCGATTTCAGGTTCTCCGGATCGGCGATCCGCTTCAACGGGTCCTTGCGCTCCAGGCCGGGTCGGTTCCCGCGCCGGTTGACCGTGGCGTCGCGGACCTTGTTGACCCCCTGCGGGATGCCAAGGAAGTTCCACAGCGTGGTCGGCTCGGCGGCGAAGGAGGGACCACCCATGAGTATTGCCGTGATGGATGCCAGCAGCAACAAACTATGTCGTTTCGTGGCCATGAGTCTCCCTTTTCATTGATACTGCCCCCACACGGCTCCTAGTCAGAAAAACCGATCCACGCACTACAGCCCTTCGACTGGCCCCAGGCGTGGCCTTTAGGTGGCAGTGTTCAACCGCTACAATTTAACACCGCCCACCCACCGGAAGAGGGGCCCGAGATCGTAGGAGGCGGTGGTCTCAAATCTCAAACGCAATCGGCATAACACTACTGGAAATAAGCAGTTGCGTCGTGCGTTGACGCATGTTGTTTCTTTTCAAAGGTGTGCGGCTCCTGATAGCATTGCCAGCAGTGCTGAATTTCCGAAGAAAACAGTCGATCGGTGCCCGCCCGCTCCCGACGGGGGGTGAAAAGACGGGGGGAGTTGAATGACATGGCAAAGTAGTCTAAGTTTGACGCCTGGGCGTATCGGGAGGGTCGTGTCAATCAGATTCATGTATTCGGCACCATCTAACGGAAGTAGACAACAGCGAGGCGAATCGTTCACGGTCGCGTCGGAGACCGGTTCCATCCTTCGGCCGGAAGACGTCGCTGCAAGCCAGACGACGGCCGAAAACGGGACCGGTCGCCTTTCGCGGCGCTGGCTTGAAGATTCCAGGAGACAGAAGCCATGAAGGGAATTTTTGGCGCGTCGGCGGTTGCGGGGTTGGTGCTGATCCTGGCGCACGGCATGGCCCAGGCCGGCGAGGGCGCTCCGACCGCGGATCCGACATGCGAGTCGTCATGCGGCCAGTCCGGCTCTTGCGCGAAATGCTGCGCGAAATGCCCGTGCGAGTGTACGGAAATGCGAGTCTGCAAGGAGACCGTCTACGACTACGAGGACATCACGCTCTACAAGACGGTGTACGAGCAGGTGATGGACAAGCACGTGGTCAACGCGGTGAAGTACGTCGAGGAGACGCGATACCGATGCGTTCCGGCCACGGCGTGGCAGCCCGAGCAACCCAGCGCGTGTGCCCAGCCCGACTGCTGCGGCCAGACGTGCGGCCAGCCCAAGGAAACGCCGACGTGCTACCTGCGAAGAGTTCCGTACACGGCGTACCGGGCGGTGCCGTACCAGAAGACGGTCGAGACGCCCCGGGTAGTGGCGAAGCAGGTGCCGTACACGGTCACGCGGTGCATCCCGCGCGAGGTCTGCCGTGAAGTCCCGGTCAAGGTGCCCTGCCCGTGTTCGAGTTGCGAGAAGGCGGGCTGTGAGAAGGCGTGCGGCGAGACGACCGTTTGTGCTCCGTGAAACTCATCTGAAGCGCAAAGGGAAGCTACACCTGTCCGTGTGATGACAACCAGACGCCTACAGACCCCAACTTCTTTCATGCTCCCCAGATCGCACGCAATAGTCCCAGGTCACGCGAGTTCTTAAACAGGTTTTGCACCGTGCCCGCATCGAGTAGCAGCGATGTTGGCGTCTCGACCACCCATTCGTGGCTGCTGTCGAGGTATCCGTGCAAACTTGGCTGCCCAGCATGTCGGCTGACGGTAGTGGCGTAGGGTGGGCACTCGATGATCGCTATCCTCGGGCAACCCGGCTTGCCTGCAAAGTCGAGTGCGAGTCTTTGGTACTGCGCGATCACCTCGTGGCACGCCGAACAGTTCGGCCGCACCAGCAAGACCAGCCACAGGTCCGAACCGCAAGCGGTCCCCAATATCAATGTGGCGCAATAAGACGAACTGTCTGCCAACCCACTTCTCAGGCTCAAGGATCACCACGTTGTCCTCGCCGATGATGATGCCGTCTTCGGCCAGCATGGTCGGTTGGTAGATACCCATGGCCACCGCCGCAGGGAGGCCGACGGACAACCACACCAACGTGACGACCGTTGCTCGCGCGGCGAACGCCCGCGAGAGAAGCGTCGAGTCTGCCGAGAAGGGAACGGTCCCGTTCTCGCTCCCCAAGAACCGGGATAGTCCCCGAGGCCGCCAACGTAGCAGCGACAAAACGACGGTCGCATCGAGCGTGATTGGCCAAGGTCGTACGCGACTATCGTGCCCGATACCGGACGATCAGTCAAGTGCTCGACGACAATCCGGGGATTTTGGATACGGTCCACCGAGACATCAAGCCCCTCTCGCAGGGCGGCCGCAAAGGCCGGAAAGGCGACTTCACCTCGGAGAACATCCTGCGGGCGTTGATCGTGCAGAACATGGAAGGCCTGCCGTTCCGCGAGGCCGTGATCCGCATCGGCGGCGACGGGTTCCTGCAAGACTTCCTGCGGATGCGGAAGAAGGCGGTGATGGATTTCACCTTTCTGGACAAGTGCTTCCTGGCGATCCGGCCGGAGACCTGGAAGCAGGTCAACGAACTGCTGGGGCGTTACGGCGTGGCGAAGGAGGCGATCAACCCGAAGGTGATCCGCACGGACACGACGGTGGTGGAGTCGGACATCCACTACCCGACCGACTCGTCGCTCCTGTGGGACACGTGGCGCGTGGCGACGCGGCTGCTGACGCGGGCGCGGGAGATCCTGCGGGAAAGCGTGCCGCACCGCTTCCACACGCGCAAGGTCAAGAAACGGCATCTGTTCATCACGCGGTACATCGTGAGCACGTCGAAGTCGCGTCGGAAGCAGGTACGGGCGTCGTTCCGCACGCTGATCGAACGGGTCGATTGGATCGTGGCGATCGCCGGGGATTTCTGCCAGGCGTACCGCTCGTCGAGCAACCTGGAGTTGTCGGCCGTGGCGTTGGAGTTGCAGGCCTATCTGCCGTCGATGCAGACGGTGGCGACCACCGCCCGGCGGGCGAACATGCAAGGCGAGACGGTTCCGGCCAGCGAGCGGGTGTTCAGCCTGTTCGAGCCACACACGGAGTTGATCAAGCGTGGGCGGCGGCAGAAGCCGGTGGAGTTCGGCCACAAGGTGCTGCTGTGCGAGACGGCGGAGAAGTTCATCACCGACTACGAGGTCTACGAGCAGCAACGGCCGGACTGCGACTTGACCCAGCCGGTGATCGAGCGTCACGAGAAGCTGTTCGGCGAGCGTCCAGTGGTGTTGGCGGCAGACAAGGGGTTCTGCCCGGAGAAGACCAAGTTCGAGGAGTTGGCGAAGCTGGTGCATAACCTGGCGATCCCGCGGCGCATGCAGGACTTCATGGACAAGTTGTTGACCAGTTGTCAGGCGTTCCGCGCCGGAATCGAAGGGACTATTTCCGGCCTGAAACGCGCGTTTCGCTGGGTTCGCTGCTTCTTCTGGGGATTTAAGGGCTTCGGGACACCCGGCGATCGTCGCGAACCCGACGAGGATGACTTGCTCGACCTGGACGATCTTGTCGCCCGGCGACCCCACGACTTCCCCCGGGATGTGGCATGGGTGTACGAGCACATGGCCGACAGGAAGGCGAGCCCCGAGACCGCCCCGAGTGCTGGGGCCTGGTCGCTCTTGACCTGGGCCCGTCGTAACCGAAACCGTTTCTTCGAGCAGGTCTTGCCGAAGGCCAAGGTGGAGTCCGTGGACGAGGAGCAGGAGCCGCGTCGCATGGCGAAGAAGTCCATTGCGGAGATTCGGTCGATCATCATGGGGATGGAGGGGCAAGCGAACGCGGTTGGCCCGGCTTCTGGGGGGGAATGATGGGGCGATGGGCGGGTGGATTCATGCCGATCGGCGGCTTGCTGGCCGAAAGTGGCATCGGGCGCGGGCGCGCGCGAGGCCGCCCTGTCAGGTAGGCGACACGGTGCAACCGTTGGTCCTGCAAACGCTGGAAGTATTGGGGGTAGACAGTGCTTCTTGGCTGGTGTAAGCGGTGGGGGGAGGGGACGGCTTGATCCGTCAGTCGGCCAAGTGAGGTTACCTTCGCACGTCGACGCAAACGACGTCACCGGCGGCGTTGCGGGCATAAATGCGGCCGGCAGAGAGCACGGGTGCGGTCCAGCACCGACCGGAAAGGATTTCGGCCTCCGCCAGTGGTCTGAAACCTTCGCTGCTCGCCTCGGCGATCACCAGTTTGCCGTCGTCCCCAAGCGCGATCAGCCGGCCGTCGGAGGCGATCAAGGTACCCTTTCCCAGCCCTCGCTCGGACCAACGGACCTGGCCCGTCCTCCAGTCGAGACACGTAAGCCGGTTCTGGTCGAAGCCGTACAGGCAACCGTTCCAGAGCACGCAACTGCTCAAGTCGCATCTCATGTTCTTGTTGCGCCATAGCTCCCGCGGCGCGCCCGTCGAGAAATCGAACAGGGCGCAACCGACGCCGTGTCCCGTGGTCACAAAGAGCTTCTCCTCGGCGACAATCACATCCGGCGCATTCTGGTCCCAAGTCGTCTTCCACGGGATCTTCCAGAGGATTTGGCCCGAATCAACATCCACGGCAACCGCTTCGTGCCCGCTGAGCTGCGCAACGCACAGTCGATTGCCGATCTGGAAGGGGACCGGGGAGCTGTAGCCTGGCCGCCCCGGCGGACTGCTCCAAAGCGGCTTGCCGTCGGCCTTATTCAGTGCCGTACACGCGGTGCCGACGGCAAGGATCAGCTTCTCGCCAAGCACCAGCGGCGAGCCGGCAAAGCCCCAGAAGACTGGGTAGTCGGCGCCCAATTGCATCGAGGGCGGCTCGAACTTCTTCGACCAGAGCACCTCGCCGGAGGCAGCATTCAAGCAAAAGCAGTGCCCGGACTTGCTGAGCGTGAAGACCCGCCCGGCGTCCACTGCCGGAGTGGCGCTGGGGCCGCCCTCGTAGGCCAACGGCTGGCGTGAGCACGGGTAGGAGTGCTTCCAGACAATGTTTCCGTTCTCCGCGTCGAGGCAGTAGACCGTGTCGGCGCCGCTGGCGTTGCCCAGCGTGTAGGCCCGGCCGCTGACCACGGCCAACGAGGAGAAACCCGTGCCGACGGCGGCCTTCCAGAGTATTCTGGGCCCGCCGGTCGGCCACGTGGAACTCCAACCGATTTCTGGGGAAATACCGGCGCGGATTGGGCCGCGCCAGCCGGGCCAATCGACGACGGCAATTTGCGCCGAAAGCGTAGGCGCCACTTGGCAGACCGCGGCAACGGCTGTCAACAGGAAAGCAGAAAGTCTAGCCATGTCCCACCTATCGCCCCTGATCTTCTCTCGTTCGTCGAGGTCGCAATCCCCGAGCATCGTCGCGTCGATACGCATCGAGCCTCATTTCCTCGATTGTCCTCGTTCGATACTCGCCCCGCAAGGCTTCAGACCGCTCGACGAGACGGCTCTGGGTGGAGAGCGAGCTTGGGAGGCGCTTGACCATTCGCCTGCGGTGCCAATGGTAGCCCAGCAGACAGAGCAGACCTGTGGCCGGGGAGGCTGTCGTCCCTGGCTCGGGAACAGCCCTGCCCCGAGCTTCCCTCCCCGGCCGCAGAGCCTTGGCCCGTGCCGAGGCTTTACCTCGTGTGGCCGAGCAAGTAGACTACTGTTGCTGGGTGCCCCAAGAGGCACGCTGGACCTTCCTGCAAAACAACGCCAAACAGCCCAAGATCGGCAAGCTACTCGACGAGGCGATGGATGCGATCGAGCGCGACAACCCGAGCCTCAAGGGCGTGTTGCCCAAGCAGTACGCCCGGCCCTCGCTGGACAAGCAGCGGCTCGGCGAACTGATCGACCTGGTGGGCACGATCGGCCTGGGCGACCGCGAAAACCGCTCCAAGGACATTTTGGGCCGGGTGTACGAGTATTTCCTCGGCCAGTTCGCCAGCGCCGAAGGCAAGAAGGGCGGCCAGTTCTACACGCCCCGGTGCGTGGTCCGCGTCCTGGTCGAAATCCTCTCGCCCTACAAGGGCCGGGTGTTCGACCCGTGCTGCGGTTCCGGCGGCATGTTCGTCCAGAGCGAAAAATTCGTCGAGGAGCACGGCGGCCGGATCGGCGATATTGCCGTCTACGGCCAAGAGTCGAACCCGACCACCTGGCGGCTGTGCAAGATGAATCTGGCGATTCGCGGGATCGAGGGCGACCTGGGCCGCGAAAACACCGACAGCTTCCGCCGCGACCTGCACAAGGATCTGAAGGCCGACTTCGTCCTGGCCAATCCCCCGTTCAACGACAGCGACTGGGGCGGCGACAAGCTCGCCGAAGACGTCCGCTGGAAGTACGGCGTCCCGCCCCGGGGCAACGCCAACTTCGCCTGGGTGCAACACTTCGTCCATCACCTCTCGCCCAAGGGCCGCGCCGGCTTCGTCCTGGCCAACGGGTCGATGAGTTCCAACCAGTCGGGCGAAGGCGACATCCGCCGCGCGCTGGTCGAGGCCGACATGGTCGAGTGCATGGTGGCCATGCCCGGCCAGCTTTTCTACTCGACGCAGATTCCCGTTTGCCTCTGGTTCCTCGCCCGCCGCAAGCCGATGCACCGCGCGCGGCAGACGCTCTTTCTCGACGCCCGCAAGCTGGGCACGCTGATCGACCGTGTCCACCGGGAACTGACCGACGAGGACATCGCCCGGCTGGCCAGAACCGCTCGGGCGTGGCGAGAAGGGCGCGGGCAAGTACAGGGACGTTCTCGGCTTCTGCTGTTCGGCCACGACCGACGAAATCGCCCAGCACGGCCACGTCTTGACGCCCGGGCGGTACGTCGGGGCGGAAGAGGTCGAAGACGACGGCGAGCCGTTTGACGAGAAGATGGCCCGACTGGTGGCGACACTCCACGACCAGTTCGCCGAATCGCGGAAACTGGAGAAGGCCATTCGGAAGAATCTGGGGGGCCTGGGGTATCCGCTTGAACCTTGAGGTCCCAATTTGGCACCTCAAGTTTCCCTGAGGATGGTACCGTCGCGGAGAAATGAAATGGGCAAGGCCAAAACGTCGCTGATTCCGGCCGATTGGAGGTCACAATCTGTGACCTCCAATCCCGACGAGGGCACGCTTTCGAGGTCACGATTTGTGACCTTAAAGCACGGGGACAACCGGCTGTACCCCCCCTACGCTCCCGCTCAACAGGCAGTGGCCGTGCTCGCCAGCCTGCGCCCCCTCTGTTAGGTGATGCTTCGGTGGCGAATAATTGGCCAAGAATGTCGCTTGCGACCCCGGCGAGAATCCGATATAGTTCCAATAGCACACCCGCCGGGCCTCTGCCGCAAGGCACGCTATCTCTCGGCGGGTTTTCCTTTTCTTGCGGAGGCCGGCCGTGAAGTACGCCAAGCCCCCGCTCACGCTGGAGCAGCAAGCGGATCAGTTGCTCCATCGCGGCATGATCGGCGATCGTAGCCTCATGATCGCTCGCCTACGGTCGGTCAGCTACTACCGGCTCAGCGGCTATCCATACATTCCTCGTGGCAACATCCGCGTGTCAGCCAATTGGGGAGACTGTCCGATGTGGAACCAACCGGAGGAACCCGACCATGGCTGATCGTCCAGCGTCACGTGGCACGGGCATCCTGCCCGTGGTAGCGAATCACGGCCAAGATGGCCGTGCCACGCTGCGCATTCGTCAAGGAGCCTATCTTCCGCACTGGACGCGCGATGGTGGATTCTATACCGTGGTTTTCCGCCTTCACGATTCACTGCCGGCCCACGTCGTCGCCGACTGGAGGGCGGAACGCGACCGCCTCCTGAAGAAGTGCTCGCTGACCGTTTCCGACGAAAAACGGCTGCAAAAGCTCTTCTCCGAGCGGGTCGAGAAACACTTGGATGCGGGAACTGGCGATTGCTGGCTGCGCAAACCCGAGATTGCCGACGCCGTTGCCAACGCCATGAAGCATTTTGACGGCGACCGCTATCGGCTGCTGGCGTGGTGCGTCATGCCGAATCACGTTCATGCGGTCTTTCGTCCGGCTCCGGGCCATCAACTGGAACGGATCCTGCACTCGTGGAAATCCTTCACCGCCAATCAAGCCAATCGACTGCTCCATCGAGGCGGGCCTTTCTGGCAACCGGAATACTATGATCATCTGATTTGTGACGAGGCGGACTTGTTCCATGCGGTTGAATACGTTCTGAACAATCCCCGCGCGGCGGGACTTCGTGACTGGCGCTCGGTCGGCTGTTGTGCCGATCTCCTTGCCGTGCTGGACAAGGAAGTCACGATCGGTGGCACGGGCATCCTGCCCGTGAAAGAGACAGCACACCAAAACGACGACCATGTTCACGGCCAGGATGGCCGTGCCACGTCCTCTTGATTGTCTTGAGACCAGCCATGAAACTCCAACGCGAATCATGGATCGGCCCGCAAAAGCAACGATCGCCCATTCGCTCAAACCCGGAGGGCTTAATCGTGTCCACAACCTACCGGTCGTTATCCCGCCGAAGGCAATTGTGGATGTCTTCGACGCGCCCACACGCTGGTTTCATTGGATCAACGCGCTGTGTGTCGTCGCGTTGTTGGTCGAGGGCTTCCTGATTCTCAACGCCGGCGCGCTCGAGGTGTCAACGGCCGGCAAAGTGACGCTCAAAACGATTCACGTGTGGATCGGCTACCTCTTCGCGATCAATCTGCTCTGGCGCATTGTGTGGGCTTTCTTCGGGAATCGATTCGCGAGGTGGCGTTCGATCCTGCCCGGAGGGCGAGGGTATTTCCCCGCTCTTCGCACCTACGTCAGGACGTTTGTCGCCGGCCATCCCGATCAGTACCTGGGACACAATCCGCTCGGACGGCTGAGCATCACTGCGATGTTCCTCCTGATGGCCATTCTGGCCGTCAGCGGCCTGGTGCTGGCGGGCACGGACTTGTTCTTGCCGCCCATCGGACGCTGGATCGCAAGGTGGGTGGCAGCGCCCGGTATTGACCCGGGCACGCTCGTGCCCTACGCATCCGAGATGTACGACAAGACCGCCTACGAGAACATGCTCGCCATGCGCAAACCTTTCGTGGTTTCTCACCTCTACAGCTTCTACGGGCTGATCGTGGTCGCCATCGTGCACGTGGCTGGGGCGATCATCACCGAGATCAGGGAAGGCGGCAACATCATTTCCGCGACGTTTACCGGGAGGAAGATACTCTCCGGGTGCCCCGCGGATGAAGAACCACGCCCCTAAGGATCGACGAATCGTCCGCGTTTGAGCAAGAACTCTGTGGGCGAGTTGCACTCTGGTGAGTGGTATTGAGTGACACTGTCTAGGGCCTTTCATCGCCCGTCTTTTCCGCCAACAACCCTTGCATCGTCCGAATCGTCTGTTATACTCAGTCCTACAACTGGTCATATGAGCATACAAGACAGGAAACCCTACCGTGGCTGTTGGCGAAATGCTCTCTCTCGGCAAGCGAGAGACGCTCGTCGAGGCGATTGCCGAAGAACTGATCCGCTACATCGCCGCCAATAACCTCCGGGGCGGCGACCGGCTGCCGTCGGAGCGCGAATTGGTCGAGAGAATCGGCGCAAGCCGGTTGCCGCTGCGCGAGGCCCTGTGCATGCTCAAGGGCTTGGGCATCATCGAGGCCAAGCACGGCAAGGGCATCTTCGTCAAACGGCTGGACATCTCCGCCGTGTTCGCCATGCTCTCGCCGCTGTTGAGGACCCAGGCGGACATCGACGTCAACCAGGTCTTCGCCGTGCGGTTCTACCTCGAAGTCGGCATCGCCGAGGTGGCCGCCGTCCAGCGCACCGACGAGAATCTCGCGACGATGCAGGCCGCCATCGACGGCATGCGGGAGTGCTTCGACCGGCAGTCGGATTACGTCCGCCACGACATGGCGTTTCATCAGGAGCTTGGCCGCGCGACGGGCAACCCGGTGTTTCGGGTGTTGATGACGTCGATTGCCGACCTGTTGACCGAGCTTCAGTACTTCTATCGCGACGACGTTGACTTTCGCGCCAAAGCCCTCGCCGAGCACCAGGAGATTCTGGAGGCCGTCCGCGCCCGCGATGCCCAGCGAGCCAAGGCCGCCGCCCGCGAGCACTTGCGCAATGC
Organism: Planctomycetia bacterium; assembly: GCA_026401055.1. Classification (GTDB taxonomy): domain Bacteria; phylum Planctomycetota; class Planctomycetia; order Pirellulales; family Thermoguttaceae; genus JAPLNP01. Next base: position 11,328 of record JAPLNP010000137.1, read on the forward strand.
GACCGAACGCATCGTGCCGGGCAAAAGGGCCGAACGTCTTTAGACGCTCCCCGGGGAGATCATGCCATGCCGCCGTTGAATCAGATTCGTCGCGTGATCCGCGCGGTGCTGCTGGTTGCGGCCGTGACGCCGGCGGCGTGGGCGGGGGTGCCCGTCGGCTCCTCGACCCTGATCGGCAGGCTCGACTACAGCGACAGTTTTACCCAGACGGACTCCGGGGGGCTGCCGGACCGGGACGGCGTCGGCGGCTATCCGCTGGGGACGATCGACGACCCGGTCAACGGCACGCCGGGCGAGGGCCTTGCCCTGGAGAACAACTACGGCCACGCGGCCCGGGCGTGGCCCGACGCCAAATGGAGCATCGCCGCGGACTCCACGGTCAGCTCGGGCACGACGATGCGATACCTCGGGGGCTCGGGAGCGGGGTCGGACACCGGCATGACGCAGACGGGCGACGTCGGCGGTGATTGGGGCTTCGCCTACGGCATTCGGCGGGATTTCGTCGTCCAGTTCGACGCCACGCAGACCACCGACCGCGTGGACATCACCATTGGCGGCGTCGCCGGCACGATCTCCGCCCCCTCCAATCTTTCCATCTTCTTCCGCATCTCGGAACACGCCGCCTACCCGGAAATCGGCATCTACAACGCCGGCCCCGGCATCGGCGAGGTCAACTCGGGGCTCACCTCGGGCATCCCCTGGATCGGCGAATGGCACAATTACGCCGTGCATTTCGATCTCGATGGGCGGAGTCTCGAAGTGTTCGTCGACGAGGTGTCCCGCGGCACGATCAACCTCAATACGGTGGCCGGTGGCAAGTTCGCCAACCTGACGCTCTCCAACGCCGCGGTCAGCGTCGGCTACTACGCTCCGGACCGATTCTGGAGCGACAACTTCCAGATCGGCGCGCCCGTCGGCTACGTCCCCGAGATCCCGGGCGACGCCAACCGGGACGAGCGGGTCGACGACGTGGACGCCTCGATCCTGGGGAGCCATTGGCTTCTGAGGTCCGGGGCGACCTGGGAGGACGGCGACTTCAACGGCGACCACGCGGTCAACGACGCCGACGCGGCGATCCTGGCCGCCCATTGGCACTACGGAGTGGAAGGCGGCTCGCCGGTGCCCGAACCGGGGGCAGTCATGTTATTGGCGGGCGCCCTGGCGTGCTGGTTGTTTCGACGGAGGGAGGTGTTTGCGTGAGAAGGCAACCGGAAATGCGACGGGCGTTTACCCTGGTGGAATTGCTCGTGGTGATCGCGATCATCGGCATCTTGATCGCCTTGCTGCTGCCGGCGGTGCAGTCGGCGCGCGAGGCGGCCCGGCGAATGCACTGCAGCAACAATCTCAAGCAGTGGGGCCTGGCGATGCAGAACTACGAGAACGTCAGTCGGGCCTTCCCGTACGGCGTGATCAACGGGACGTCCTGCACGCGGGCCCCGGGATGCACCAACTCCGACGGCACGTCGGGGCCCAACGGCGAGTGGGTCCGCCAAACGTTCGTCGTCGCCGCCTGGCCCTATCTCGAACTGACCGCTCTCTACGAGCGGTACGATTTCAACTACACCTTCTACTCGGCCAAGAACTACGACCTGACCAAGGAGTACGCGCCGGTCTACTTCTGCCCGGACGATCGCATCGGAACCTGGGCGGGCGACCGTTATCAAGTCGGCGATCGCGGGCGGTCTCGGGGCAACTACGTCGTGAACTGGGGATACTGCGACTACTACCAGGAGAAGACGGTCAACGGCGACCCTCCGCGGATCGGCCCGTTCGGCCCCAATCGCCAGGCCCGGGTGAGCGACATCAGCGACGGATTGTCCAACACGATGTTCATGGCCGAGTTGATCCAGGCCGACAACAACGCCGATTTCGATTTTCGCGGCGACTTTTTCAACAACGACCTCGGCGCGGCCCAGATCATGAGCGTCTACACGCCCAACTCGGGATACGACAGCATGGCCTGCGGCGGCGAGACGCCGGATATTCCGGGTCCGTGCCGGATGGGCGCCCGGGTGTACGTGACCTCGCGGAGCAAGCATCCCGGCGGCGTGCAGACCGTCTTCGGCGACGGCTCGGTCCATTTTGTCGACAACGCAATCGACTTCGAGGTCTGGCGCGCCGTCAGCTCGATGGCCGGCGGCGAGACAATCCCCGCGGCCGCTTTCTGAGAACTCCCTCGGAGAATGAACGAGATGGATGGGAAACTCGGCGGAATCCTCGCGTTGCTCGTCGTGCTGGCGATCGGCGGCTGCGGCGGCAGCGGCCCGATGGAAATCACCGGCGCGGTGACGTTCGCCGGAGCGCCGCTCGAAAACGGCACGATCGAGTTCGAGCCCTCCGACGGCAAGGGACCGCTGGCCGCCGGCGTCATCAAGGACGGCCGCTACACGCTCCAGGCGATGCCGGGGCCCAAGCGAGTGCGGATCGAAGGGTCCAAGGTGATCGGCCGGCGGCAGTTCACGCCGGGCAATCCCGCCAGCCCGATGGTCGACATCACGGAGCCCATCGTCCCCGAACGTTTTAACACGAAAACCACCCTGACCCATGAGATCATCCGGGGCACGAGCACGTGCGATTTCGACCTGAAATAGCATGGGGACTGTCCCGATTTTCGCGGCGCGGAGGACGTTGCCTTGCCAAGGAGGGTTTTCGCCGCGAAAATGGTGGCGTTTCGCGGTGATCGTTCTCACCGCGTCGGCGGCGTCGGCTGGCGCTCCCGACTCCAGCCCGATGCATCGCGCCGGGCCCGAAGAAATCCGCGACCTCGCCCTCGGCGCCGGCGACACGAAGAACCAGGACGAGGGCTATGGCGAACTGAGCCCCCGCGACGAGACATGGTTCGGCTCGACGTTCTGGACCGGGCCGGACTGGACCCGGGTCGGCAAGGACTGGCAGCACTCGGGCGAGAACACCCCCAGCGTGCGGCGGTGGACCGCGCCGCGCGACGGCCGGGTGACGATCACCGGCCGGGTGTACAAGGCGGACATCAACAATGGCGGCGGCGACGGCGTGCGGCTTGCGATCCGCCACGGCCGCCACGAGGCGTGGAAAGCCGAGATCAACGGCGACGACACCAAGGGCGTCGAGCCGAATCTGACGCTTGAGGTCCGCCGCGGCGACGCGGTGCGGTTCGTCGTACACAAGCGCGGCGCGATTCCCTTTGACACGACGCACTGGGACCCGGCAGTCGCCTACGCCGACGGCGAGCGGTTTCAGGCCTCCGAGGGGTTCTCAACACAGAAGCAGGGCCAAGGCGTCTGGTCGTACGAGATGGAAAGGGTGTCGATGAGCGTGGCCGACGCTCCCCGCGTCCACGCCTTCGGGTTGGACTTCGCGCTTCAGAGCCGAGCCGTCGAGCCCGACCGTCCGATCACGTTGACGCCGCTGGACACGCTGCCGGTGGTTGTGATCGCCGACGGGTCGGACAAGCGTGGCACTGTTTTGGCCCTGGGCCCCGGCCCGTGGCGGATTCAGGTCGCCGTGGCCGCCGACGGCCGGCTTCAGGTTCGCTTGGATGACGGAAGCGATGCGGCCGGTTCGACGCCCGCGCCCGGCGAGTCGCCGCGGCTGCCGGAGGTTGCCATCGGCAAGTATCAGGGCCAGTGGACGCGGGGCATGGCCCACATGCAAGCATTCCTACGCGACACGTCCGGCGACGGCGAGACCGGCAACGTCCGCCGACACGTCGCCGAGTCGCTCGATCGCGCGGCGGCCCGACTCAGCGCCTGTCCAGGAATAAGTTGTGGTGCAGGCGTCTCGCCTGCCCAGGCAGCCGGGACGGCTGCACCACAATACCGCGGAGTTGATCTTGGACAGGCACTCAGCGCCGACGCGGCGACGGAGCGTCCCGAGTTGGACTACTGGGCGATGATCCAGGACGAGTGGCGCCGGGAGGACCACCTGGTCGATACGCCCGAGGCTTACGCCAAAGCGACCGCCGACCATCTGGCCAAGGCCGCCCGGCTGTTGACTGATTTGCGCAACGACGGTCCGGACGATCTGCTGGCCGCCGAGGCCGGGCAACTCGACGGGCTGGCCAAGGCGGCCCAAGCGGCGTCGAGCCCGGACGATTGTCGCGGCGTCTATCTTCGGGTGCGATGGCTGAAACGGCGGATCGCCCTGGGCAACCCGAAGATGCAGTTCGGCAGGCTGCTTTTCGCCAAGCAAGTGCCGCCGTCGTACAGCCACCTGGTGATGCAGTATTACGGTTTTCGGGCGCGGCCGGGAGGCGGGTTGTTTGTGCTCGACCAGCCCGGCCGATCGCTGGCCTGCCGCGACATCCTCGACGGCCGGCTGGCCGGGGGCTGCGTGCTGGAGCCCCGCCTGTCGTTCGACGCGCGGCGGATCGTCTTCTCGTTCGTCGCCGACGCCGCGAAGAATTACGATCCCGCCGTGGTCTTAAACGACCGCGACGAGGGCTTCTACCACGTTTACGAAGTGAACGTCGACGGCACGGGCTTGCGGCAGCTTACCTCGGGCCCGTACGACGATCTGATGCCGACGTACCTGCCCGACGTCGGGATCGCGTTCTGCTCGACTCGCCGCCGCGGCTACGCCCGATGCTTCGGCCTGGGCTTCAGCCGGCGGTGGCACGTCTACACGTTGCACCGCATGGACGGCGACGGGGGGAACCTCCGCCGCTTGTCGGCCCACGACACGAACGAGTGGTTTCCGACGGTATTGCCCAGCGGGCATCTTCTCTACGCCCGATGGGATTACATCGACCGCGACGCGGTGACGCACCAGAACCTCTGGCCCACCCGTCCCGACGGCACCAACCCCCTGGCCGTGTGGGGCAACGCCGTCACCAGCCCGCATTGCGCGTTCCAGGCCCAGCCGATCCCCGGCAGCGACCGGATCGTCTTCACGGCC
>JAPLNP010000114.1 GCA_026401055.1 Planctomycetia bacterium
CAGAGGATTTTGAGGTGTTTCTCGCCGCCCTCGGGCGCCCCCGGCGGCTCGCCCGATACCTCGGCCTCGCCCTCGGAATGCTCGGCCGCCGGGTCAGGCGGCGCGCGTTGGACCGGGAGATCGGCGCCGTCCGTGTCGACGATCGGAAGCAGGCTCTCCAGTTCTCGACGGATTTCCTCCCACGTTGTCTTGCCGTCCAAGATCGTGAGATTCTCGTCGGCCGGAAGTTCCGTCGTCTTCAGCGGTTTGTCGGCGAGGAGGAGAACGGGTATCTGCCGCGTGACGGGGTGCTGCCAGAGTCGCAACAACGTCGCCACGATCTCCTGGGGGGAGGCGTCCGTATGGACGATCAAGACGTGCGGCTTATGGGTGAAGCAGGTCCAAAAACCCTCCTCGAGATTGCCGACCCGGACGGCGTTGACCCCGATCGCGATCAGTTCCCGTTGGACCGACTCCAATTCGCCCAGAGAGCCTTCGATGCACAGCGCGCGCGGTCGTCCACACACCGGCAGCCGAACCGGCGCGCGTTCGTTCGCGTCGGATGTCGCCGCTTCCGGCTTGCGCGTCGCGCCGCCGAGCAACGATTCGACCAGCGACTGGATTTGGCTCCATGACTCGGGCGACTTTTCGACGTGCCGCGCCCCGAGCTTCTCGCAACGCCGTTTCGTTGCCTCGTCGGCGAGCGTCGAGTGGATAATGACGGGAATTCCCGAGTACCGCGGGTCGGAACCCATCATCTCGCAAACCGCCAGGCCGTTGCCACCGGGCATGTTGACGTCGAGGATGACCAGATCGGGCATCATTTTCATCGCGCCCAAGAGCGCGTGGGCCGAATCCGGGGAACGAAGCACGTCGTAGCCGAGTTGCTCCAACCGACGCTTCAGCGCAAACGCCACCACGGGGTCGTCGTCGGCAATGAGAATCGTCTTCGCCGGTTGGGGAGCCGCGCCGGTTTCTTCAGGAACCGGCGACGGGGCGTGCGCCGAGTCGCGGCCGGTTTCGGCGGCCGGCCAGTCCAGCGCGTTCGCATCCGTCTTGCCGACGTCGAGCATCGCCTTGGCGCGTCGCTCGGCATGAGGCTCCGCGCCGGTTGCGCCGGCCGCGCCGGACCGCCAACCGAAACGCGATTCCATCCACCGCCGAGATCGCCAGGCGCGAACCGCCATGGCCGCGAGAATGAGAACCGCGCAGCAGACGCCGGCGACAACCGCCGCGACGGCAACGATCGTGCCGGCCGACCAGTCGAAGGGAAACTCCGCGGCGCCGGTCAGGCCCAACGGCGCCAGTGCCAGGCGGAGACCCCGCCAATTCGGCCGACTACTCCGACCCATTGCACGGCAACCGATCTGTGTCGACATGGTTGTCCGTCCGGCGATTCGTGGCCCAAAGGTCCTCATGCGGAAGTATAGATTGCCGCGAACGGGGCCTGTAGATTCTACGGGCTCGCGGCGTGGCGGACGGGAAACAGGGCTTTCTCGATCGGAAAACGCGTCGGGCAACACTTGGATTCCAATGGAACCGTAGACTTGATTGAACCGCGCGGGGCGCCGCTGCCGGCTCGTCCGCCGCGCCGCGAAGATCGGGACAGTGCCCCGTGAACGGTTCCCCTCCGATAAGCCGCCGGACCGACGCGAGGAACAGACCATGCCCCTTTCCACCCCCACCCGCCATCGTTCGCTCGCCGGGCTTCTCTTGACCTCCACGGTCGCGATTTTCGTTTTGGCGGCACGTTCCGCGGCAGCGCCGACGCCTGGCGGCGCAAAGGACAACGAGTTGGTCCGCGTGGGGGTGCTCGCGAACCGCGGCACCCCCTATTGCCTCGAACAATGGGGGCCGACCGCCGATTACCTGACGAGCCGCGTGCCCGGCTACCGGTTCGTCATCGTGCCGCTGGCCTACGAGGCGGTCGAGCCCGCGGTGGAGCGGGCCGAGATCGACTTCGTTCTCGCCAACCCCGCGATCTACGTCGCCATGGAACAACGGTTTGGAGCCAGCCGCATTGCCACCTTGAAGAACAGTCGATCGGGAGAAGTCTGCACGCTCTACGGCGGCGCGATTTTCTGCCGGGCCGATCGCGGTGACATCGAAACCCTGGAGGATCTCAAGGGCAGGACCTTCATGGCGACCGACAAGAGTTCCATGGGCGGATGGCTGGCGGCCTTGCGGGAATTCAAGGAACAGGGGATCGATCCTTTTGACGACTTCCTCGAAGTGCGTTTCGGCGGCACGCATGATGCCGTCGTTCATGCCGTCCGACGCGGCGAAGTCGACGCCGGCACCGTCCGCACCGATACCCTGGAGAGCATGGCCCGCGAAGGCAAAATATGCCTCAAGGACTTTCGCGTGCTTCATCAATGTAAAGACCCCAACCACGTCGTGTCGTTCTTGCACTCCACGCAATTGTATCCCGAATGGCCGATGGCCGAGTTGGCTCACACGCCGACCGACCTGGCTGAGCAAGTGGCCGCCGCGCTGATCCGGATGCCGGCGGACTCTCCGGCGGCCAAGGCGGCGGGCTGCGCCGGCTGGACCATCCCGCTGAGCTACCAGTCCATGCACGAATGTCTCCGCGAGCTTGGAATGCCCCCCTATCAGGAAACCGAGGTGACGCTCGCTCAGGCCGCCGGCCGCTTCTGGCCCTGGCTTGTCGGCGCGGTCTGTCTTCTGGGCTTTCTCGGCTTTGGCGTCGCCTTCATCGGCCGGTTCAACCGGAAGCTCCGGCTCGTGCTGGACCAGAAGGATCTCGAGTTGGAGGGCCGCCAACGGGCCGAAGCGCGACAGGCTCGGCTGTTTCAACGATTGGAGGGCGTCAACCGGCTTCAGAAGGACCTGCTCCTGCCGGAATCGCTGGAGGATAAATTCAAGCGTATCACCGACGCCGCCGTCGAACTCCTCGATCTGGACTTCTGTCGTATCTGGAACGTCGGGCCGGGCGACCTTTGCGCCACCGGCTGTATCCACGCGGCGGCGACGGAAGAAGACCATATTTGTCGCCATCGCGAGTCGTGCCTCCATTTGGCGGCCAGTTCGGGACGCTACACGCATCTCGACGGCAACCACCGTCGCGTGCCCCTGGGCTGCTACAAGATCGGTCGCATTGCCAGCGGCGAGGACGACAAGTTCCTGACCAATAGCGCGACAACCGATCCGCGCGTGCACGACCACCAGTGGGCGGAGCGTCTCGGCTTGGTGTCCTTCGCCGGCTACGCGCTTCGCAATCCAGCGGGCGAAGCCATCGGCGTGCTCGCCACCTTCGCCAAGCACGCAGTCTCGGACGAGGACGACGTCTTCCTGACGAATCTCGCCGAGACGACTTCCCGGGTCATCTTGCGAGACCAGGCGGCCGAGGAACTCCGCGCGGCCGGCGAGGCCAGAGTCCAAGCCCTGGCAGGCATGACCATTGAAATCACCGAGCGACAACGCGCCGAAATGGAGTTAGGCAAGCTTTCCGTCGCCGTCGAGCAAAGCCCCACCGCTATCGTCATCACCGACCGCGACGGTCGCATCGAATACGTCAACCCCAAATTCACGCAGTTGACCGAATACACCCTCGACGAAGCCCGGGGACAGAACCCCCGCATCCTCAAGTCCGGCGACAAAACCGATGAGGATTACCACGCGCTCTGGGACACGATCCTGTCCGGCCGCGACTGGCACGGGGAGTTCCACAACCGGAAGAAGTCGGGCGAGTGCTACTGGGAAAGCGCCGTCATCGCGCCGATCAAGAACGCGCGCGGCGAAATCACCCATTTCGTCGCCGTCAAGGAAGACGTCACCGAACGGAAACGCGTCGAGGAGATCGGTCGACGCGAAAGCGCAAAGCTCGCGGCGATGATCGCCGACATGAAGGAAGGCATCGCCTTCGCCGACGGCGACAACGTCATTATCGAGGTCAACCCGTTTCTGTGCCAGTTCAGCGGCCTGAAACGGGAAGACGTCCTCGGCAAGCGGATCGACGAGATCCACAAAGGCAAGACCCTGGAGACGATACTGAGCCAAATCGCTCACTTTCGCGCGAACGTCGGCTCGCCGCCCTTCGTCCTCCAGCGACCGATCGGCGCCGCCGAGGTCATCATCCGCGTCCAGCCCATCTATCGCGACGGCCGCTACGACGGCGTCCTGCTGAACGTCGTCGACGTCACCGAATTGGTCGACGCGCGACGCCGGGCCGAGGCCGCGACCAGGGCCAAGAGCGACTTCCTCGCCACCATGAGCCACGAAATCCGCACCCCGCTCAACGCGATCATCGGCATGACCGGGCTGATCTTGGACACCAAGCTGGACTCCGAACAGCAGGATTGCGCTGAAACCGTCCGCGCCAGCGGCGAAATGCTCCTCGTCGTGATCAACAACATCCTGGACTACTCCAAAATCGAGGCCGCCAGAATGGAACTGGAGACTCAACCCTTCGATCTCCACCGATGCGTCGAGGACGCCCTCGACCTCGTCGGATCGCAGGCCGAGGAGAAGAAACTCGAAACCGCGTGCCGCGTCGACAAGGACTTGCCGTCGTACTTCGTCGGCGATGTCACGCGGATCCGCCAAATCCTCGTCAACCTGCTGAGCAACGCGGTCAAATTCACCGAGAAGGGCGAAGTCGTCGTCGACGTCTCGGGCGGTCCCAGCGCCGGCAGACAATACGAACTCCATTTCGCCGTCAAGGACACCGGCCTGGGAATCCCCCCGGAGTCGCAGCGACGGCTGTTCCAATCGTTCAGCCAGGTCGACGCCTCGACCACCCGGCGATTCGGCGGAACCGGCCTCGGATTGGCCATCAGCAAGCGGCTGAGCGAGTTGATGGGCGGAAAGATGTGGGTCGAAAGCACCGGCGTGCCCGGCGAAGGAACCACGTTCCACTTTACCGTCCTCGTCGGCGTCGCTTCCGAGGAAGACTTGCCCGAGGAAGACGCGAGCCCGGCCTGCCTGGCGGGCAAAGCGGTCCTCATCGTCGACGACGGCAAGATCAATCGCGAGATCCTCGTTGCGCAAACCGAGCACTTGATGATGCGGCCCACGGCGGCGTCCTCGGGCGCGGAGGCACTCGCGCTGCTCCACGACGGCGCCGTCTTCGATCTGGCGCTGCTCGACCTGAACATGCCGGAGATGGACGGCATGATGCTGGCCGAGGCGATTCAGCGGATGGCGTCGGCCCGGGCCATGCCCTTGGTTCTGCTCTCTTCGGCATGGCTTTCCACGGACGACGCCGATCGCGCCCGGTTCGTCGCCCGGCTCGCCAAGCCCGTCAAGACCGACCGTTTGCGCGACGTGATGTGTACGATCATCGAAGGCAGCGCCGCGCGCGCGGCGGTGGGGCAGGCCGAGGCGGCATCGGCGGATCTGGCGCTGGGCCAACGCCATCCGCTGCGAGTTCTCCTGGCCGAAGACAACCCGGTCAATCAGAAGGTGGCACTCAAGATGCTGGCCAAACTCGGCTACCACGCCGACGTCGCCTCCAACGGCCTCGATGTTTTGGAGGCCCTGAAGCTGATCCACTACGACCTGATCCTGATGGATTGCCAGATGCCCGAGATGGACGGCTACGAGGCCACGCGCCAAATCCGCCAACGCCAACGGGAACAACGCCTCGGGCCCGTCCAAATCGTCGCCATGACCGCCCATGCACTGCAAGGCGACCGCGAGCGCTGTCTTGCGGCGGGAATGAACGACTACCTCAGCAAACCGGTTCGTGTCGCCGAGTTGCAGCGGGCCCTGGAGCATTGCCGGCCGGCGACTCGGCAGGACGAACGGGTTGCGGACGCCGCGCCGCCGCCCGCCGTCGCCCCACCCGAGGAACCGCCGCCCGAAGAACCGTCGCTGGATAGAGAATCCTTGGACGGCTTTGCCGAAGGCGACCCCGAAGGCGCCCGTGAACTGATCGAACTCTATCTGGAGCAGGCCGCGGAAACCATGAAGAACCTCCACGCGGCGATCGATGCCGGCGCGGCCGACGACGTCAACCACCTTGCCCACCGACTCGCCGGCGGCAGCGCCGTCTGCGGCGTCACCGCCGTGGTGGCCCCGCTTCGGACCCTGGAACAGCGGGGCCGCGAGAATCAATTGTCCGACGCCGGCGACTTGCTCGCCCAGATCGAGCAACGACTCGAAATCAGCCGACTCGCCCTGGCCAAATATCTCGACGAGCTGCTCGGTTCGGCGGACGAGTCTCGCGGGCCGGGCTGAGATTCAACAGCGCGATTGGCGCGATCGGGACGGAAAGCGGCAATGAATCGCCGGGCTTCAGAACAAGACCCCCGCCCCCGTTCGTCCGTCGTTTTTCTTGGCCCCCCCGGTTGATTTTCCGCGCCGATCGGCGACAATGGAGCCATGGCAGAGAATCTCCCACCGCGCGACGACTTGAGCCGATACGTTCGGCAGGTGCGCTATCCGCCGCTGGGCGAAGATGGACAGCGGCGGCTCGGCCGGAGCCGCGTGCTCGTTTGCGGCTGCGGGGCCTTGGGGAGCGTTGTGGCCAATACGCTGGTCCGCGCCGGCGTCGGCGCCGCGAGGATTGTCGACCGGGACTTCGTCGAAGTCAATAACCTCCATCGCCAGATGCTCTTCGACGAGCAGGACGTCGCCGACCAACTGCCCAAGGCGGTCGCCGCGGCCGAGAAGCTGCGTCGGATCAACTCCCGGGTCGAGATCGAGCCGGTTGTTGCCGACGTCGACCACCGCAACATCCAGCGGCTCTGCGAGGGGGTCGACGTGATCGTCGACGGCACGGACAACTTTGAAACTCGATTCCTGGTCAACGACGCCGCCGTTAAGAACAACATCCCCTGGGTCTACGGCGGCTGTCTGGGCGCGGAGGGCCAGTCGATGACCATCCTGCCGCGCGAGACCGCCTGCCTGCGGTGCCTGATGCCCGAGTGTCCGCCGCCGGGATCCACGCCCACCTGCGACACGGCGGGCGTCCTCGGCCCGATCGTCGGCGTCATTGCCTCGATCGAAGCGATCGAGGCGATGAAGATCCTCGGAGGCCATCGCGAGGCAATCTCGCGAAACCTGACGGTGGTCGAACTCTGGGACAACCGCATCCGGCAGGTCAATCTCGAATCGCTTCGCCAGCAGGTCGATTGTCCGACGTGCAAACACGACCGGTTTCCCTGGCTCGCCGGCACCGAAGGCGGCCGTTCGGCCGTGCTCTGCGGCCGCAACGCGGTCCAGTTGTCGTATCCCGGCAAGAACCTCTCGCTGGACGACCTGGCGCGGTCGCTTCAGGGCGTCGGCCACGTCACCCAAAACCCGTACCTGCTGCGGCTGGTCGTCGACGATTACCAGTTGACGCTCTTTGCCGACGGCCGGGCGATCATCGGCGGCACGGACGACCCGGCGGTTGCGCGAACGCTTTACGCGAGATACGTGGGGAATTAGCGGTCCGGGCCCAGGGACCAGGGGGTAGGAGGCGGCAATGGATTCACGGCGTTCCGTGCTCGCAGCAGTGTTCGTCGCGGTGGCGTGCGGTGCCGGCATCGTCTCCGCCCAAGGGGTCGACCTTGGCCAGCGGTATCGGGCCACGCTCGACCTCAACGGTCAATCGCAGAGCGAGGTCTTCGACCGGGTCTGGGAGGCGTTCGATCGCGAGTACGCCATGTTCGCGATCAAGCCCAAGGTCGACTGGGCCAAACTTCGCGAAACGTATCGCCCCCGCGCGGCGGCGGCCGAGACGAACCACGAGCTGGCCGCTGTCATCTCCGAGATGCTCGACCACCTCGAAGACCTGCACGTCTATGTTACAGTCGACGGCGAGACCATTGCCGGCTACAACCGCCACCGCCCGCTCAACGCGAATCGCAACGCCCTGCCCGGCCTGGTCGGACCGATCACCTCGACGGGCCACGATCTGGATTGGGGACGCACCGCCGACGGCATCGGCTACGTCAACATCTTCCGGCTGTCGGACCCCGCCCTGCCGGAAGCGTTCGATGACGTGCTCGGACGGATGGCCGACACGCGGGGCCTGATCCTCGACCTTCGCTATAACGGCGGGGGCTCGGAGCCGCTGGGCTGCCAGATCGCCGGGCGGTTCTTGGATCGCTCGCGAGTCTACAGCCTGTCTCAGTACCGCAATGGTCCCAAGCACACCGACCTGGGCCCCAAGCACGAGCGGACTTGCGGCCCGGTCGGGCCGTGGCATTACGCCGGGCCAGTCGTCGTGCTCCAGGGCCGGAAGACAATGAGTTCGGCCGAATCGTTCGCCCTGGCGTTGGCCCAATGCCCGCGGGTCACCACGCTCGGCGAGCGGACGGCCGGGTCCAGCGGCAACCCCCGTCGCGTGGACGCCGGCGCCGGGATCGTCGTCAACCTGCCCCGGTGGATCGACATGGACCCGGCGGGCAAGCCGATCGACGCGGTCGGGGTCGCCCCTCGGGTGAAGATCGAGGCCAAGCCGGAGGATTTCCGGGGCGATCGCGACCCGGCGTTGTCGGCGGCGCTGGAGAATCTGCGGAGTCGTCCCAAGTCGGAGGCGTCGCCGCCCGGCGGCGTGCTGCAGGCTCGCTGACCCAGACCCAGAAGACGGGACAGGCTGTACGTCTCTACCGGATGATGTTGCATTTCGGCAATGCCTGCCGCAGTCTGTCCACTCCTTCTTCCGTAACACGGGTGTCGCGCAGACTCAGAGTCTCAAGTTTGGTCAACCCTTTAAGCTGATCCAGCCCTGCGTCGGTGACTTGGGTACCGTCGATGTCCAGATGCTTGAGCTGTGTCAACCCTCTGAGATGATCCAGCCCCGCGTCGGTGACTTGCGTACCTTCGAGGCCCAGATACTCGAGCTGTGTCAACCCTCTGAGATGATCCAGCCCCGCGTCGGTGACTTGGGTACCCACGATGTCCAGATGCTTGAGCTGCGTCAACCCTTTAAGCTGATCGAGCCCTGCGTCGGTGACTTGGGTGCCGCTGAGATTCAGATACTCGAGCTGCGTCAACCCTTTGAGATGATCAAGGCCCGGGTCGGTGACTTGGGTGCCGCTGAGATTCAGATGCTTGAGTTGTGTCAACCCCCGGAGACGTCGTACCCCACTGTCGGCGACGTTAGTGCGCTCCAGGTCCAGCGATTCAAGTCGGCTCATCGCTTTGAGGCCCGCCAAACCCGGGCCCGTCACGGTGCAGGCGGTCAGTGACAACGTTCGGAGCTTGGTGCATTTCTTGAGATGAAGCAACCCCGCATCTCCGACCTCTGGCGAGTACACGTGCAGCCAACGCAGATCGACCAACCGCTCTAAGTTCACCATTCCCGCATCGGTCATTTGAGGACACAAAAGAGCCAATTCTCGGAGTTGCGTCAAGCTCTTCAGGTTCGCCAACCCGGCGTCCGTAACTTTGTCGCTCTCAATGATCAATGCTTCGAGATCGCGGAGGGGTTTTAGGAGACTCAGGTCCGAGTCAGTAAATGGATGATAGTCCGGGTTCGCTCCCGGTCCTCCGTATTCAGGTTTGTCCTGATCTTCTGGCAAGCTCACCCATTTCACCTTCGCCATCGCCGTGGCGGGCGGCAGGGTCAGCAGCCGCTTTTCCCCTGCCGGTTCTGTGCCAAACAGCTCTTGGCCCTTCGCATCCAGCTCATGGGCGTAAGTGACCTGTCCACCAAGCAGCACGATAGCCTTGACGGCGTTGCGTTGGACTTCTGCTCGCTCCAAAGCGTCGCTCGCCAGGCGGTCGTCCGCAGTCTCGTCCACGATTGCCGTCCGTCGAGCGAGCAGCAACGTTCCTTCATTCGCCGGTTCCGGCGAGTCCGCTCTTGCCGGCTCCGCGCGGAACGTCGGCAACAGAGCCACCATCACTGCCGCGCCCACCAGGCACAGCACATCGCGGCGCGACAGCACCGGACTCGTTCGGCTCGTCGGCAGAAGCATCGTCATCCGCCGCCACCAGAACGCGCTAAGCCGCAGATTTCCCACCGCATCGATCGACGTTGCCCAGGGACCGTATTGGTTCGCCATGACGTTCTCCTTTCAAGAGGGGTTCGGCTGTTGCGTTTGTCGTGATCGTAGTTGGCTGCCGGTCGCACCGGCGGCAACGGCGGCTTGGACGGCGGCCGAGTTGGAAGTGTGGCTTACCACTTCAACCAACGTCTGGGCATAATCGGCCGGTGGATGACCGCCGCGGGCCATCGCCAGTTGGTCGCAGGCCAATTCCCGCTCCAAAGCGAGTTGATAAGCCACCCAGTGGACCAGCGGATGGAAAAAGTAAACGATCCTCGCGATCTCCACTGGCCAGCCCCACGCCAGATCACGCCGTTTGATGTGCGCCAGTTCATGCAAGACGACTTGCCGTCGTCGGGACTGATCGAGCCGAGCCATCAGTTGACCAGGCAATACGAGCCACGACCGCCAGATTCCGAAGACAAGAACCGGACAGTCATCGGCCACGGACACCGCGGTCGGCACGTGACGAAGGCCAAGTTGTCCGGCCAGATCAGTCACCATTCCAGTTATATCTTCGTCCGCCGGCGTGCCGTGCCGCAACAAGCGGGTCAGCCGTGACCGTTGGCGCGGCAGACGAAGGAATTGCCAGAACACGACGGCGAACCATGCCGAAAACAGCCACGCCCGCCACGAAATCGTCGCCAAAGCTTCCCGGATCGGCGTGCCGGCCAAGGGCGTTTCTACGCCTGCGTCTCCCGCCCATTGCGGCGGCCCTTGCAGCGGCATCCGGCCTGAGTCGTCACGGGGTACTTCCGACCGCCGCGATGTTGCCAGCGGACTTACCGGGCTGCTCGTCGTCCATGACGGCAACGGCGCGGCGAGGCTCCAGAACGGCATCAGCAGGAGCTTAATGGCCACGATTTGCCACAGCCAGTACCGAACCACGGGCGAAGATCGCCGCAGAGACCAGGCAATCAGGGCCGCCATCGCCACCAACACCACCGACTGCCAGAGGACGGCTGACATTGCGCCCATCCATCGTTCGCCCCACTCGTTAAGAGTCAGGATTTTCATGAGCATGGCGGTATCGTGAAGGGGACAGGCATGTCGGAGAGCGATGGTACCACGGAGTTCTCGGACGTTGGCTCAAAGCCGGTCGCCGTTTGTGCCTTTCATTCTTGTGGCGGCTGTGCAATCTTAAGGGCAATTGCTTGCAGGGCCTTGATGTCCTTTTCGGAGAGCTTTTCGGAATTGGCAAGGTACGCGACCAGAGGCCCCGGGGAACCACCTAACACGCCTTGGACGAAACGGTCAATCAACGACGGCAGCACGCGATCTTCGTCCAGCACCGCCCGAAACCGGATCGGGGTTTGGTCCGGGACGCGAGCCAGCAGTCCTTTGGCTTCCAGCCGTTGGAGGGTTTTGAGTACCGTGGTGCGAGCCACGTCGCGTTCTTGTCGCACAAGGTCACTGATCTGCCGCTCGGTACACGGTTGATTTTGCCAGACGAGCCGCAATATCTGGACTTCAACTTCGCCGAGCGATGCCAACGGTTTAGCCATGAGGGAGTCCTTCTCGCATACGGCACGTGTCGTATACCTGAGATTGTACGGCTCCTGTCGTAAGCCGTCAAGAGGGCTACGAAGGAATTCCGTCTCCCGGCGTGGGGTTGGGCCCTCCCCCTTTCGCCGACCGGGGTTGTCTGTTATCCTAAGATTATCGGTTGCTCTTTTTCTTCGCGACTCGCAGTCGGAGGTGGCGGTCATGATCGTTGTTCGTCTCAAGGCATTGGGCGTGGTGGTTGTCGGGCTGGCTCTTTTTGCCGGTTGGGGGTGCTCGGGGCGTCCGTCGAGAGTACACCCGCCGTCGATCGACGCCTCGGCCGCCGGCAAGGCGGCGATGGAGCAGTACGATACCAATAAGGACGGCAAGGTCGCCGGCGAAGAACTCCTGAAGGCGCCGTCCCTGCGGGATGCGATCGCCCGCCTGGACACGAACAAGGACGGCGGCGTCAGCGCCGAGGAAGTCACCGCCATGATCGAGAAATGGCAAGAGATGAAAATCGGCCTGATGTCACTCAGTTGCAGGGTCAACTACAAGGGCCGGCCGCTCGCGGGGGCCAACGTGGTCTTCGAGCCCGAAAAGTTCCTCGGCGAGAACATCAAGGTCTGCCAGGGCACGACGGACCAAACCGGCATGGTCTCGCTGAAGATCCCCGGCAGCGACTTGCCCGGCGTCGCTCCCGGACTTTATCTGGAGAAGATCACCAGCGCTCAAGTGAAGCTCTCGCCGGCGTACAACGACCAGACCGTCCTCGGGCTCGAGGTGTCCAACCTCGCCAAAAACATCGAACAAGGGATCGTCTTCGACGTCAAGTGAGTCAGTATTGATTCGTGCCGCCGCGCCGGCCGTCGGCGGCCAGTCGGGCGGGATACTCCGGCAGCGACGAGGAGCAGCTCGTCGGCTTGCCCGTGGTCAGGCTTTCCGCGTCGGGCCCGAATGCCTTGCGGTACGCTTGGCGATGTTTTTCCAGGAGCCGGCGGCTGGTTTCAATCGGCTTGCCCTCGACGGCGGTCGGATAGCTCTCGGTCTTCCGCGTCCACTCGTTTTCCCATCGCCGGATGTCTTGTTCCCACGCCGCCGCGTCCAGCGGCTTGCCTTCGGCAAGCGATTTCTCCAGCCGCGCGAGAAACATCTCCCATCGCGGCCGGTAGAACCCTCGGAGCAGGCCGGACCATTGACGTTGGGCGTACTCGTGCAACACGCCGTCGGGCGGTCCCCATAGGGTGATGATGGTTCGCGCGTTGTGTTCATAAAGGCGTTTCTCTTCGTCGTTGGTGGCCCAACGTTTCGCGTCCTCCAACCATCGCCCCAGCAGGAAGTCTTCGCGCGTGGCCAAGAGTTGGTCGAGGTCGCCGATCAACTCCAGCAGTCGCCGGCTCGCCTCGGCCAACGCCCGGGGATCCTTGGCCTGGTAAGCGTCGACCACATCGGTATAGAGGACCTCGCCCAGGTTGCTCAGAGCTTGGCGGGTGAGGTGGACGAGGTCGAAGCGGTAGGTGTCGACGTCGCCCAACTCGTCGGCGCAGGCGGTGAGCTTCTCCCAGGCTTCGAGCAGTTCCAGCGAGTCGTACCCGATGGTACACGGCTTGCCGATGGCGGGCCGGGCGCAGAGGATCGAGCCGGGGTTGCCCGGCTGGCGATAGACGGTCCGCCGCAGGATGTCCCACGCCTCCTCCGCCCGCGGCACCCGGCGGCCGTAGCGCCGGTGGACGAACTCGCCCGCCCAGTCATCCAGCGGCGGGACTTCGCCGCGCCAGGTCATGTCGGTCACGAAGTCGTAGACGATCGGGTTGTAGCCGAAACCTTCCATCGTCAGACCGAGGCCCGAGAGCTTCCCTCGATCGGGGCCGCGGACCGCTGCGTCGAGATTGGCGGCGATCTGTGGCAGGCCGCCGTACATGCCGACCTTGCCGCCGAAGTTGTGCAGGACGCAGAAGACCCAAGGCTTGCCGTGGAAGGCCTCGGTGATGGGCCACGTCGGGGTCGCCTCGCAAAACAGGTCGAGCACGATCATCCGCTCATCGGGCACGGCGTCGAGCAGGGCCTTCGTCTGCGGCGGCTTCCAGAAGCCGGGATTGTTGCAGAACAACCATCCTTGCATGACCCATTTCGCCTCGGGATCGCCCGCCGCCATCGCCGCGAAGACCGCCCCGCCCATCGCCGAGAGGAACGCGGGGTCGTTGCTCGGCGGCGACATCTCGATGAACGTGTCCGAGGCGTAAAGATGATCGGTCCCGAACTGCCGCGTCTGTTCCTCGATGAAAGCCTTGCCGACGCGGGCAAACAGCGGATCGCGCGGGTCGACGAAATGGGTGCCGGGGAATCCGCACCAACTGGGCAACTGTTGTAACTTCGCCTCGGGAAACTTCTTCCCGAGCGCTTCCGGCACGTGTCCGGTGAACCCTTGGAGCACGGGCGTCATGCCCAGTTGGCGCTGGCGGTCGACGATCTTCTTCTGCAACTCGCGATGGCGGTCGATCCAGGATTGGGGCAGCGGCCCCGCCCACTCGTCGATGCAGCCCATCCAGCCGAACGGCAGGTAGCCCGGCCCGACGAAGAACCGGCCGATCTCTTCATCGCTAAGCCCCATGTCCCGATAGGCCTTCTGCCAGACGGCCTCCTGTCCGGTCATGGCCAGCGGCATGTTGATCCCGTGTAGGGCCATCCAGTCGATCATCCGTTGCCATTGCGGCCAGTCCCACCAGGCCATCGTGTAGCTGAACGCGCAGTAGTTGAAGCAGTAACGATACCGGAACGGGCTGACCCGGCGGATCTTGGGCGACACGACCGGCAGCGTCGGCGGCAGATCGAGTTGATCGCCGTTGAACGAAACCTGGCAGCGGCAATGGTGCTTCAGGTACCAGTTCAGCCCGGAAGCCATGGCGATGCCGCCGGAGCCGCGGACCACGATTTTCCCATCGGCGCTTTCGATCTCGAAGACGTCCTGGCCGCCTTCCCGTTCGATCGACTCGAAGACGAACTCGCCGGCCCGGTTGGGCAGGAGTCGCTTGGCCAGTTCGCCAACCGCCGCTTCCGGCCCGGCCAAGGCACTCCCGGCCAGCGAGAGCCAGACCGCCATCGAATCGCCGAAGATCCACCCGTTCCACCGACGAGCCATGACGGCGTCCTTTCATTCTGGGAGATTGCGTGAAAACGACGCTTGAGGGTTCAACGGGGACGGTTCCCCTCGCGGCGACCATCCTAGTCCTTAACCAAGCGAACGGTTCACGTTGATTGCATGAAAAAACTCGAAACCTTCCGCGTTTTCCGGGGTATAAAGGGTATTCGTGGTAACCTTTGACCCGGGCACAAGGAGGATTTCGAGTGAAGGCCACTATACA
>JAPLNP010000008.1 GCA_026401055.1 Planctomycetia bacterium
ACACTATATACCAACACCACGATCTTCCGATCTCCTCGCCCGAGGTGGTGCGCGAGCACGTGCGGCGGAATCTCGAGATCTGGAAGCCCGGCGGCGGCTACGTCTTCAACAACGTCCACAACATCCAGGCGGGCGTCCCGCCGGAAAACGTCGTCGCGATGTACGACGCGGCGCATGAGTTCGGGTTTTAGGAGCAGGCCATGACAGCGGATCCGATGAACTTGGAAGTCCTGGTCTCGGTGGCCAATCAGATCGAGGCGACCGCGATCATCAACGCCCTGGCGGACCGTGGTATCCGCGCCACGGCGGTCGGCGCGTGGACGTCCCAATTCCAGACCGAGGCGCCCGGCGACGTCAAGATCATGGTCGCCCGGGCGGATCGTCCTCGGGCGGCGGAAGCCTTGGTGGAAGTCCGCCGCGAGTTCGCCAATTTCGACTGGTCGGCGGTCGATATTCCCGAGGATGAGCCGCCGGAAGAGGAACGCCGTCCGGCCAGCGCCGCCGAGGGCAATCGTCGGCTCCAGTTCAGCATCGCGGCGATCCTGATCGTGCAATCGCTGGCAAGCGCGGCGCTGGCCTTTTGGCGGACGGTATACGTGGGCTGGGGGGGCGGCGTCGCTGCGTTTGTCATCGCTTTTACCATCATGTCGGCTGCGATGCTGGTCGCGGCCGTCGCCGCAACGGTGTTCATCGCCTCGGACCTCTCGCGTGCCCGGCGGGTCGCGGTCGTGATGGTCCTGGCCGAATTGGGCGCGCTGGTGGTGCCGGCTGTCGTCGTGCTCTTGTCGATGGCGCTGCGGCTGCTGGGCGCGTAGGGTGCACGACTACCGGTCCTTTCCGTCGGTCAACCAGTCGAGGCCGAATCGGGCGAGCGTGATCGTCTCGTAGGGATGCTTCTCGCCCCGCTCGTAGAGGCAGAGGATTTGCCCGTCGGGCAACGCGGCCAGACACGAGTACGCGGCCGGGCCGGCCCAGAGCGTCTTGGCGACCGGCCAGGAGTGCGCCTCGTCGTAGCTCAACCGCACCGTCATGTTCGAACGGCTGTCGGCCTTCGCTGGGTTGGAAAAGAGCAGACGGTTCCGCACGCCGCCCTCGGCCAGCGAATAACGGCGGAAACTCGCCTGGCACGTCGGCTCGACCAACGTCGGGTCATGCGTGACTTTCGACCAGGTCATGCCCCGGTCGTCGCTGGTGGCGATCGCCCGGGCTTGAACCGAGCGATCGTAGTTTCGCATGTTGAGCATGAGGTGTCCGTCGGCCAATTCCACGACTTCACACTCGTCGACGGAGGGCGTGGCGGTGCCGCCAAGCCGCCAGGTGTTGCCGTGGTCATCGCTGTAGATGACGTGCGACTCCTGCATTCCGCCGCGTCCATGGTCGCAGGGGATCAGCAACCGCCCGTCCCGCAGTTGGATGCCCGAGCCGGGGCCGGTTGCGTACCAGTTCCAGTCGGGCTGCTTGGTGGTCGACGTGATCTCGATCGGTTTGGACCAGGTCTGCCCATCGTCGGTGCTCTTGGCGACCCAGACGGTTCGCGTGCTCCGGCTCGTGCCGTTGATGATCTGCGATTCCTGATCGGCGCCGAGGTTGTGGGTCAAAAGGAGCCAGACGGCGCCGGTGGCGCGGTCGACCACTGGGCAGGGGTTTCCGCAGGTGTTCGGCCCGTCGTCCCAAACGACTTGCGCCGCCGAAAACGTGCTCCCGCCGTCGGTGCTCCGCTTCAAGAGCATGTCGATGTTGCCGGTGTCGCTCTGGCTCGATTTCCGGCCTTCGCAAAAAGCGAGCACCGTGCCCTTGGGCGACACGATGACCGACGGGATGCGATAGGTGTCGTAGCCGTCCTGCCCGGAGACGAACACGGCCATCTCGACGGGCGGTTTCGCGCCGGGCTCGTCTGCCCAACCGGACGAGAAGAAAATGGCCACACACGCCAGAGCGAGACCGAAGGGGGCAACGTGGCGGAGCATGGAACACCTCGGACAGGGGGTTGGTTACAGCCGGCGGGAAAGGGCGCGGAGGGTATGGTAACCTGTTTGTCGGCGTTTTTCAACCGACGGGTGGCGGGGGTCGATCCGCGACAGGAATCGCGAAAGGGCGAAAACGCGAAGGAGAAATCAGGTGCGCGCGAGCACGCATCCACGCGGCGGTAGTGTCCTAAGACTGTGTTGCTGGGCCAGTTTTGCCATAGATAGTTCGCAGGCCGACGTGTCGCGCTACGTAGCCTCTTCCTGCGGTTCGGGCGGGTCTAACTCGCCGATGCTCCGAAGGTGATCTAGGTAATCTTTCTTTGATTTAGGGCACTGGCCTAGCTGTTTGGCAAAATTAGTCCCGACGCGCAGTTCCTTGGGAATGTGATCGTGGCCCTTATTCCTCTGGGATGATCGTCGGATTCCAAATGATGCAACTTCCCGGCCGTCGTGGTATACGACATAGTTGTCATGCGCATCGCCTGGATCGGACTGTTCAACGGCACCCAGTTTGCGGACAATCTTGACCGCAAGTTCTTTTGTGATTTGATTACCGCTGCGCCTGGTCATTACTCAATCCTTCGCATCACCGCCTGAAGCGCAACGAGTTGCTGTTGTGGTATTTTGCCGAGGTGACTTTTCGGAATTTGCGCCAACCGCTTGTACTGAGTTGCCATGCGATCTTTCAGCAGTAGCACAGCCCCTTCGACCGTGTCGCCGGTGACGCTGATAGCCCCATCGGGAAAAGTGGCAATGTACTCACAAGGTTCCCCGTCCTCATCGACAACAGGTTCTACCAGTACCATGATCGGTCTGATGGTCTCGAACGGCTTTGGCGCGAACGTATTGATTGGAACCGAGAGCGGTTGCGGGAGTGACTCCAGCTTCGCAATCCGTCGGCTGAGTTGTTCAACAGTAGCCGCTAAAGAAAA
This sequence comes from Planctomycetia bacterium, assembly GCA_026401055.1. Lineage (GTDB taxonomy): Bacteria > Planctomycetota > Planctomycetia > Pirellulales > Thermoguttaceae > JAPLNP01. Next base: position 2,900 of record JAPLNP010000008.1, read on the forward strand.
CAAGGCTGCTAGTTGGCCAACTCCTAGAGCTTCTTGGGGACGGGAAGGCGTTCCCTGAGCGGTGGCATGCAAGCACTGCTGATAGACATCGCCCTTATCCCATTCTGCCGTTCCACCAACATAAGGTTCACATTCAAAGTCGAGAGTAGGGTTCCGGTGCATGTTATTCTCCCGTTCCAATCGCCAATTTTTGCATCCCCTTAGACAACAGTTGTGCGACTTTCTCTAGTTGGCCACTGAAACGAGCAAGATTAGGAAATGCCGAAATTGTAAAGTCTAGGTCGTCTTCGTCTGCCTCACCCTTGTTCTTACGTGTCCTCAACTTCCATTTCACTTCACCAAAGGGACGGTGGCCCTGAATATCAAAAGCTGCGCCTATCAGGTTCATTTTGGCCTTGCCAACGCCTGTCGAGACCTCAAGTAATAGCCGTACAAATCCCCCTATGGGTAATTCCGACTTAGGGACGAAGAAACGTCCCCGGCAGCAAGTTGTATCCACTTCCTTCTGTCTGAATATCAATCCCAAATACTCCCGCACCTCCTCCGAGGTATTGGGAGGAGGCTCCTTTGCTCTTGATGGAGGAAATACGGATTCGAGCGCACAGTCAATCTGAAAGCGGCCAAACTTAGGGCCACGCGAGCTCTCCTCTCGATGTGCGCCAATAATAACCCGAATCCACGCGATACCATTGCTTGACTCGAACCTGGTCTCCCGTTCGTCTTTGCCATCAAGTTTCCTTATATGCTTTGACAACGAACTATTAGACAGTTTGAAGCACGAGCATACCAGGAATGACTGAAGGTACGGCTGCGTGAATGTGGGAAAGATGAGTGACATGGCGATTGATTAGTCAGTTTGGGCCGCTGTTCTGGAGGCGGGTGTCCGGTACTCCCCAGAAAATCGGCCTTGTGGAACACCGCCAAGACAAATCGCCTATCGGAACCCTACCATACTGTCCACCGCTTCACCTGTCAACGTAAGACTTAGCCAAACATATTATACCAAGTATGCGGGAGTCGCCTACCCCCAAGTGTGGGTGGTGCACGCAGTCCCCGGCGCGCTATTAGTTAAACATCGGACGGAAACCACTCCGACCTTGGTACGTCAGCCAGCAACACACTGCTAGGACTCTACGCGACTAGGGAGTTGACCGGCTGACCCGGGCGGCTTACAGTAAGGGTTTGGGCTGAATGGGGTTCGTCCGGACCGAATCCCTAATAAGTGGCACTGCTGATTGATCGCTCATGCTGTCCAAGCGGATTATCCCTTGCCTCGACGTCGATCGCGGCCGAGTGGTCAAGGGCACCAACTTCTTAAACCTTCGCGACGCCGGCGACCCGGTCGAAGTCGCCGCGCGATATGAGGCTGAGGGCGCCGACGAGTTGGTCTTCCTGGACATCACCGCCAGCCACGAAGGCCGCGACATCCTGCTGGACGTCGTCCGGCGGACCGCCGAGGTGATCTTCATGCCGCTGACCGTCGGCGGCGGGATCCGCGCGATGGACGACATCCGCGCGCTCTTGAGCGCCGGCAGCGACAAGGTCTCGATCAATTCGGCCGCCTGCCGCAACCCCGAGTTCGTCCGCCAAGCCGCCCGGCGATTCGGCAGCCAGTGCATCGTCGTCAACATCGACCCCAAGCGGGTCACGAAGGACGGCCGGGAGTTTTGGGAGGTTCACATCAACGGCGGGCGGATCGGCACCGGCTTGGAGGCGGTTGCCTGGGCACGCGAGGTCGAGCGGCTGGGGGCCGGCGAAATCGTTCTGACCTCGATGGACGCCGACGGCACCAAGGACGGCTACGACCTGGAGATCACCCGGGCGGTCGCCGACGCGGTGCGGATCCCGGTCGTGGCCAGCGGGGGGGCGGACTGTCCCGATCACCTGGCCGACGCGATTCTCTTGGGCGGCGCGGAGGCGGCGTTGGCCGCCAGCATTTTTCATTACGGCGAGTATACCATTCAAGAAACGAAGCAGATCATGCGGGACCGGGGCGTGCCCGTGCGGCTCGGTTGAATTCGTGGTTGAGGAATCGTTCATGTCGATGCCATCTTTATCTTCGGTTTCGTCTTCGCCATCCACGGCGCCCGCGATGGCGTCGTTGTCCCGGGAGGGCGACCGGGCGCGTTTCCTTGGCAAGGAAAAGGAATTCGAGATCAACAAGTTGTTTCGCGCGTTGGTCAAGTTGGAGGGAAGCGACTTGCACCTGAAGGTCGGGCTGCCGCCGTACGTTCGCGTGGCGGGCACGCTTCGGCCGTTGAACCGGGGTCCGATCGACGACGACGAGATGGTCCGGCTGATTTTCCCGATGTTCAACGAGCGGACGCGGCGGATTTTCGACGAGGACGGCGGGACGGACTTCGCCCATTCGCTCCAGGTGGACGACAAGACCTGGCGGTTCCGCGTGAACGTGCTGACGCAAATGGACCACCCCGGCATGGTCGCCCGGCGGGTGAACAACTGGATCACCGACTTCGAATCCCTTTATCTGCCGCCGGGGCTGGACTCGCTCTGCAAGTTCTACCAGGGGATGATTCTGCTGGCGGGGGTCACGGGTTCGGGCAAGACGACGACGATCGCCTCGATGCTCGACTGGATCAACCACCGCTATCACAAGCACATTCTGACGCTCGAGGACCCGATCGAGTTCACGTTCACCGAAGACAAGTGCCTGATCAACCAGCGCGAGATCGGCATGGACGTGAAGGATTTCGGGACCGGCATGAAACACGCCGTGCGCGAAGACCCGGACGTCATGCTGGTCGGCGAGATGCGCGACCGCGAGACGTTCGAGACGGCGATTCAGGCGGCGGAAACCGGCCACCTTGTGTTTGGGACGATTCACGCCTCGACGGCGCCGAGCACGATCGGGCGGATTCTCGACTTGTTTCCGCAAGAGATGCACTCCGCGATCCGCAGCGCGTTGGTCTTCAACATGAAGGCGATCATCGCGCAGAAGCTTCTGCCCTCGATCAAGAAGGGCGTTCCCCGGGTGCCCACGGTCGAAATTATGTCGTTCAACCCGACGGTGCGGAAGTTGATTCTCGAGAGCATGGACGAGAAGCTGCCCGACGCGATCCGTCTGGGGGCCGAGGAAGGGATGCAGGATTTTACGATGAGTCTGCGGGAGTTGGTCGAGAAGGACCTGATCGATCGGGCGACCGCGTTCGAGGTGGCTCCCAACCCCGAAGCGCTCAAGATGGCTCTGAAAGGTATCTCCGTCAGCGATTCTGGAATGCTCTGATGGCTCGATTGCTGCTGTTGTTGGTTGTCGCGGTGGGGATCGGCGCGCCGGGCGCGGACGTCGTTTTTGCCCAGGACGTCGCGCCGGCGGCGCCCGGTGCCGCGCCTGCCGCCGCGGCGGGTCCCGCCGCCGCGCCCGGCATGCAACCCGGTGCTCCCCCCGCCGCGCCCGGCATGCAACCCGGCGCTCCCCCCGCCGCGCCCGGCATGCAAC
>JAPLNP010000441.1 GCA_026401055.1 Planctomycetia bacterium
GCGTCTTGAGGCCCAGCCCCCAGCGGATCATGTCCAACTGGTGGACGCCCTGGTCGCCGATCTCGCCGTTGCCAAAGCTCTTGAGGAAACGCCAACGCTGCACGGCCAACGTGTTGTACGGCTCGAAGGCGGCCGGCCCGATCCAGGCGTCCCAGTTCATCCCCTTGGGCACCGGCTCCTCGACCCGTTTGCCGCCCGCGCGAAACTTGAACGCGACGCCCCGCGCCAGGTACACGCGGCCGATGACGCCCTGGTGAAGCTTTTCGATGCCCTCGCGGATCTTGGGACTCGTGCGACACTGGGTCCCGTGTTGGACGATCCGGTTGTACTTCCGGGCCGATTCGACCATCTTGCGGCCTTCGAGGATGTTGTGCGAGCCGGGCTTCTCGCAGTAAACGTCCTTGCCGGCCTGACAGGCCCAGATCGTCTCCAAGGCGTGCCAGTGGTTCGGCGTCGCCAGACTGACGGCATTGATGGACTTGTCGTCCAGCAGTTTTCGGTAGTCGGCGAACACGGCGGGCTTCTTGCCGGCGAGCTTCTCCTGCTCCTCGGCGGCGGAGTTCATGCGATTCTCGTCGCAATCGCAAAACGCGGCGATCTCGACGTTCTCGGCGGCCAATTGCCGCAGCGCGCCGCAATGGGAGACTCGCCCTCGACCTCCCAGGCCGACGACGGCCACACGGATCCGGTCGTTGCTGCTCGCCTGGCCGCGGACCACGGCGGGAACGGCCAGCACGGCGGCCGCGAGGGCGGAAGACTTCACAAACGTGCGACGGTTCGGCAGTGCCATGGCGGGGCTCCTGGGGGGAAAGCGGGAGAGTCCATGCCCGACATTCTAGCCAGCCGGCGCCGCGCGAGCCATGGCCGGGCTACTGGAGCCCTACGAGGAGGACCCGGGCGGCGGTGTACTGGAGCCCTTCGAGGAGGACCCGGGCGGCGGTGTAGAGGACTGCGGCGAGAAACGCAACGTCGCAGAGGTATCGCATGGTTGGGCCGCCTTGTTTTCGTGGTGCTCTGTGGTGAACCGGCTCGTGTCCCATCCTGTCTGAGAGCGGAGCAAGCGATGTGCCGGCCGTGCCCGAGACTGTGCCACCGAGTTGTAAGCGGTTACCGGAGAAGCGGTTAGGCAATAAGGCGACCGCCGGAGGAGACGTGGTGGGCCGCGGGTGGTAGTCATAGTGATGTCATGTGGCAATGCGCATTCGATCACACAGTTGACGGCATGATGTCGATATGACTATGCATCCGGAGGGTGTCCGTCCGTGAAGACGCCCCCGGTTGCACTTGTGGGCGGTTTTGTCATACTTTCGGGGTTGTCTTCAGCAATCGTCTACTAGCGGGGATACCGTGCAACGCCATCAGGAGTTACAGGAGTGGGTCGAGGCGATGGCTCGCTTGTGCGAGCCGGATCACGTCGTCTTGATCGACGGTTCGGAAGAGGAGAAGGATCGGCTGACCGAGGAAGCGGTCGCCACGGGCGAGGTCTCGCGGCTCGACGCGAAGAAGCTGCCGGGCTGCCTATACCACCGGACCGCCATCAACGACGTGGCTCGCACCGAGGATTTGACGTTCGTCTGCACGGCCCTCCGGGAAGACGCCGGGCCGACGAACAACTGGATGTCTCCGGAGGAAGGGTATCGTCGGGCGGGCGAGATCTTCAAAGGCTCGATGCGCGGCCGGACGATGTACGTGATCCCGTTCTCGATGGGTCCGGTCGGGTCGCCGTTCAGCAAGATCGGCGTTGAGCTGACCGACAGCATCTATGTGGTGCTGAACATGCGGATCATGGCCCACGTTGGCACGAAGGTTCTCAAGCAACTCGGCGCCGGCGGGCAGTTCACCAAGTGCCTGCACGGCAAGGCCGACTTGGACATCAAGCGCCGGCTGATCCTCCACTTCCCGGAAGACAACACGATCTGGAGCGTCGGCTCGGGCTACGGCGGGAACGTGCTCTTGGGCAAAAAGTGTCTCGCATTGCGCCTGGCGAGCCACATCGCCCGCCGCGAGGACTGGCTGGCGGAGCACATGCTCATCATGGGCGTGGAGAATCCGGACGGCCGGGTCGAGTACGTGGCCGCGGCGTTTCCCAGCGCGTGCGGCAAGACCAACCTTGCCATGCTCATCCCGCCCGAGGGGTTGCGGGTCAAGGGCTATCGCATCTGGACGGTCGGCGACGACATCGCCTGGATGCGGATCGACACGGACGGTCGTCTTTGGGCGATCAACCCGGAGACGGGCTTCTTCGGCGTGGCTCCCGGCACGAGCAAGAAGTCGAACCCCAACATGATGAAGACGATCAGCCAGAACACGATCTACACCAACGTCGTGCTCAGCGCCGACGGCACCGTATGGTGGGAGGGGCACGACGCCGAGCCGCCCACCGACGCGGTGGATTGGCAGGGACGGCCGTGGAAAGCCGGCATGGTCGACGCCGCCGGCAATCCCGTCGTCGGCGCCCACGCCAACAGCCGTTTCACGACGCCGTTGAGCCAGTGCCCCAGCCATTCGTTCCGCACCGAGCACCACCACGGCGTTCCGATCTCGGCGATCGTGTTCGGCGGGCGGCGGGCCCACCTGACGCCGCTGGTTTACGAAGCGTTCGACTGGGAGCACGGGGTCTTCATCGGGGCCACGATGGCCTCGGAACGGACCGCCGCGCAGTTCGGCAAGCTCGGCGAGATCCGCCGCGATCCCATGGCGATGTTGCCGTTCTGCGGCTACCACATGGGCGACTACTTCGAGCATTGGCTCAACATGGGCCGGAGGATGAGCAATCCGCCCCACGTCTTCCACGTCAATTGGTTCCGGACCAATGAAAACGGCGATTTCCTCTGGCCCGGCTTCGGCGAGAATCTGCGGGTGATCGAATGGATCCTCGATCGCTGCCGAGGAGAAGGCGAGGCCCAGAGGACTCCGATCGGATACGTCCCGGCGTCGGACAGTCTGGACCTGACGGGTCTGGATCTGCCGCGGGAGGACATGGGAAAGCTCTTCTCGGTGAGTCGGACCGACTGGTGGGAAGAGACGGACAGCATCGCCTCGTTCTTCCACCAGTTCGGCAAGCGGTTTCCCAAGGCGCTTTGGGAACAACTCGAGTCGTTGCGTTCGCGTCTGCGGGCGCCGGTGTCGCTGTTGCAGCCCGGCGCCGAAACCCGGCCGCTGGCCGCCGAGCTTAACGACACCATCGAGCGGGAAAATCCGCACGTGGGAGCGATGCTCTCCGAGTTGGGCAAGCGGCTCTTCTTCCCCAAGGGCATTCTCGCCCAAAGCGCCGAGGCCAAGGAAAAGGCCAAACACTACGACGCGACCATCGGCATTGCCCGGGAAAATGGCAGGCCGATGCATCTGAAGTCGGTGATGAAATACTTCAACGGTCTGGAGCCGAGCGATGCCTTGACCTACGCGCCGGCGTTGGGCCGGCCCGATCTGCGCAAGAAGTGGCGCGAGGAAATGCTCCGCAAGAACCCGTCGTTGGCGGGCAAGAGCACGTCGCTTCCGATCGTCACCGCCGGCGTGACCCACGCCCTGAACCTCGTCGGCGATCTGTTCGTCGACAAGGGCGATATGGTCCTCCTGCCCGACAAGTTCTGGGAAAACTACGAGCTGCTCTACGGCGTCCGCTTCCAGGCGCAACTGGCGCTCTATCCGTTCTTCAACGCCGGCGGCGGGTTCAACGTCGAGGCGCTACGGCAAGCATTGGCCACCCGGGCGGGCAGTTGGAAAACGATCCTCGTGCTGAACTTCCCCAACAACCCCACCGGGTACTCAATCACCCGCTCGGAGGCCGACGCGGTGACCTCCGTGCTCTGCGACGCGGCCGAGGAGGGGCGGAACCTCATTGTGGTGACCGACGACGCCTACTTCGGCCTGTTCTACGGCGAGGAGGTGTTCCAGGAATCGCTCTTCGCGCGGCTGGCCGGACGGCACGAGCGCCTGCTGGCCGTGAAGGTCGACGGCCCGACGAAAGAGGAATTCGTCTGGGGCTTTCGGACCGGAATGCTCACCTTCAGCGCCAAGGCGTTCTTCAGCAACGAAGCTCTCTACGGCGCCCTGGAGAAGAAAGTCGCCGGCGCCATCCGCAGCGCCGTCTCCAATTGCTCGCACGTGGCCCAGTCGATCCTCGGCAAAGCTCTCGGCTCCGAGGCGATCAACGCCGAGCGATCCCAGAAGCAGGGCATCCTTCGCGCCCGGGCCCAGCGCGTCCACGAGGTCCTCTCGGCTCCAGAGTACCGCGACCTCTGGGAGGTCTACCCTTTCAACGCCGGCTACTTCATGTGCTTGAAGCTCAACGGTATCGATTCGGAAGCCTTCCGCAAGCACTTGCTGGAGAAACACGGCGTGGGCGTGATCGCCGACGGCGAGCGCGACATCCGCGTCGCCTTCTCGTCGGTGGATGAGAAGGACCTGCCCGAGCTGTTCTCCACGATGGCAACGGCGGCTCGCGAAATCCTCTCGAGCAACGGCGGCGGCTGACGTTGCCGGACGGCGAGATTCCCCGCGGCCGTCTTTCAGCGGCAGGAGGCGTTGGACCGTCAGCGGGCGGAGTTCATCGAGCACTACCCCGGCTTGAACCCGGCGATCCGCGCGGTGTTCCACAAGTGAGCGAGACGTGCCCGGCGGGGCGATGGGGATCCCGGCTCGTCGGGTATGGGGGTTTTATTGCCGCAAATCTGTCTTATTTCTGGCGGCGTCCTCAGTTTGCGGGGGGGAACTCGGGGTCGACGTCCGCCGCGCCGGACGGGGTCGTGTCGTCGTAAGTCGTTTTGCCGCAAGTGGTTTCAGACGCGACCCAAGACGTCTCAAGGGAGGAAGTGCCCCACGATCGCCGCCGAGGGGTTTAACGCCAAATCATTGACAAAGTGGTGTCAAGTGGATAAGGTAAACCGTATCGGGCACGGGGTCTGGCGGTGGCGGTATTGTCGCCCAGGTGGGGCCGCCGCCCGAGGCGCGTGGTGGTGGATGAGGTCGACCACGACAGGGTGCATGAAACGGTGTTGCGCAAACATGTTCGGTCAGGCAAGACCGTGCGCCCTTTTACCATAGCATTCTCTCATTTTACGTTTCGCGTTCCCTAGTTTTTTTCTTCCTTTCGGCGTCTCTTGTCTCCGGTTTCCTTCCGTCGCGGATCCTTCACCCTCGTCGGATGGGAATGGTAGCGGGATGGGCAGCGGCCGATCTCGATCCGGAGGCGGCGACGCGCGCGAGTTGGACCAGAGAAGTCAGGCACTCGGTCTTAGGTTCACTTAGCACAGACGCAGAGTAGAAAAGGAAAACGCCATGAAAATTGTGAAAATGAAATGGGTCGCCGCCATCTGCGCGGTCGGCCTCTTGCTGGGCGGAGCTTCGGTGGCTTCGGCCATCAATCTGTCGGAAGGAACGCACGAAGAGCTTATGCCGATGACGTCCACCGATATCACCGTGCTTTCGTTCGACTACGATACGGGGGACACTGTCGACTATGGCCAGCGCCGTATCAGGGTTTACGGGTACTATACCAATGACTGGAACAACTGGTACACGGACGGGGCACCCAACCCGGAGGCACCGGAGAGCTCCCAGTGGATGATGCCCATTAGGTTTGAGAACCAGCACCCCTTTGCCGGCGAAGCTGGGGATTGGTTGCACGTTGAGACGGATTACGGGCCATACTATTGTAGGTTGGGGGACGTTGGTTTCTTGGCTGCTGCCAATACCCTTCATTACGAAGTCAGACTGGACAGGTACCGTGGCCTGTTTGAGTGGCGCATCAATGGCGTCAAATTGACTTTTGTGAACGACCCCGGTAATACAAACAGCCCGCAACCCAATGGGTACATTCTCGACCCTCTCCTCCCCGAAATTGTCCCCAACACGTTCTTCGATGATGAGGAGCTTGTTCAAGGTGAGGAGCACGAGTTTATCGGCTATCAGCACCAAATCGATAATGGATGGGGGGCCTACTTAAGCTCCTCCGAGAAGCACTTAGGCGTGGAGGCCTACTACGGCGTTGGTGGAGCTGGTGAGTACTATCTCATTTTTGACGGAGACAGCGACGCCACCGTCAACAACATCAAGCCGGGAATCCCGGGCGACGCGAACCTGGACGGAACGGTCGACGACAAGGACGCCTCGATTCTCGGCGCCAATTGGCGGGAAACCATCATACCCATGACTTGGCAGGATGGTGACTTCAACGGCGACACCGTCGTGAACGACCAGGACGCCGCCATTCTGGCCGCCAATTGGGGAAAGACCGCGTCCTTGCTACCGGTCACGGCCGAAGCCGTGCCCGAGCCCTCGACGTGGTGCTTGCTGGCCGGCGCGCTGGCCATGCTCGCCGTTTGGCGACGTAAATCACGCTAACTCGGCCCGAGCAACCGACTAGGCAACCCTCGGGGATCGGCGTCTGGATCGACCAGACGCCGGTCCCCGTTTCTTTTCTTTGGCGCCGTAGCCTGAAGGGCTTCCGTAACATAGCCCGGGGTTGCCGCGCAGCGGCTACCCCGGGTCCGCGACGCCGAAAATGCGGCAAACCCCAACGGGGTTTCGCGAGGTTGTGCGGCACGACGCAACCCCTTCGGGGTTGATGCGCTCGCGTGGGCGACTCTTACCCAGGGTAGCGGCTGCGCCGCAACCCTGGGCTATGTTCCTCAAGCCCTTCGGGCTAGCAAGGCGGAGGTCGCACGCACGGACGGCCTCGGAAAACCAGGCGCCACCCGTTACGATCCGGCGGCGGCTTCCGGGGCGGCGGGTTTCGGCGTGGCTTCCGGGGCGGCGGGTTTCGGCGCGGCGACGTCGGCCTGCACGCTCACGGAGATCTCCGGACTGTCCGCCTGATCGGTCCGGATACGGATGGCCGTCTCGGTCTTTCCTTGCGACGGGCCCGGGTTGAACGTGACGCGGAGAATGTGGAACTGCTTCTCCTCGGTGGGCAGGACGCACTCGATGCGTTTGTCGGGGCACGACGCCTCGATGATCCGGAACGGCTTGTACCCCTGGACGACGAGATTCCGTTGAAGCGGTTTGCCGTCGCCGGGCGAGAGGAACGCGAGCGAGGCCGGACGGACGCTCAGCGCGGCCACGACGATGCCTTCGACAGCCAACGGGACCTCGCGCTTGCGAGGATCGGCGTCGTTGGTCAGCAGGACGATCTGCCCGCCGAGATAGCCGGCCGGGGCGTCCCGTTTCAAGTCGACCAAGAGGTCGTAGGTCACGCGGCCCAGGTTGCGTCCCACCTCGACCAGCTTGGCTTGGAGGAAGGCGTTGGGGCATTTCACGTCGGTGATGGCCCAATCATCGCGCCCGGCGTAGCTGACGGTGGTCTTCTGCTGGGCGACTTGGCCCTGTCGGACGGAGCCGAACTGGATCGCGCCGGGCTGGAAGACGACGTCGCTGCGGATGTAGCAGTGTACGTGCAGCGTGACTTCGGCTGCAAAGGGCTTGTCGAACGTCACCGTCAACGTCGCGTCCTTCGTGCCCATGAAACTCCGCGTGTCGATGCTCGCGACGATCTGCCCCTTTTGATAGGTCTTGACGACCTCCGTGGGGTATTTCGACGACGTGCAGCCGCAACTCGAACTCACCGACTGGATCCGCGCGTCTTCGAGATAGATGTTCTCGAAGGTGAACGCGAATTCGGCCTTTGCTCCCCGGGCGACCGCGCCGAAATCGTGGCTGGTCTTCTTGAACATGTCGACGGCCCATTGCTCGGCCGAGCCGCTCGACGCGATGAGAAGCCATGGGATCAACGCCGCAAACGCAGTTCGTTTCAACACGATGTCTTCATCCTGTGCAGGCAAAAAAGAAAGGCGGCCACCAGTATTCATCCCGTCAGGGGTCCCCAACCTCGTAGCATCCCATTTTCGCCAATCTGTGTCAACCGCGTCATGGGCGGGGCATTTGTGGCCCCACCGCCCTCGGCGGTGTTCGCCAAACGGGCTGTGGCCCCAGCCGGGGGCGGCTGGGCTACCGTTTGCGTTGGCCCTGGTCGCGGTCTAGAATGGGGCCAGTCTTGAGCCCTCGACGATCCCGCCAATGCCCTGCCTCCCGCCCTCCGACAGGAGCCCGACGATGCCACAATTTCGCCTGTTTGCGTATTTTATGCTCGTCTCCACGCTTGCCGTCTCCTGCCCCCGAGCTTTGAACGCCGAGGAGGCGGCCGAGCACGGTTCCCTGCCCGGCACGAAGCCGTTGGTCTGGGAGGGCGACGTCGCCTCGCGACTGGTTGACGGCGTGGACAAGTTCCTGCTGGCCGAGACCGCCAAGTCGACCGAGTCTCGTGCGGGCCACTTTCAACGGGACCTGTCGTCGCCGGAGAAGTACGCCGCTTCGATCGAGCCCAATCGCCGGCGGCTTGCCCATATCCTCGGCGTTCGCGACCCGCGCGTGGCGTTTGACGCGATGGAGCTCGTCGGCACCACGTCCGAGTCGCCCTTGGTGGGCGAAGGGGCCGACTACAAGGTGTTTGCGGTTCGTTGGCCGGCCTTCGGCGACGTCCACGGCGAAGGGCTCCTGCTGGTTCCCAAGGAAAAGCCCGTGGCCGACGTCGTCGCGATCCCGCACGCCGACCAGACGCCCGAGATGCTCGCCGGCCTGGTCGAGGGCGCTGCGGCCGAGTCGCAGTTCGCCCGGCGGTTGGCCGAAAGCGGCTGTCGCGTGCTCGTGCCGGCGGTCGTCAGTCGCCGGGTCCAACAGCACGGCCGAGCCAAGCTGACGGACCGCGAGTACCTCTATCGGTCGGCCTACGAATTGGGCCGCACGCTCACCGGCTACGAGGTCCAAAAGGTGCTCGCCGCGGTCGATTGGTTCACCAAGCAAGCCGGCGAGAACGACCCGCGGATCGGCGTGATCGGCTGGGGCGACGGCGGGATGTTGGCCCTGTACGCCGCCGCGCTGGACCCGAGGATCGACGCCGTCGTGGTCAGCGGCTACTTCGACGCTCGGGAGAACCTCTGGCAGGAGCCGATCGACCGCAACGTCTTCGGCCTGCTGGACCAGTTCGGCGGGGCGGAACTGGCCAGCCTGGTCGCCCCGCGGACGCTGATCGTCGAGGCGTGCCGCGGGCCGGAGCTGAAGGACGCCCGGGAGCAGCGCCAGGTCCACGAACTCGACCGGCACAACCAGGAGCTTCTGGCCGAAAGTCCGGAAGTCCGCAAGGCGTTCTTCGCGAAGCTCGACACCGGGTCGCTCGAAGCGTTCGAGAAGACGGTGCCCTGGTACCGGCAGTATTTTTACGACGAGGTGATCGGGCGTTTCCCGTACAAGCCGCTGCCGCCCAACGTCCGGTCGCGCAAGACCCATGACGAACCGACCTGGACCGGGCACGAGGTCGTGCTGGACGTCTTCCCGGACGTGATCGCCCACGGAATCCTGCTGCTGCCCAAGGGAATCAAGCCGGGCGAAAAGCGGCCGGTGGTCGTCTGCCAGCACGGGCTGGAGGGGCGGCCGACCGACGTGATGGCCGGCGGACAGACTCAGTACTACTCGGACTTCGCCACGCGACTGGCCGAGCAAGGCTACATCGTCTTCGCGCCGCAGAATCTCTACATCTTCCAGGATCGCTTCCGCTCGTTGCAGCGCAAGGCCAACCCGATCAAAAAGACGCTTTTCTCGATCATCGTTCCGCAACACCAGCAGATCGTCGATTGGCTCTCGACGCTGCCGGAGGTCGATCCCGCGCGGATCGCGTTTTATGGGCTTTCGTACGGCGGCAAGTCGGCGATGCGGATCCCGCCGCTGGTGCCGAACTATTGCCTGTCGATTTGCTCGGGCGACTTCAACGAATGGGTCCTGAAGAACGCCTCGACGCGGGACGCGTTCAGCTACGTCTGGACGGGCGAGTACGAGATTTTCGAGTTCGACCTGGGCAGCACGTTCAACTACGCCGAGATGGCCGCCCTGATCGCGCCGCGGCCGTTCATGGTCGAACGGGGCCACTTTGACGGCGTCGGCAACGACGAATACGTCGCTTACGAGTTCGCCAAGGTGCGATTTCTCTACCAGGCCCGGCTCGGCATCGGCGACCGCGCCGAGATCGAATGGTTCAACGGCCCGCACCAGATCCACGGCGTGGGCACGTTCGCGTTTCTCCGGAAGCATCTCGGTTGGCCGGAGCAGACCGGATCGGGACCCGGCAAGTAGGCTCGACTGCCGGGTTCTCGACCCGGCCCACCTTGTCGCGGTATAATCCGGCGGGCTGGGTCACGCCTTCTTCTTCAGGAGCCCCACGATGCGATGTCGTCACGTCTATGCTCGATGGATTCTGGTCGCAGTGGTTCTTGCCGGCGTGGTCGGGCCGGTGTCGGCTGCTGACGAGGAGCCGAACTACCAGACGGCCGCCGGCTGGTGGAAAGAGCTGCCGAAGAAATGGACGCCCGTCGGCTGGCGGAATCATCTGTTCCGCTACAACGTGCTCTATAGCGGCGCGGTCGTGGCCAAGCCCGATCTCAGTCTGCCGAGCAGGAAGCCGGCCACGCCGGGCATCGTCTTGTGGCCGTCGGTGGCCAATCCGGTCGATGACGGCACGGTCGTGCAAGGCTGGCGAACCGACCACGACGCGCCGGTGCTGTGGACCGACTGGAGCGGATCGCCTTACGACGGCGCGAAGCAGTCAGGACTGCGGCCGCGCCAAGAGATTTTTGCCCACGTCCCCGGTGCCGCGGACGTGAAGACAGGCGTCGAGCCGCTGTTCGCCTGGGCGCGGATGTCGGTTGCTCGGGCGGACGCGAAGGCCGACGCGCCGCGGAAGCACACGTTCTCGTGCAAAATCTTTGCGCCCGACATCGGACTGGACATGGATTGCTCGAAGAACCTCCGCTACGTGTGGACGCCTTACCCGCACGGACTGGCCCTGCAATCCTCCACGTCCGGCGGCTCGGCGGCGATGTTGGTCGAGCCGGACGGAAAGGTCCGTTTGGCCGTGATCGCCGCGAAGGGCTGCCGGCCCACGGTGCGTGTCGAGGACAAGATCGCCGTGCTGGAAATCGAACTGGACCTGCAACAGACGGATCACGTGGACCTGTTGATTCCGATGATCGCCTACGAGCGGCAGATCGTCGAACGGGAGTGTTCGCTGGGCTACGACAAGGCCCTGGCGGAGGCCGACGCCTACTGGCGCCAATGCCCGGCAACGGCCGCCACGATCGACGTCCCTGAAGAGGAGATCAGCCGTGCCATTCGGGCGTATCTCAAGATGGCGGAAGTCGTCGCCGAGAAGAACCCGACCACCGGCGAGTACAGCAGCCTGACGGGCTCTTGGATGTACGCCGACATCTGCTCGACCCCCAATTCGATGACCTACGGGATGCTGCTCGATCCGATGGGCTACCACGCCGCGGTCGAGCGATACCTGGCAATTTTCAAGCGATGCCAGGGTCAGAGGGTTCCGCCGGGAAAGGTCTTCAAGCCGCATCCCGGCTACCTCGGCACGCCGAACGAGTATACGTCGACGCCTTGGGTCTCGGACAACGGCGCTTTGCTCTGGGCGATGGCCCGGCACGGGCTCCTGTCGAGGGACGCGAAGTATATCGAGGAGTATACGCCGACGATCGTCAAGTCGTGCGAGTGGATTCGCGACGCGCGTCGGATCACGGGCCACGGCGGCATCGAGGGCATCCTGCCGCCGGGTTGGGCGACCGACGAGAGACAAAGCGTGCAGTCGTCCTGGAACGACGGGTGGAACTACCTGGGGCTGACGACCGCCGTCCTGCTGCTCGAGCGAATCAAGCACCCGCGGGCCGCCGAGTTCGAGGCCGAGGCCCGCGACTACCGCGAGCGATTCCGCGCCGTCTTTGCCGAGGTGGCTCAAAAGACGCCGACCTGGACCGACGCCGCGGGGAAGACTCACGCCATCGCCCCCAGAAGCCTCTCGGGCGACGAGGGTTTCGGCGCCGGCAAGGACGCCTTCTATCTCGACTGCGGACCGCTGTTCTTGGTGTTCGCCGGCCTGATGGACCCCGAGGACGAGTTGATCCGCGCAAGCCGCCTCTGGTTCCGCGAGGGGCCGCCGCGCAAGACGTATCAAGACAACGGCGATCCCGCGCAGCCCCCGTCGCTCGAACATGAGATGTCGAGCTGCGAGCCTTGCTACAGTTGGGTCTACTTCCACTCGTGGCGGCAGGGCGACCGGGCGAAGTTCCTCGAAGGGATGTATTCGCTGTTTGCCGGGGCCTCGTCGCGGCAAACCTACACCGTGTGCGAGAGTCGCGGCGGAATCACCGGGATGACGCCGCTGCTGCCGAACGTCTGGCTGGCGCGGCTCGCCGCGATCGACGATGAGATCCGCAGAGGCGAGCTTCACCTGCTGCGGCTCATGCCGCTGGCGTGGCTTCGGCCCGACAAGGTGTCGCGTTTCGAGAACGTGCCCACCGAGTTCGGCGTCGTCAGCCTGACTGCCGGACTGAGCGAGGACGGCCGAGAACTGCGGGTGACTTTCACGCCGAAGTTCGAGTTCGCTCCCAAGCGGGTCGTGTTGCACGTTCCGCCGGTAAAGGGACTGGCCTCGATCCAGGTCAACGGCAAGCCGCTGGCCTGGGACGCCAAGGCAACGAGCATCGAGCTGCAATAGAGCCGGACCGTGACAGACCGCGTGGTCGTCCGATTACCCCAACCCTCCAGACATTCCGAAAGGACCGTTCCGATGAATCGCAAGTCATGCAGCCGCGCCGTGGGAGTTGCGTGTTTCGTTGTCTGTTTGCTGGGCTGGGGCGCGGCAAGCCGGGGTGTCGCCGAGGAGCCGAACTACCAGACGGCCGCGGGCTGGTGGAAAGAGCTGCCGAAGCGATGGACTCCGATCGGTTGGAAGAACCATCTCGCGCGGTTCAACGTGCTCTTCAACGGCGCTGTCCTGGATCTGCCGGACAGGAATGCTCGCTCGGCGAAGTGGGCCGGACAGGGAATGCTCCTGTGGCCGTCGGCGGCCGATCCGGCCGACGATGGCACGATCCGACAGGGGTGGCGGAGCGACCACGACGCCCCGGTGCTGTGGACCGATTGGAGCGGATCGCCCTACGCCGGCGCGAAAGCCCCGGCGCGGCCGCCTCGCCAGGAGGTCTTTGCCCACGTACCCGGCGCGGCCGACGTGGCGACGGGCGACGAGCCGCTGTTCGCCTGGGTGCGATTGGCTTTCGGACCGGTCGAATCCGACGCCGATGCCTCGGCAAAACGCACTTTCTCCTACAGGCTCTATGCCCCGGAGATCGAAGGGGGGATGTGGGCGCCGACGAATCTCAAGTGTGCTTGGACGCCGTACCCCCGTCCGCTCGTCCCGCAACCGGCCGCCGACGCCTCGTCGCCGGCGATGCTGCTTGAGCCCGGCGGAAAGGTTCGTTTGGCGGTGATGGGCCCGAAAGGCGTTCGCGTGGCGTTACGCACCGAGGAGAAGACCGCCGTGCTGGAGTTGGAACTCGATCCGCGACAGGGCGATCACGTTGACTTGCTGGTTCCCATCGTCCCTTGCCCGCGGGACGTTCTCGACCGGGAGTGTTCGCTGGGCTACGACAAGGCGTTGGCCGAGGCCGACGCCTACTGGCGGCGAGTCCCGGCAACGGCCGCGACGATCGACGTGCCCGAGCCGGAGATCAACGCGACAATTCGAGCCTATCTCAAGACCGCGGAAGTGGTTGCCGAGAAGAACCCCGCGACCGGCGAGTATTGCAGTCTGACGGGCAGTTGGGTGTATACCAACGTTTGGGCGACGCCCAATTCGATGATGTACGCCTTGATGCTGGATCCGATGGGCTACCATGCCCAAGTCGAGCGATACCTGGCCATATTCAAGAAGCGTCAGGGCGACATGGTTCCGCCCGGCGAGGCGTTCAAGCCGCGGCCCGGCTACCTCGGCACGCCTCGCGAGTATCAAGAGGCCAATTGGCTTTCGGACAACGGGGCATTGCTCTGGGCAATGTCGCAGCACGCGATCCTTTCCAGAGACGCCCGGTTCATCGAAGAGTACACGCCGACGATCGTTAAGTCGTGCGAATGGATCCGCGACGCGCGGCGGATGACCGGCCACGGCGGCATCGAGGGCATCCTGCCGCCGGCTCGCGCTACCGACGAACCCGCCAAGGTGCAATCCACCTGGAACGACGGCTGGAACTACAAGGGCCTGGCGACCGCGGTCCGGCTGCTGAAGCGAATCGGGCACCCGCGCGCCGCCGAGTTCGAGGCCGAGGCCCGCGACTACCGCGAGCGCTTCCGCGCTGTCTTTGCCGAGGCGATCGGAAAGGCGCCGACCTGGACGGACGCCGCGGGCAAGGTTCATCGACTCGCGCCGCGGAATCTCTCGGGCGACGAGGGCACGGACCCGGCGAAAGAGGCTTTTTATCTCGATGCCGGCCCGCTGTTCTTCGTGTTCGCCGGCCTCATGGACGCCGACGACGAGGCGATCGGTTCGAGCCGGCTCTGGTTCCGCGAAGGGCCCGCGAGCAAGACCTATCAGGACAACGGCATCTGTTTCAAGCCGCCGTCGCTTCCGCACGAGATGTCGAGTTGCGAGCCGTGCTACAGTTGGGTGTTCTTCCACTCGTGGCAGCAAGGCGATCGGGCGAAGTTCATCGAGGGGATGTATTCGCTGTTTACGGGGGCCACTTCGCGGCAAACGTACACCGTATGCGAAACGCGAAGCGGCGTCACCGGTTTGACGCCCTGCCTACCGAACGTCTGGCTCGCCCGGCTGGCCGCGATCGACGACCAGATTCAGGAAGACGAGCTTCACCTGCTGCGGCTCATGCCGCTGGCGTGGCTGCGGACGGACAAGGAGGCGCGTTTCGTGAATATGCCGACGGAGTTCGGCGTGGTCAGTCTGACCGCCGGACTGAGCGCGGACGGTCGAGAACTGCGGGTGACCTTCGCGCCGAAGTTCGAGTTCGTTCCCAAGCGGCTCGTGCTGCACGTCCCGCCGGTGAACGGACTGACCTCGATCCAAGTCAACGGCAAGCCGCTGATTTGGGACGGCAAGACGACGAGCGTCGAACTCCAACGCTAGTGCTTTGTCACAGCTAAAAATTGGGATTGGTCGTAGGGCGGTTTTTTGGGAAGCTGCGTGGAACACGGAGGTGTCCCATGCAGAAGAAGTACATTGTGCGCTTGTCGAAACAGGAACGCAACACGTTGCGGGAGG
>JAPLNP010000353.1 GCA_026401055.1 Planctomycetia bacterium
AGCGAAAGGCGACAATGCGGCAGTTATTGTTTCGCGCTCCACGCCAACCGAAAGCCCCCCTACTCGGTGTAATACCCCCCAATTCAGCTAGGACAACCGCGCAAGAATGGTCGAATTCTTCCAGTTGTGGCTAATAGAATCGGGGGGAATGTGCTTGACACCGCGCCACGGACGGAGGAAAGGAACCATTGCTAAGGGCAGGCTCTCTCAAGCGCGAGGGCCGACGACCATGAATCGCGGGCCAGAATGGGGTTTGCACCCACGATGCCGGTAGGGGCACGGGCTTCGGTACCTTCTCTTTGATTCGGCGTGCCTTCCACGCCCAAAGACGGCTTCTGCGATGAATGCAAACGTCACGCGGCCCGTCGGCAAGGGCGTCGACGCGATCGTCGGCGTGTCGTCTTGGGCCCGGCGTATCCGGGACGAGATCCTTCGCGTCGCGAGCTACGACTCGAATGTCCTGATTGTCGGCCCCAGCGGGACGGGCAAAGAGTTGATCGCCCGGGCGATCCGTGCCCACGGCAACCGCGGCGACGGCCCGTTGGTGCCGGTCGATTGCGCCGCCCTGTCCGGCGAACTGTTCGCCAGCCAGATGTTCGGCCATCTCAAGGGGGCGTTCACCGGGGCCCATTACGCGGCGATCGGGGCGTTCCGCGCCGCGGCCGGAGGCACGATCTTCCTCGACGAGATCGGCGAACTCGAACCCGCCATCCAGGCGAAACTGCTTCGCGTGATCCAGGAGAAGATGGTCGTCCCGTTGGGCAGCCACTGCGGCGAGCCGGTCGACGTGCGGATCGTCGCGGCCACCAATCGCGACTTGGCTGAAGAGGACCGTCACGCCCTGCGCCGCAAGATCAAGAAGTACGGCCTGGACGTTTCCCGGTCGAAGCGGGGCCGTCCGTCGCCGGCGGCCGACGTCCACTGCGCCGCCGGTCGGTAGCTTGGCTCCAGCGCGGCCGTTGTGCCAGGTCGCGGCTCGATCGTGCCGCCCCCATCGCCACGACGCTCCGCATCCTCGACGCCGGCGGTCGATCGCCGTATACTGAATAGGCTGGTTGGCGATTGGCTCGGACTCGGCCGTGGGGTCCCGCCGATTGTGCGATCGCCGGGGCATGACTCATTCGTTCCAGGGGTCGGCAATGGATTCGGCTCGTCAGTCTCGCCAGGAACCGTTCCCAGCGCAGGTCGTCTCGTGGGTCGTCGCCGCTGCCCTCGTTGTGGGGGTCTCGCTCACGCGGTTGTCCAGCTATCTGCTCTTCCACGGTCTGGCCGAGGTGTTCAGCGTCGTCGTCGCCTGTTCCATCTTCGTCCTGTTCTGGAACGCCCGCCAATTCGTCAAGAACGGCGCGTTCCTGTTCTTGGGCATCGGCTTCTTGTTTGTCGGGTTGCTCGATCTGTTGCACACGCTTTCGTACCGGGGGATGCCGCTGTTTCGCGAGGACGCGAATCCGGCGACGCAACTGTGGGTGGCGGCCCGGCTGGTCGAGGCGGGCACGTTTCTCGCGGCGGCGCTGGCCGTGCGTCGCGTGCCCGGCGCGGTCGCGACGTGGTTCGTCTTTGCCGCGACCACCGGATTGCTCGTGGCGTCGATCTTCTGGTGGCGCGTCTTTCCGGCGTGCTGGGTCGACGGCGTCGGGTTGACGCCGTTCAAAGTCGCCTCGGAATACGGCATTTGCCTCGTCTTCCTCGCGGCCGCCGCGTTGTTCTGGCGTCGGCGAAGCGACTTCGATTCGGGCGTGATCCGGCTTCTGTTGGCGTCGATCGCCGCGACGATCGCGGCCGAATTGGCGTTCACGCTGTATCACGGCGTGGAAGACCTGGCGAACATGGCTGGCCACCTGTTGAAGATCGTGGCGCTCTACCTGATCTACAAGGCGATGATCGAGGTCGGCCTGCGCCGCCCTTTTGACCTGGTCTTCCGCTACCAGCGCCTGGCCCAGGAGTTGGCCGAGACGGAGTTGGCGAAGGTGAAGGACCAACTGGTGCGTCAGACTCGGCTGGCGACGATCGGGCAAATCGCGGCCAGCATCGCGCACGACGTCCGCAATCCCCTGGCGGCCATGCGTTTCCTCGCGCAGGCGCTAAGAGAGCAGATGCCCGCCGAACGGCCCGACTGGCGCGAGTACCTCGACCAGATCGACGCCGAGATCGAGAGCACGAACCGGATCGTCGGCAACCTGATGGAGATGGCCCATGCCAAGGACGTGCAAAAGCAGCCCGTGGACCTGGCCGGGTTGCTCGGCGACGTGTCCCGGCAACTCGGGCTGCGGGACTGGATTCACTGGAACGTCGAACTGGACCCCGCCGGACTGATCGTCTCCGCCGATCCGACGCAATTGCGGCTGGTGCTGGGCAACCTGGCCGCCAACGCCGCCCAGGCGATGGGCGGCCGCGGGGAGATTCGGGTTCGCGCCCGGCGCGAACATGCCGCCGACGTCATCGACGTCGAGGACGACGGCCCCGGCGTGCCCTCGAACCTCCGCGACGACATCTTCGAGCCCCTGGTGACCAGCAAGCCCAAGGGGACGGGCTTGGGCCTGGCCATCTGTCGCCAGATCCTCGAACGTCACGGCGGCTCGCTGGAATTGTGCGACACCAACGGCCGCGGCGCACGATTCCGCATCCGACTGCCGGCGGAGCAATCGCCGGAGGAGGTCCACGCGGGAAATGACTGATAGGATAACCGATCTTCCACCCCCAAATGCAATGTGGGGGCGTTTACGCGCGGTCGCTAACCACCGACAACCAATAGCTGACAACTGACCACCGACAACCGACCACTGAACCACCATGCCCGTCTACTTCGCCGAAGGCTCGACCCGAACCGACTTGACTCCCAACGATCTGAAAGCCGCGATGGCCGGCGTGTTCGAGAAGCTCGGACGCCGAGAGCGCGTTCTCGCCGTGCCGCCGGACTTCACGCGGGCCAACAGCATGGCCGGGCCGCTGACGTGCATGGTTCATGAGCATTTCGGCCCGCGGCTTCGCGACGTCATGCCCGCGCTGGGTACCCACGTGCCAATGTCCGACTCGCAGCTTGCGAAGATGTTCCCGAGCCTGCCCAAGGACCTCATTCGCGTACACGACTGGCGAAACGACGTGGTCACCATCGGCGAGGTGCCCGGCGAGTTCGTCGCCGCGGCGACCGAGGGCATCTGCACGAAGCCGTGGCCGGCGCAACTCAACCGGCTGGTCTGGCAGGGCGGCCACGATCTGATTCTCTCGATCGGCCAGGTCGTGCCGCACGAAGTCGTCGGCATGGCCAACTACAACAAGAACCTCTTTATCGGCGCCGGCGGGGCCGCCGGCATCAACGAGAGCCATTTCATCGGCGCGGCCTACGGCATGGAGCGAATGATGGGCCGGGCCGACACGCCGCCGCGCCGCATCCTCAACTACGCCCAGGACCACTTCTGCCGGCATCTGCCGTTGGTGTTCGTGCTCACCGTGATCGGACCTCGCGAGGACGGCAGCCTCGCCGTGCGCGGGCTGTTTGTCGGCGACGACGTGAAGTGCTTCGAGCAGGCGGCCGCGCTCTCGGTCGAGGTGAATTTCTCGATCCTCGAAGAAGAGCCGCGCAAGATGGTCGTTTACCTCGATTCCGAGGAGTTCCACAGCACCTGGCTCGGCAACAAGGCGGTCTATCGCACGCGGATGGCGATCGCCGACGACGGCGAACTGATCGTCTTGGCCCCGGGCGTGGGCACGTTCGGCGAGGATCCCGAGATCGACGTGCTCATCCGCAAGTACGGCTACCGCGGCACGCCGGCCGTGATGCGCTACGTCCGCGAAACCGACGACCTGCCGGGCAATCTGTCGGCCGCCGCCCATTTGATCCACGGTTCGTCCGAGGGCCGCTTTACGATCACGTATTGCCCGGGTAAACTGACGCGGGAGGAAATTGAGGGCGTCGGTTACCGCTGGGCCGACTTGGCCGCGACGCAGGCGCGCTATCGGCCCGAGCGACTCAAGGACGGCTGGAACGACCTGCCCGACGGCGAGCGGGTTTTTTACATCAGCAATCCCGCGTTGGGCCTCTGGGCGCATCGCAAGCGGCTGCCGGATTAAGGGTTGGCGGGGAAACGAGTGTCGCCTTTCGCTCCGCGAAAGTAGCGGGCGTTCCCGGGGGGAAAGATAGCCACGTTCGCTACTTTCGCGGAGCGAAAGGCGACAATACGCCTCCAAGGATCCGCACAAGAGTGACTTGCGCAAATTATGGAGCGCGGGCGTCTCGCCCGCCAGAGGAAGAGCGGGCGAGACGCCCGCGCTCCGATCGTCACACTGGGCAACTTGTTGTGTTACGGCGTCTAACCAAACATATGGGTGATCTTATGAAACAAGCAACGGGATTCGTGTTGCTGGCGACGGTGGCGATGATGGGGAGCGTTTGGGTCGAGGGCGCTTTCGCGGCCGACGACGGCGCGATCGACGTCGGCGCGCGGCGGGAACTGTTTGTCGACGCCTCGTTGATCCAGTCGCTCGACGGCGAAGCCCGACAGGTGCTCCACCATCCGACGCCGCGAGAAATCGTCCTGGTCTGCGACCGGCCTTGGGAGGGCAACGGGCTGAACTACATCACGGTTTTCCGGGACGGCGACGTCTACAAGATGTACTATCGCGGCGGCGACTACGACCGCGGTTGCGACCCGACGCACGAGCAGGTCTACTGCTACGCCGAGAGCCGCGACGGCGTCGAATGGACGCGGCCCAACCTCGGCCTGGTCGAGTTCGCCGGCTCGAAAGAGAACAACATCCTGCTGACCGAGAAAGACAAGGAACTGGGCTACATCTGCCACAATTTCAGCCCATTTCTCGACACGAATCCCGCCTCGCCGGCCGCCGAGCGCTACAAGGCGATCGGCGGCGGCCCGCTCTTCGCGCTCGTGTCGCCCGACGGGCTGCGATGGAAGAAAGCCTCGGCGACGCCGATCGTCACCGTCGGCGATTTCGATTCGCACAACCTGGCGTTTTGGGACGCGGTTCGGGGCGAATATCGGGCGTACCATCGCAAGTCTCGCGACGGCCGCGACATCATGACCGAGACGTCCAAAACGTTCTTCGACGGCTGGAGCGAGCCCGTCTTCCTCGAATACACCCCCAGCCGCGGCGGCGAACTCTACACGAACCAGGTCACGCCGTACTACCGGGCCCCGCACTATTACCTCGGGTTTCCGACTCGCTACGAGGACCGCGGGCTGACGCCGTCGACCCGGCACTTGCCGCAGTGGGACTATCGCCAGCAGCGCAGCGCCAAATCCCCGCGCGAGGGCACCGCCGTGACCGAGGGCCTCTTCATGGCCAGCCGCGACGGCCTGCGTTTTCAGATGTTCCAAGAGGCTTTCATTCGGCCCGGCTTGAGGACCGCGGACAGTTGGTTCTACGGGGACATGTACCAGAACAACGGGTTGGTCGAGACCCGGTCGTCGCTCGCCCCGGACGCGCCGAACGAGCTGTCGATGTACGTGACCGAGGGGACGCTGCAAAACGGCAAGCCGGCCAAGCTGCGCCGCTACACGCTGCGGTTGGACGGCTTTGTGTCCGTCGGCGCGACCATGCCCGGCGGAAAGCTCGTCACCAAGCCAATCCGTTTCTCCGGCAAGCGGCTGACGCTGAACCTATCGAGTTCGGCCCGGGGCGGCGTTCGCGTCGGATTGCTCGATGCGTCGGGCGCTGCGATCCCGGGCCATTCGCTCGACGAGTGCCCTTGGATCTACGGAGACGCCATCGACCGGCCGGTCGAATGGACGCGCGACAAGGGCGTGACCGACGACGTCTCCGCCGCGGCGGGCAAGCCGGTCCGAATGGTCGTCGAACTCAAGGACGCCGATCTGTACTCGTTCAAGTTCGAGTAGCGAGCACGCGGTTGGAGCTGGAGAACCATGAAGAAGAGCTTGCTGCTGGCCATGGCGTTGCTGTTCATCGCGGGCACGGCACTCGCGCAGAAGGCCGCGCCGGAAAAGGCGGCGCCGGAGAAAGCGGCGCCGACGGGGCTTCGCTCCGAACGCGATTTGCCCGACCGGTACGTCCACGTCGTCAACGACATGCTCAAATACTGCCAACCGAAGAAGGGCGTCTGGATCGACCTTGGGGCCGGTAAGGGCCCGGTGGCCATCCTGCTCGTCGAGAAGACCGGCAACCCGGTCATCATGATTGACCCCAACGCGGAAGCCATGTCCGAGGGTCTGGACGTCGCGCGGAAAAAGGGACTTCAGGATCGGCTGGCCGCGGTGGTCGGCGCGGCCGAAAAACTGCCACTGCCGGATGGCTCGGTCGATCTGGTCGTCAGCCGCGGCTCGATCTTCTTCTGGGAGGATCCTGCCCAGGGACTCCGCGAGGTGTATCGCGTCTTGCGGCCCGGGGGAAAGGCGTACATCGGCGGCGGCGCGGGCAGCGGCTATCCCCGCGAGGCCACCGAGAAGTTGATCGAGATGCGCAAAGAGCGGATGCAGGGCGAGGAAGCCGAAAAGTGGAAGCGATTCGTCGAACTCCGCCGGCCCGAGCAAATGCGGCGCTGGGCCCAAGACGCCGGCTTGAAAGAGTTTGAGGTGATGGGCGCCGGCGCGATCTCGGCCGCGGATACCCGAGTGGGCCAGGGCGTGTGGGTGATGTTCGAGAAGAAGCCGCCGGGGACCTCGCAGAAGTAACTGCGCCGACCTTGGATTGTGGTGCAGGCGTCTCGCCTGCCCTTCTTTGCGAGCAGGCGAGACGCCTGCACCACA
>JAPLNP010000383.1 GCA_026401055.1 Planctomycetia bacterium
GAATTCTGACAACAGAACCGCGATAGATCGTCCATGACCAGTCCTCCATGACATAATCTCCTGACTGTCAACCAGTTACGACCAAAGCAAATCTATAGCACAATACCCCGTTTCGATGCAATACGAAGAGGACACAAGGCGGTTTTTTCTGCAAATTGTGAAAAAGACCCCCATGGCGAGCTACGACTGTACCCGCTTTGGGGATTACGGTTTCAGCAACACAGCCTTAGGACACTACCCGCCGGTGTTCACCATGAATGGTTACCCCTCGGTCGGTGGAGCTTCGGCGTGTTTCGGGTCGTAACGGACGGCCCCCTTCCGATAGAGTGGGCAAGATGAGTGGACGATAGAAACGAGGGTGCGCGCCCAGCCTCAAATCCTTACCCCCCAACGCGGCTTACGGCCGCAACCGACCCCGCCGAGCGCAGTCGGCGGGCGTTTTGGTGAATCCCTAACCCCCAAACCTCTTACCCCTGACCCCCATGTCCCTTCTGCCCCTGATGATTTTGGCGATCCTTCCCTCGGCGTCGGCCGTCGGGGATTACCCCGGGGCAACCACCGTCTTCCATTGCACGTTCGACGGCGCGTGGGACGAGAATTACGATGGTTGGCCGGACGGTTGGACGCGGCGGACCGGGCCGGGCTATCCGCACTATGTCCGCATCCAAATCAGCGATGAGCGCTCGCCCTCCGGCAACCGCTGTCTCAGGATCGATCTCGACGGAGGCGGGGCCGTCGTGTCCAGCCCCCCGATCCCCGTCGGATCACTCCACGGCTACGTGCTCCGGGGCGAACTTAAGACCGAGAATCTCGACCATGATCGGGCGTTTCTCTCGCTGACGTTCCTGGACCGGAACCGGCATCGGCTGGCCGCCTATCCAAAGCGAGCGAGATCAACGTCGACTGCGACGTTTCCGGCGTTACGCAGACCGACGCTCGCGTTGCGCTGCGGTTGGAGGACGTCGAAGGTCGCGTGTTGGATCGCGCCGAGCACCCGTTGTCGGTCACGCCGGTGACCGGCGGCGCGGCGTCGCCCGGGAACGGTCTCGCGGAGGACGCCGGCGATTGGCGAGGTCATGCCTCGTGGCGGCCGGCGGTGCCTGGTCCGGGCTTCTACCGCGTGCGGGCCGAAATCGTGGGCGGCTCGACGCGGTGTTCCGGCCGGCTGACGTTGGCGGTCGTCGAATCGCTCGGCCAACGGCTCGCCGGCGAGTTCGGATGGAGTCTGCCCCAGGGCGATCGGCCGCTGCCGCTATCGGCGCTGGCCGAGTTGATCGACCAGGCCGGCGTCCGTTGGGTCAAATACCCGGTCTGGTACGGCCGCAGCGCGAGCGAGACACGCGTCGAGGAGCTGATCGGCTTCAGCGAACGCCTCTCGGCCGCCGGAATCGAGCTGGTCGGCATGTTGAGCCAGCCGCCGCCGGAGATCCGCGATCGCTTTGGCAACGCGAAGACGCTCGAGGCGGCTGATGTCTTCCTCGCCGAGCCCGGTGCCTGGTATCCGTCGCTCGAACCGGTCCTGATGCGTCTGGCCAACCGCCTGCAGTGGTGGCAACTGGGACGCGACGGCGACACCAGTTTCGTCGGCTGCCCAGGTCTGCAGGAGCGGCTCCGACGGGTGAAGACCCAGATGGATCGCGTGGGCCAGGACGTCGCTCTCGGCATCGGCTCCAAGGGCGTCGACGCGATTCCCGCCGCCGACGGGCAGGGCCCCTGTCTTGGTTTCGTGACGCTTTTGTCCGAGTCGCCGTTGACCGACGAGGAGTGGACCGCGTACCTCAACCGCCCGGCGAGCACGCCGCAAGGCCCGCGGCCCCCGGCGGAGTCGGAGGTCCGGCGTTGGGTGACGCTGCGTCCGCTCCCACGGGAGGGCCACGCGGCCGACGCCCGGGCGACCGACTTGATCGAGCGGATGATGGCGGCCAAGATTCACGGCGCGGACGCGATTTTTGCGTCCGATCCGTTCGATCCGGGCTGTGGCTTGCTCAACCCGGACGGGACGCCCGGCGAGTTGTTCCTCGTCTGGCGCACCACGGCGCTGGCGTTGGGTCCGGGCCGACACGTCGGCGGCGTCGAGCTGCCCGGCGGCAGTTCCAACGAGGTTTTCGCGCGATCCGCCGACGCGGTGATGGTCGTCCGCAACGCGCAGGCGTGCGAGGAGACGCTCGATCTTGGCGACGGCGCCCGCCAAATCGATGCCTGGGGCCGCGAAATGCCGCTTCGCAAGGAGGGCCACCGGCAGGTGATCGCGGTCGGGCCGGTGCCGACGTTCGTCGTGGGGCTCAGCGAGCCCATGGCGCGATGGCGGAAGGATTTCTCGTTCGGCGAGAAGGCGCTACCCAGCGTGCCCGGCCGGCCGCACGCGAACACGTTCCGCCTGACCAATTCGTTTCCGGTCGAGGCCAAAGTCCGGGCCGAACTGGTCCTGCCCGAGGGCTGGCAGGTTAGCCCGGCGCGAAGCAGCTTCACGCTGCCCCCGGGCGGCCAACACCAGCAGCCCTTTGCGGTTACGCTGCCCTACGACTTCACGGACGGCGCGTTTCCGGTGCGCGTCGACTTCGATGTCCAGGCGGATCGCCCCTACCGCTTCAGCGTCTACCGCCAGATGGAGGTGGGGCTCGGCGACGTCAAGATCGAAT
>JAPLNP010000213.1 GCA_026401055.1 Planctomycetia bacterium
ATGAGCATCACACTGGAACACATCCGCAAAACGTTCGGCCGCTTCGTCGCCCTGGAGGACGTGAGCTTGACCGTCCAGTCGGGCGAACTGCTCGCGCTATTAGGGCCCTCGGGCTCGGGCAAGACGACGCTCTTGAGGATCATCGCCGGCCTGGAGCACCCCGACACGGGCAGCGGCGCCATCCGCTTCCACGACGAGAACGTCGCCGGGCGACACGCCGGCGACCGCCAGGTCGGGTTCGTCTTCCAACATTACGCCCTGTTCCGCCACATGACGGTGTTCGAGAACATCGCGTTCGGTCTGCGGGTGCGGCCGCGTCGGTCGCGGCCTTCCCGGGCGGTCATCAGTGCGAAGGTCCACCAACTGCTGAAACTCGTCCAACTCGACTTCCTGGCCAACCGCTATCCGAACCAGCTTTCCGGCGGCCAGCGACAGCGGGTGGCCCTGGCCCGGGCGCTGGCGATGGAGCCGAAGGTGCTGCTGTTGGACGAGCCTTTCGGGGCGCTGGACGCCCAGGTCCGCCGGGAGCTTCGGCAGTGGTTGCGGCGGCTGCACGAGAAGATCCACGTCACGAGCGTCTTCGTGACCCACGACCAGGACGAGGCCCTGGAGTTGGCCGATCGCGTCGTCGTGATGAACGAGGGCCGGATCGAGCAGATCGGCACGCCCGACGACGTGTTCCACCGGCCGGCGACCGAGTTCGTGGTGAACTTCCTGGGCCAGGTGAACCGTTTTCGGGGTCGGGTGGAGGACGGGAAGGTGCATTTTGCGACGCTGGCGTGGGAATCGCCCGAGCACGCCCAAGCGGCTCCCGGCCCGGCCCGGGTCTTCGTCCGTCCGCACGACTTCGAGGTGGCCGTCACGCGCAACGGCCACCCCTGCTTCGGCGCCACGGTGGCCCACGTCCATTCGGCCGGCCCGAACGTCCGGCTGGAGCTGACGTCGGACTCGGGCGAGCGTCTTTGGGCCGAACTGCCCCAGGACCAATACCGCAATCTGAGCATCGCCGCCGGCAGCCACGTCTACGTCTCGCCCCGCGACGTCCGCGTCTTCGTCAGCGACCCGCCGCGCGAAGCCTGCGGGTGACGTACCTGGCCGAGGGAGAGATCGAATGGCAGAAAAGCTGACGTTTCAGTACGACCGCGACGCCGACATTCTCTACATCAACAAACTCGATCCGTACCCGGAGCAGGAGTCCGAAGAGCTCGGCGACGAGGTCGTGGCGCGGCTGAACCCTAGCACTGGCGAAGTTGAAAGCGTCGAGGTTCTGTTTTTCTCGACAAGACTGCTGCGGCAGGATCTTTTTGAACTGCCCATCTCCGCCGAAATGCACTTGGCCGGGGGAAGATGAGCCCCCTCGACCAGGAAGCAACATGAAGCGTATCGTCTTGAGCATCGCATTCCTTGGATTGTTTGGCGCCGGCCTTCCGCTTCTCGGGGCGGAAATCGCCTGGAAGCATCCCGGGGGGATGATCGACGAGGCAACGCTTCTCCGCTTCTCGGGGCGGAAATCGCCTGGAAGCATCCCGGGGGGATGATCGACGAGGCAACGCTTCTTGAGATCCGAAGCAAGATCGACAATCGCGATTGGGCGAAGAAGGTCTATGAATCGCAGAAACGGATTCTGAAGGATTGGCTCGATGTCTCCTCGGAACGATTGAGCGAGGTATTCCCGAAAAAGCGGGGAAACGTCTACCACAATTTCTCCTGCCCGGACGATCGCGCCACGCTGACTTTCGATCCGTTTCATCCGGAGCAGTTCGACTGCCCGGTCTGCAAACGGAAGTATCCGCCGGAGACGGATGCGGGCATCTACAACGCGAACGACCGGTATCACGGAACGATGCTCGACGGGTGGATCTGCCGGTTTTTTCAGGCGGCGGGCGATGCGGCGCGGGACCTGGCCGTGATCGGCGCACTGGAGAATTCCCAATCGCATCGCCAACGCGGGATCGAGATTCTGATGCTCTTCGCGAAATCGATCGACCAGATCCCGACCACGTTCGAACGAGACCATCACGAGTTGTCCGTCTTGCTGACCTACTCCCGGGAAGGCGACAACAAGATTCTCTTCGATCTGGCGTGCGCCTACGAACTGCTCCGCGATCACATGACGCCCGACGAGAGAGCGCGATTTGAGAAATCCGTCCTTACGCGCATGATGGACGACATCATGCTGGAGCCGATCTACACGTACAACCACAACAACCTCTATCAGTGGTATCGAACGGTCATCCAAACGGCCGTGGCGCTCGAACGAGACGACTGGATCGACTGGAGCTTCGGATACGGGCAGTACGCGCCGGAAATGAAGCCCGATCACAACAGCCTGCGCCAGTTGATCGCTCGCCATTTCAAGCCGGACGGCGCGTACTGGGAGATGTGCTCCGGATATCATCTCTATCCCGTGTTCTTCTTCTGCGAACTCGCGGTGCTCTCCCGTCATCTTTCGCAAATGGATCCGGAGCGTTTCCCCGCGGACCGCTACGACTTGACAAACTCGGGGAATCCGGGCGAGCAGGTGATCCGCAACGCCCTGCACTGGTTCATGTCGATGGCGATGCCGGATCGCACGATGCCGACCGTGGGCGATTCGATGGCCGCGCGCGCCGGAATGAACGACTATTACATGGCGGCGGAAGTGGGCTATCGCTACTTCGAACTGAAATCGGTGGGCGATTACGACCAGTTTCAGAAGGGAACTCGCTCGTGGTTCGCTCTGCTCTACGGCGCGCCGGAAATCGAGAAACACGATCTGCCTTTTGCGAGTTCGTATCTCTCCAGCGGCTGGGTCTCGCTGCGCGGCGAGTGGCGGGGCAACCGCGTCTGGGCGGGATTGAACTCCCTGATACCGGGCGGCGGACACCAGCACGCGGATCGGCTCGCCTTCCTGTGGTATTCGCAAGGAACTCTGCTGGCGCTCGAAAAAGCGACGCCCTACAACGAAATGACGCTGCGGCAGTTGGGGACTCAGACGCCCATGCACAACACCGTGACCGTGGACAAAGAGTCCCAAAAACACGGTTCGAGCCTCAGTGGAGAAGAGATTCCCCAGGTGGCCTTCGTCTTCGACGCGCCGGTCGCGCGGTTCTGCGAGATCCACGGCGACCATGTCTATCCGCAAACTTCGGTCTATCGCCGCTCGGTGGCCGTCATCGAGGACGTCGCGGTCGATCGCTTCGACGCGCGGGGCGGCGAAACACATGACTGGATGCTGCACCACGCGGGCACGTCGCCGGGTCTCTCCCTTGCCATGACGCAAAGCGATTTCGACCCCAAGCAGTGGCTCTATAGCGGCACGGCCAACATTCGGCGGTCGGAGGCGAACGACCAATGGGACGCCCGATGGAAGGTGAACGACGTGACTTCACGGCTGACGATGCTCGACGCGGCGGGGACCGAGGTGTTTTCGCTGGAGACGTATCCGGTCGAAGGCGCGGTCGTGACATCGGAGCGTCCCGCCTGCCAGACGCTCTGCGTCCGGCGGCGGGGCGACGCGCCCTTCCTGGCCGTGTGGGATGCGTGGAAGGAGCAGCCGAATCTGCGGAGCGTCGAAGCGGGGAGCGACCGCGGCGCGTCCGTCAAGATTCAAACGGCGTCGCACGCGTACTACGTTCTTTTCGGACAGGGCAAGGCGGCATTTCCCGACGGCGTGGAACTCGAATCGGACGGTGCGTTTGCGGTTCTGCGCGATCGCGACGCGGCGATGTTGGTGGGCGGCAAATGCCTGCGAGCGGTTTGCGCCGAAGGAGACCTGGAACTCATCGCGGAAGAACCGATCAGCGTCTGCGCGGAGAAAGCCGCCGCGGCTGGCAAGGAATCTCCGGCGGAAGGAATTCTGAAATCCGGTCCCATCCAATACGACACCCACGGTGGAGAGGACCATCCCCGCCCGGTTCCGAGGGCTGCGGTCACGATTCAGGGGAGTCTGTGGAAGCGTTAGACTTTTCTGGTGGGGCTCGGCCGCCGGGTGGACGGAGTTCGTGCCGTACGCGATCGCTACAGCACCTTGACCAGAATCACTTTGCCGTCGCCGGGGGCGTAGAAGTCGTCCAGGACGGCTTCGATCCGGTAGCCGCCGCGCTGGTAGAACGCCCGGGTGGGCTCGTATTGCCCACGGCTGGAGGTCTCAACGTAGATGCGGCGTCCGCCGGCGGCGCGGATGAGGCGTTCTGATTCAACCATCAGCGCGCGGCCGATGCCGGCGCGTTGGCGGTCCTTGGCGACGACGATCCAGTAGAGGTCGAAACTGGCCTCGGTGGCCGCGATCGGCCCGAAACAGCTATAGCCCCAAAGCTCGCCGGCCTCCTCGGCAAACGCGAACTCGTAGCCCGAGGCGGGCCCCTTGCGAAGCCGTTCGTCGACCAGTTCGACGGCCACGTCGGTTTCGGCGGGCGAGAAGAAACCGGTCGACTCGGCGATGGCCCGCACCGCCAGACGGTCGGCCGGCGCGACCGCGTATCGGAAGATCATCTCGGCGAGACTCCTTGGGACTGGCGCGGGACCGCGTCGTTGAGGATTCGCTCGACCGCGTGATCGAAGCCGATGCCGGCACGCTCGACGGCGGCGGCGAAGCCGGCGTTGGGCGAAAGACACGCATTGGCGTTGATCTCGAGAATCCACGGCCGGCCGGCCGCGTCCACCCGAAAATCCACGCGAGCGTAACCCCCCAGCCCAAAAAGTCGCCAGCACGCCCGGGCCAGCTCCGAAAGCTCTTCGAGCAAATCCCGGTCCGTCGGGGGAAAATCGAAGGTCCGGGGCGTGTTGTGGAACTCAAACGAGTTCTCATCCCACTTGGCTTCGTAGCCGACGATCCGCGGCGCGCCCTCGGCGAACGCCGAGAAGTCGATCTCGGCCGGCGGCAGGACCTCGGGCCCGGCGGCCGAAGCCAGCACCGACAGGTTGAACTCCCGTCCTTCGATGAATCGCTCGGCGAAGCATGGGCATTGGTTTTTGGCCGCGCGATCGGCCAGCTTCGCCGCCAGTTCGGCGGCGTCCCGGACGTCGACCACCGCGCCGGCATCCATGCCCAGCGAGGCATGTTCCCACATCGGCTTGATGATGAATCGTGTCGCCGAAGGGGACGGGTCCATGTTTTCGGTCGTCGTCGGTCGGCCAAAGACGTCTTCTCGCCGAAAAATGGACCAGTCCCCGGCGCTAGTCAGCCACTCCGGCGTGGGCAGGCCGGCCTCGCGTATCCGCGACTTGGCGGTCAGCTTGTCGATGGTGAGGAAAAGAGCCTCGGTGGACGAGCCGGTATAGGCAAGCCCGAGCAGGTCCAACACCGCCGGCGCCATGAACGCCAACCGGTCGGACCCGCCGAGCGATTCCACCAGGTTGAACACCACGTCGGGCCGCGACTCCGGGAGCCGCCGGACGAGCGACTCCAGATCGAGCGTGACGGGCACCAGCTCGAACTCGTGCCCTAGCCGGGCGAGCGACTGCCGGACCGAATCGATCTGCACCAACACGTCCCGATCCGACTGGCTGTCGCCGGAGGCAACGGCGTTGTGGAGGATGGCGACTCGCATCTCAGGCGATTCTGGGTATTCCCGGGTTGCGTGTTGGCCGGATTCGCGTTGCCGCCGAACGGAGGATACGCCCGATCAGTTCGAGGTAGGGTATCCCCCGGGCGGTGCAGATCATGGGCAGGTCGGAGTGTTCGGGATGGAGCCCGGCCAGCGGGTTGACCTCCATGAAATGGGGCTGGCCTGCGTCGTCGCTTCGCAGATCGACCCGGCCCGCGTCGCGGCAGCCCAACGCCCGCCATGCGTCCAGGGCGACGGCTTCCGCCCGGCGGACCTCGGGGTCGTGGTCGGCGTCGACCGGCGGGTAGTCGACCAGTTCCTCGCAATGTTCCTTGTTGACGTAGGAATAGGCGTCGGCTTCGGCCTCGGGCCGGAGAACGATTTCGAGCGTTCCGACCACCTCGGCCTCCGCGCCGGTGCCCCAGATTCCGACGGTGAACTCGCGGCCGGGCAGAAACCGCTCGACAAGTACTCCCTGTTCGAACCGGCCCAAGAGGTCGCGACAGACCACCGCCAGCGTGGCGGCATCGCGGACCTTCGAGGTCGCGTCGACGCCCTTGCCGGTGCCCTCGGCGATCGGCTTGGCGAACACCGGATAGGCCAGTGCCACGCGAGCAACGTCCTCGGGCCGCTCGATGACGGCGAAATCGGCCGTGGGCACGCCCGCCGCCCGGACCACCAGCTTCGTCAGACCCTTGTGCAGGCAGACGGCCGTCACCACGGGGTCGGAGAACGTGTAGGGAATCCGGTAGACGTCGAGGATCGCCGGAACCTGCGACTCGCGGCCGGCGCCCCCGAGCCCCTCGGCGATGTTCAAGACCAGGTCCCAGCGGTCGCCCCGGGCGAGCCGGGCGATGAGTTGCCGGGCGTGTCCGATCCGATCGGGTCGATGGCCCAACTCCTCGACCGCCGACTCCAGGGCGTCGATCGTGCTGGGACGGTCGAACTCGGCCGTCTCCTCCTCGCTGTAGCCTTCTGCCAGGTACTCCGCGCGAAGGTCGTAGGTCAAACCGATGTGCATGGGGTCGTCTTCTCCCTGCGGATCTCTTCGTAAAGCTGCCGGTGCCACCGTCGGGCGTCTTCCAGGTTCATCCCCAGCGCGAATATGGCGCGCACACCGCGCGCAGAACGGTTCCTGCTCCATATACCTCGGATGCCACGTATCAATCCAGCGGATCGGGATACCGGAAGATCCGGCCTTCGTAGTTGCGCAACAACAGGTCGTCGCCCTCGCGGCCGACGACGTAGTCGGGCTGAAGGGGGATCTTGCCGCCGCCGCCGGGGGCGTCGATCACGAACGAGGGCACGGCGTAGCCGCTCGTGTGGCCACGCAGACCCTGGATGATCTCCAGCCCCTTCGACACGGGCGTGCGGAAGTGCGACGAACCGGAGATCGGATCGCACTGGTACAGGTAGTACGGCCGGACCCGCATCAACAGGAGCCTGTGCATCAGCTCCTTCATCACCTCGACGTCGTCATTGACCCCTCGTAGGAGGACTGTCTGCGAACCGAGCGGGATGCCCGCGTCGGCCAGCCGGGTGCAGGCCTCCGTGGTCTCGGGGGTACACTCGTCGGGATGGATGAAGTGCAGGCTCATGAACAGCGGATGGTATCGCCGAAGCATCCGGCACAGTTGCGGCGTGACCCGCTGGGGCAGCACCGTCGGCACCTTGGTCCCCAGCCGGACAATCTCGACGTGGGGAATCTGCCGCAACTGGCCCAGCAGCCACTCCAGACGCTCGTCGCTGAGCGTCAAGGGGTCGCCGCCGGAGACCAGCACGTCGCGGATCCGCGGCGTTCGGCGGATGTAGTCCAGGGCGGCGGCCAGATGGGCGTCGTCCGGACCGGTGTGGCCGTGACCGACCACCCGCGACCGCGTGCAGTAGCGGCAGTACGTCGAGCAGAAGCCGGTCACCAGCAGCAGGACGCGGTCCGGATAGCGGTGGACCAGGCCCGGCACCGGGCTGTGACCGTCCTCGCCGAGCGGGTCGTCGGCCTCGCCGGGCGAGCGGACCAGTTCGTGCATCGTCGGCACGACCGACCGCCGCAGCGGATGGCCCGGCAGGGCCGTATACACCAGGCTGGCGTAGTACGGCGTCAGCCCGAACGGGAGCATCCCGCCGCCATGGGCGAGGATATCGCGCTCCTCGTCCGACAGCGACAGAATTCGCTCGAGGGCGTCCAGCGACTGGATGCGGTTGCGGATCTGCCACCGCCAGTCGTTCCACTCGGAGTCCCGAACGTCGGGAAAGAATGCCCTGCGGAAGGCCCGTGCCCGGCCACTGCCGCGAGGCCGCCGCGCGGGACGAAAGTCCACGAGCGGCGTCTCCTCGGCCGCCGGTAGAATGCCCGAACCTGCCCCAAAATCCAACATGCCCAGGGTCGGGCTACGCCCTGGAGGTTCCTCTTCCTCGGTCACACACAAAGCCGGCCTACAGGAACTCATAACAGCCATTGGGCCTCATCCTATCATCGTCGCCTCGGACACGCTCAGGCGGTCGCCTAACCCCGAGCAGGGTCGACCGGGCGACCGGTTCTTCCGAGTGCGGCTCGTTGTTTCTGTCCGTGAAACACCTCGGTCCGTGAAACACTTCGGTCCGTCGGAGGACCGTCGAACGACCTTGTCTTGCACGCCTCGGCCGCCCTCCGAGCCCTGGACCGCCCTTAGCTTGCGTGTCCAGCGCGGCTCACGTCATCTAATCCTAAAGTTCCATATGAATATCGTCAATCGGAGAAATGTCAATAGATAATTCTCTCGATTCCGCCCGGACGTCGCGGCCGGCTCGCTCGTGCGTCCGTGGCGTCCGCGCTGACACGTCCCCGAGCGCTGGGGCAAAGGGCGTGGCCGACACCGGCATCGGCACAGTTTGTGTAGGGCGGGTCGAGGCCGCCGATTCCTCGACGGCCTCTGCCACGCCAGCTCTCGCCGGGCAGTCGACTCGGCGGGAGCCACGTTCGACCGGCGGCCGAGACCCACCGAGGTCGCTGCGGCTTTTTGCCGTTGACAGCCGCGATTTCGCGGTATAATGCGGGGAGAAGCGAGAAAATCGCTGTCTTCTTGTCGGGACGAAGCCGTGCCACGACACAATCACGAACACCCGACATCGGCCGAAAATGACGGGGCAGTTGGGCGTTCTCGGCGATCCGTCCCGGCGGTCACTGACGTGGACACTCCTTCATTTTCTCCGGCAAGGGATGCTCGTCGCGGCGGTTTGGGCGGTTGTCGTTCGGCTCCTTCAGGCCCGACGGACGCCGATTCACTAACCTGCTGGGCCTCGCCGGCATGGTCGTGCTGGCGGCCTGCCCCGTGGTCACCTTAACGACCCGGCCGTCTGCTGGCGGTCACGCCGCGTGCGGCCGGCTCGGGAGATGGGCTGCGACGCATTGGCCGACCGGGGACCGCGTCGCGTAGGCCACGGCACCGGAGTTGGCGGCGCGAAAGCGACTGCCCGCCAGAACGCTCCTGGAAGTCGCGATAGGGGTAATTCCAATGGCAAGGTTGTATCGTGCGGGGAGGGTCCGCTGGTGGCTGGTCGCCGTGTTGGCTTTGCTGGCGCTGTCGGTGCCTCCGGCCGTCTGGTTCTTGTGCTTCCGCGCGACGCCGACGGCCACCGCGTTGCTGCAAGTGAGCATGCGACAAGATACGTATATGTCGAACCCGCCGCTGAGCGACTCGTCCGGAATTCAGAAGGAGTTCGATATCTACAAGAGTACACAGCGCGGATGGCTCACGAGCCCCTTCGTTCTGACAACCGCGTTGCGGAAGCCGGAGATCGGCAATTTGGCGATCATCCAGCGCGAGAAGCCGAACGAAATCGCCTGGGTCCAAGATCATCTGGAGGTCTCGTTCCCCGGCGACGCGGAAGTCATGCAGGTCGACCTCACCGGCGGCGATCCCGAGGAAGCGGTGATCCTCCTGCGCGCGGTTGTCGACGCCTATCTCAGCGAGATCGTCAACAGCGAACGAGCCGAGCGGAACCGCAAGTATGCCGAGGTCTGCCAAGTCTACCGCGACAAGGAAGAAGAAATGCGAAAGAAGTGCGCGGCCCTCTTCAAACTGGCCGCGGAACTGGGAACGCCCGACGCCGAGACGCTCTCATTGCAGCAGAAGTTCGACCTCGAAGAGATGGGTGCCCACCGGCAGGAGTTGCTCGAAGCCCGCTCCTACCTATGGCGGCTGAAGAGCGAACTGGCGGGCCAACAGGCGATGCTCAAGGGCGTCGAAAGCATCGGCGTCGATGATCCCGAGGTGCGGGAGGCGATCGACAACGATCCACTCGTTCGACAACTCACGGATGGACTGGCGGTCTCGAAACAGAGCTACAAACCGGATCAGAAAGGGGAATTGGAGGCTAGGTTGGACGCGCGTCGGGCCGCGCTGTTGGCGATCGTTCGCAGCAGGCAGCAGACGCCCGTCGTGGCACAGATCCGACGGATCGAGGCCACCATCGACGTTGCCGCCAAACGGCAGAAGGAATTGGAGCAGGGGGTCAACGAGAAGCAGAAAGAGGTCGACAAGCCCGGCAGGTCGTCGGTCGAGGTCGAGATGGCGCGGGCCGAGGTCAAGAACCTGGAGGCCGCCCTCGCGCGGCTTGCCACGGAAAAGGAGCGACTAGGCGCCGAACTCCGCGGTCGTCCGCGCGTCCAGGCGAGGGTGGCACGTCCCTGAGCGCAGCGAAGGGCGTGGTTCGACGGTCCACCGCGCCCTTCGTTCCTCAGCGCGTGCCACCCGAATCGGACGGTGGGGACGCCGGGTGCCGCTGCCGGCTTGCCCGGCTGGGGGGTGTCGCCGCTGGCGTGCCGGGGTGCGACGGCGTGGCACTTGTTTTTTTTCGCGGGGGTCATCTACAATGCGGCCTGGCACATCGCCACATCGCTGGTTTCCCGTCCCCGCCCGTCCCAGTCAAGGAGGTTGTCGTGGATACAACGCTCTACGTTCAGCTCAGCCTGTTGTTCTTCTTCCAGTTCGCCGTGTGGGGAGCATGGTACCCCGTCCTGGCGGCACGACTGCTGGGTCCGCTCAAGATGAGCGGCAAGCAGACGGGCTGGATGTACGCGACGCTGCCGCTGGCGAGCTTCGTCTCGCCGCTGATTGCCGGGCAGCTCGCCGATCAATACGTCGACCCCAAGTGGCTGATGGCCGGTTGCCACCTTGTTGGCGTGCTGTTCCTTTTCATCGCGGCGAAGACGGAGAAGTTCGCTCCCCTGTTCATCGTGTTGCTGGCGTATTCGTTCTTCTTTGGAGCGACGTTGGCACTGGTCAACGCAATCGTGCTGGGCCATGCCGACAGCGGAACCGCCCCGATGATCTTCATCTGGGCGCCGATCGCCTGGGCGGCAATCGGATACGCCCTGACCGGCTGGCGGAGCACGCGGAAGGTGCAAGGCGACGGGAGCGACTGTCTTCTGCTGGCCGCGGGGCTTTCGGCCATCATGGTGGTCATCTGCGTGATCCAGCCGGACACCAAGCCCCAAGGCGGAGGTGGGGCGGCGCTCCAAGCGCTTTCCATGCTCAAAGACCCGGTGTTCCTGGCGTTCGTCATCGCCCAATTCCTCGGCGCGGCGATGATGCAGTTCTATTTCCTGGGCACGGCCCAATTCATGCAGGACAAGGGCATCAAGAGCCAGTACGTGCCCGGGGCGATGGCCATCGCCCAGGTCATGCAGGCCGTCGCGACGTTCGCTCTGTTGGGCTGGCTTTACAAGGACTTTGCCGGACCGATGGGAACGATGGCGATCGGCGCGGCGTGCTGGCTGGCGCTGTTCGCGGTGTACGTGCTCCTGGCCAACGGCTGGGTCATCGCCGGCAGCCAGACGTTGCACGGGCTGGCTTACGTCTTCTTCATCAACGGCAGTTGGATGTTCGTCGCGGACTACGCGGACAAGAACATCAACGCCTCGGCACAGGCCCTGATTATTCTCGTCCAGAACGGCATCGGCATGTTCCTCGGCACGCAGATCGCCGGGTTTGTGATGGACCGCAACTCGGCGGACGGGAAGTTCCTGTGGAAGAAGATCTTCGTGGTTCCCATGGCGTGCATGGTCATCGTCGTTGCGTTGTTCCTGGTGGCCCGCGCGCTTCAGGGATAGGGTGGGTCGAGGCCGCCGGCGGACCAACTTTGGAGTGCGGCGATTCATCACCGCTTTTGCGCTGCGTTGGCCGTCATCGGGCGGTGTGTGGCCGTTCGGCTGAAAACGGTCACGCCCTGAATCCGAGCCGCTCGCCAAAGCGGCGATGAATCGCCGCACTCCGAAAAGGCGCTCCGCCCGGCCTCACGCCGGCGCCGGGAGCAGGAGTGGCTCGGTGGTGGGGTCGCGGGGTTCGAGTTCTTCCCGCAGGACGATCACGTCCAAGGGCGCTTCGATCCCGAGCCGGACCCGGTCGCCCGCCACGCGAACCACGGTCACTACGATCGAATCGCCCAATTTGATCCGTTGGCTTACACGCCGAGACAGAACGAGCATGGCAACACCTCCGTGTCATGAATGATAGTGTATGAGTGTATACTATTTCGACCGGAGTGTCAAGCGGCAGCGCGTTCCAGGCTGGGCGCCTCGATGATTTGCATTTTGAGGAATCGCTCGCCGGTGGAGCCGTAGAACAGGATCTGGTTCCGGTCCGTCTCCCAGATCGCGGTAAATCGGACCGCGCGCGGTCCGTGCAGGCAGAAGTAGACACCGCAGGGTCTTCCACCCCGGCGGAGGATCCGTTCCGTCATGCAAAATGCCCCGACTTTGAGTTGGTAGTGTTGACAAAAGGTCTCGTTGACGAAATCGCGAAGTTCACTGACGTCGCGAAATTGCAGAAGACTTTTTACCATCTGGGGTGGGATCTCCTTGCTATGTACGGAATCTGCGTGAGATACAGATGTCCGAACAGGTGAGAGGAAATGGGGTGAGTACCGATATGGGAAGCTATCGGCAAAATGGGAGGGAATGATTTGGCCGAGAATACCACATTTTGGGCGATCTACACACTTTAGAAAAACTCGCCCGAATCCCCAACCCCGAATCCCCAACCGTCACTTCTTCGCGTAAGCCGCAAATGCCTCGGCCACGTTCGCCTGTTTGGCATCGCCCTTGTGCATCAACATGCGATAGCGAAGCGTGATCGAGCCGCCCTGGGGGATGGTGTACGATCCGTCCGGTCCGTTGTTCTCGAAGTACTTCAGGCCGAAAGGGTTGGCCGAGCACAGGCCATAGGTCCGTGCGTGCCAATGGGTTGGGTAGCGGAAGCTGCTGGGGTGGTTCATCAGGGCGATGCCGACGGTTTCGCCGTCGATGGGGCCGGAATAGTCAACCCAGGCCGCCACTTTGCCCCAGGCGTCGGCGTCGGTCTTCCCCTCGCTATTGACCAAACGGCCTCCCAGCTTGGAGTCCGGGTTCATCGTGGCCGGCATCCGGATACCGAAGCAGCCCTCTTTGGTGTCGCCGAACGTGACGGGGCCATCGGGCGCCTTGATCGTGATGTCGAAATCGATGTACCGGCTCTCGCCCTCGGCGCCAAAGGTCAAAGTCCGCTCATCTTCACAGACGCGTTTGCCGTCGGCGCCGATCCAGTCATTTCGGGTGACGACGAGGGCTTTGGGGCCACCCTGTACTTTGACGAACTCGCGATGCTTCGTGACGCCCAGTTGCTTGGCTTGTTCGGCCCAGAAGTCGTTTCCGTTGACGTCGCCGTGAGTGAACCAGAAGGACCGCTGGTGAACGTGGTCCGCCTTCTCCTCGGGGGCCTTCTCTCCCATCGGCCAACTTCGCGTCATCGGTTTGCCGGTTGGTCCGATGATGGGCCAGACGATCGGCTTGGTGCCCGATTGCGCGAGATACTCGGCGAAGAGCTTGCCGTCGATCTTGACGGTGACGCGATCGGCCTGTTTGGACAGTTCGGCGGTGAGGTTCGCGGCGGGAACGTCGGCCGCCGGGGCCAGGAGACTGCCGGCGCACAGGGCACACAGGACGGCGAGGCACAGTTGGCGTAGGATCATGAGAAGCTCCTCGGGTGGAAGGCAAGGGCGGGGGATGGCTTGCATCCGAACAGGGGCGAAGGCTCGGCCGCCGGGTCCGGGTGGGCTCGGGGTCATGGCCCCAATATAGCCGTGGCCGGGTTGGCTGGCAAGAAATCGCCGTGGAGGGTGGCACGACCGCCCTCGGCCGTGGAGAGAGTGGCGTCCGACACAGCCGAGGCGGCCGTGCCACGGACCACTATCCCTTGCGTCCTTCCATGAGCGGGAACATTTCCCGGACCATGGTGATGGCCGCCGGGCCGACGAGGACGACGAAGATGCCGGGGAAAATGAAGATCACCAGGGGGAAGATGAGTTTGACGGCCGTCTTGGCGGCCTTTTCCTCGGCGAGTTGGCGTCGCCGGGTCCGCATCGAATCGCTCTGCACGCGCAGCGCCAACGCGACGCTCGAGCCGAACTTGTCTGCCTGAATCAGCACGGCGGCCAGGGCGCGGACGTCGGCCACGCCGGTTCGCACGCCCAGTTCGTGCAGCACCTCGGTGCGCGGTCGGCCCATCTGGAGTTGCAGGTTGGCCAGACCGAACTCCTCGGCGATGACCGGGAAGGCCTTCTTCATTTCCTCGGCGACCTTGCGCATGGCCTGGTCGAGGCCGAGCCCCGCCTCGACGCAGACGACCATGAGGTCCAGGGCGTCGGGCAGGCCGAGGAAGATGGCTTGCTTGCGGCGTCGGACGAGGAGGGAAACGACGAGGCTGGGCAGGTAGAACATGCCACCGGCCAAGGCCACGGAGGACAGGATGTTGCGCTGCGTGTACGTGCCGCTTCCCAGCAAGAGGCCGCCGCCGAGCATCAGCCCCAGCAGCAGCCCGGCGAACTTGATGCCCAGGAAGACGGTGCTGGCCGTTTCGTCGCGAAATCCGGCGTTGGACAACTTGACCTTGAGCTTGTCCCGTTCCCCTTCATTTTGGGACTGCAGCGGCTTGGCCAAGGCCGGGGCGGCGTTTTCGAGCACCCGGGTCATCTTGTCTTTTCGCTTGGAGAGGCGGTTTTCGAGGCGCCGTCTCGGGTTTTTCAGCGCGTCGAGTCGTTCGAGGGTTCTGGGCTTGTTCGCCGCGACTCGATCGAGTCCCCACCACGCCAACGCGGCGATCGCGCCGAAGACGGCAAAGGGGATCAGGTGCTCGGGATTGAACAGGTTGAAGGCCAGCAGCACGGCAGTCTACACCTTGATATTGACGATTTTCTTGATGACCAGGGCGCCGAGGACCTGCATTACCACGGCGCCGGCGAGCATCTTCTTGCCCATCGGGTCGGTAAACAGCACCATGACGTAGTCCGGATTCATTTGGTAGACCGTGACGAACAGGACGATCGGCAGGGCCAGCAGGATGATCCCGGAGAGGCGTCCTTCGCCGGTGAGTGCCTGGACTTGGCCCCAGATCTGGAACCGTTCGCGGATCAGGCTGCCGATCTTGTCGAGAATCTCGGCCAGGTCGCCGCCCGTCTGACGCTGCAGGATCACCGCGGTGCAGAAGAACATCAGGTCGAGGTTCGGGATCCGTTCGCCCATGCCGTTGAGCGATTCCTCGAGCGAAATCCCGAGATTCTGCTCCTCGAAGACGCGGCCGAACTCCGTGCCGATCGGCGCGCTCATCTCCGTCGCCACGGCGTTGAAGCCCGAGGAAAGACTCTGGCCGGCGCGGAGGGATCGGGCGAGCATTTCCAAGGCGTCGGGCAGTTGGACGGCGAAGGCTTTCAGACGCCTTTTCCGGCGGAACACGAGCCAGACGACCGGCAGGACGCCCATCACGCACGCAAGCACCGGGATCAAGAACAAGTTGATGCCCAGCGCCGCGCCCGCCCCGGCTCCGGCAAGCCCCAGGATCGCGCAAATCAACACCAGCCGCGACACGGTCAGGGACGTGTTGGCCTGTTCGAAGAGCAACTCGATATTGCGGAAGCGGCCCAGCAGGGTCTCGAAGAAGCCGGGCACGTTGTCCAGCGGCTGGGTCAGGACGCTGTGCTCGGACGCGCCCTTGGCCGCCGACGGCGAGGCCAAACCGGTCATCACGTCCAGTCGATCTTCGATCCGGCTGGACGGCTTGTCGCGCAGCATCATCGCGACGCCGCCCACCAGGGCCGACACCGCCACAAACGCCGCGACTGCAATCAATAGGGATGACATGGGAGCGGATTAGTCCTCCATCATCACGCGTTCGCGGAAAGCGCTGGACGGCAGACGCACGCCGGCCGACTCCAGTCGGCTCATGAACGTGGGACGAATCCCCGTGGCGACGAACTTGCCG
This sequence comes from Planctomycetia bacterium, assembly GCA_026401055.1. Classification (GTDB taxonomy): domain Bacteria; phylum Planctomycetota; class Planctomycetia; order Pirellulales; family Thermoguttaceae; genus JAPLNP01. The sequence continues at coordinate 15,800 of JAPLNP010000213.1, forward strand.
TACGCGCGGCCGTTCTCATCGATGCCGGTCTTCTCGTACCGGTAGATGTCCTGCATGACGATCGTGTCCTGCTCCATGCCCACGATCTCGGTTATGTACGTGATCTTCCTCAGCCCGCCCTGCAAACGGTTCGTCTGCACCATCAGGTCCACCGCGCTGGCGATCTGGGTCCGCATCGCCTTCAACGGCAGATCGAACCCGCACATCATGATCATCGTCTCGAGCCGGGCCAGGGCGTCGCGCGGCGTGTTGGCGTGCAGCGTGGTCAGCGACCCCTCGTGACCCGTGTTCATCGCCTGGAGCATGTCGAGCGTTTCCGGACCGCGGCACTCGCCGATGATGATGCGTTCGGGCCGCATGCGCAAGGCGTTTTTGACCAGGTCGGTCGCCGTGATGGCGCCCTTGCCCTCGATGTTCGCCGGCCGGGTTTCCAGCCGGACGACGTGGTCCTGTTGCAGTTGCAGTTCCGCCGCGTCCTCGATCGTCACGATGCGGTCGGCGTTGGAAATGAAACTCGACAGCGTGTTCAACAGCGTCGTCTTGCCCGAACCCGTGCCGCCGGAAATCACGACGTTCAACCTGGCCTTGATGGCGCCCTCCAGAAGCATGACCATCTCGGGCGTGAACGCCTTGAAGTTCAGCAGGTCCTCGAGCTTCAACGGATTGGCGCCGAAACGGCGGATGGAAACCGCGGCGCCGTCCAACGCCAACGGAGGAATGATCGCGTTGAATCGCGACCCGTCGAGCATTCGGGCGTCGACCATCGGGCAGGTCTCGTCCACGCGGCGGCCGACCTTCGAGATGATCCGGTCGATGATCTGCATCAGGTGGTTGTTGTCGCGGAACGTGACGTTGGTCTTCTCCATCTTGCCGCGACGCTCGACATAGACGCTCTTCGGCCCGTTGATGAGGATGTCGCTGATGGCGGAGTCTTTCAGCAGCACCTCGAGCGGTCCCAGGCCGAACGTCTCGTCGAGCACCTCGTCGACGAGCCGTTCCCGCTCGTTGCGGTTGAGCAGCGTGTCCTCGGTGTCGCAAAGATGCTCGACGACCAAGCGGATTTCGCGGCGCAGGACGTCGCCTTCGAGCTCGCCGACGCGAGACAGGTCGAGCTTGTCGACCAGCTTGCTGTGAATCCGTTGCTTGAGCGCCTCGAATCCGCTTTCCTTGGAATCCGCCGCGCGTAGGGTGGAGGGAGTTTTCATAAGCCATGCCGTGCCCGATGTCCATAGTGACCGTCCACAAAGCGGTTTCGCAACCGCCCGGGACGCGCCGCGACGGCCACGTCCCGGTGGACGATCCGGCCGTCAGAAAAGCATAGCTTACGGTTGACCGAGTCGTGATTGCGAAGAAAGTAGCCCCACCGTAGACTGGGGATCAACCCCTTATTGGTGTATCTGTGTGGTGCGCGCGACAGGAGGTCTGGTGCCACAAGTGCCTTCGCCGGCGAACATCTCGGCGGCGGCGAGGTTTCACCGCCTCGGCCGCGAGTCAACGCTTGACGGTGAGCACCAGCAACGAGTAGATCTTCAGTCGGGGCACTTCGATCCGCGCCGTGGTGTCGTCGCGGCGACTGATGCGCGGCTCCTGGCCCGTCGCGTCGGGCGTCAGCAGCGCCGGCAGAATGACGTCGTTGATCGTCGACGGAGCGATTCTGTGTTCGGGCCCCGACGTGTTGTAGACTTGCGACCACTGCCCGGAGCCGACGTTGGCCACGGCGCCGGTCACGAAGTCCTTGACGCTGACGCCGTAGGTGTGTCCGCCGAGAGTCGTATCCGTGGCCCAGGTGGTGGGAAACAGGCCAACCGGTTCTCCGGGGATCGTCACCATGATCTGCCGGCGCCCCGGACCGCAGGCGGCGAGGACGAAGTGTTCCAGGTAGGTGGCGACGCCGTCGGGGGCGTGCGTGGCGTCGCCTTCGCCGAGCAGGGGCGCGAATACCTGCTCCACGTCGGCGATTGACCCGATGCGGTTCTGGACATAGATCGGCGCGCAGCCGGCCACGGGGATGCTCAGCTTGATTCGCGTGTCGATGGCCGCGACCATCGCGATGGTCCACCCGCCGCCCGACAGCCCGATCATCGTCGCGTCCTTCATGTCCGGCCGCGCGTGTTGGAAGTGATTGACGGTCTGGACGGTCGGCTCGAGAAACAGTCGGAGCACTTCGCCGGCGCCACCGAGGGCGGGAAGATACGCGATGCTTTCGAGCCCATTGATATCCGCGACGAGCCTGTCAACCCGCGAAACGCGCGACGGCACGATGACGGCCAGGTCGGGATTGAACCCGACGTTGACGCTCACGCTGGGCATGGTGTTGGTGGGCAGTCCGCCGGGCCAGATGAAGCGGATCAGTCGCTCCCGATGCGGCTCGGCCTCCGACGCCGTGCGGAAACGGATGTGGCTCGCCGGGTTGTCGTTCGTGGGGTACGGCCTGGGCGGGTGCGGGTCGGCATGGAGCGCTGTCGACGCGGCCAGCAACGCAAGAGCGATGAATAGCGTTTTTCTCATGGCCTCCATTATCGCCGCCGCCGCCGTGCGCACAAGGGCCGATTTCCGCAAGGCAACCGGATGAGGCTGCGCGTGACCGGCGGTCCGCCGCGTGGTATAATCGGCCCGGCAATAATTTCGCCGACCTTGGATTGTGGCGCGGGCGTCTCGCCTGCGTTCTTCCGAGCAGGCGAGGTGCCTGCACCACAAAAATCGGAGAACTCACGATGCGAATCTGCATTTACACGCTCGTCGGCCTAGCGGTCTTGATTGGCTCGTGCTTCCCGGCCGTGGCAGAAGGCGCCGTCGAAGACACTTGGCAACAGCGGCAGCGCGACTTCCGCGAGCCGCCGCGGCAGCACCAATCCCGGCCGCTCTGGTTCTGGAACGGTCCCCCGACGCCCGAGGAAACCGCCACGCAGATGGAGGGGCTCGCGAAGATCGGTTACGCGGGCGTGGCGATCCTGCCCGGCGGCGGAAAAGACAATCGAGGGCCCGGCTGTCCCTTCATGAGCCCCGAGTACGTGAAACAGTATCGCGCGGCCGCCGACACGGCCAAGCGGCTCGGGATGAAGCTGTGCTTGTACGACGAGTATTGGTTCCCCAGCGGCTCGGCGGGCGGGCTCCTGGCCCAACGGCACCCCGAAGCACTTGGCAAGCGGCTGGACCGGGTTGTTTGGACGGTCAAGGGCCCCGAGCGTTTCGAGCGGAAACTCGACCTAGCCGACGGTGCTCGTCTGATGGGCGTGGTCGCGGTCCGCGACGGCGGCAAGCTCCGCGTCGATCTCGCGCCGAACGTCGCCGACGGCGTCTTGCGATGGGACGCCCCGGAAGGCGACTGGCGGGTGCAGGTCTTCGTCTGCGTGCCCGACGGCGCCCGGGGTCTGGTCGACTATCTCGACGCGGAGTCGGTCGGCAAATTCTACGACCTGACCTACGAGGCCTACCGCAAGGCGCTGGGCGAGCATTTCGGGACGACCATCGACTCGGCGTTCTACGACGAGCCGACGTTTCACTGGATCGGCGGCGGAAGGGCATGGACGCCGCGTTTCAACGAAACCTTCCAGTCGCGGTTCGGTTCGAGTCCGGTGACGCTCTATCCGGCCCTCTGGGAGGACATCGGCCCGGACACCGCCGCGGCCAGAAACGCCCTGTTCGGCTTCCGCGCGACGCTGTTCTCCGAGGGCTTCATCAAGACGATCGCCGACCGGCTCGCCCAACACGGCGTGCCGCTGACCGGACACGTCGACCAGGAGGAAATCGTCAACCCGGTCGGGCTCTGCGGCGACTTGATGAAGGCGCTGGAGTACCAGCCGATCCCCGGGCTGGATCAGATATTCAAGTACGGCCGCGGCTCGAAGATGTACAAGATCGTCTCTTCGGCGGCCAACAACTACGACCGCACGTTGGTGATGACCGAAGTCTACGGCGCGGAGGGCCGGATTGCGGTCGACGTGCTCTACCGCGAGGCGATGGACCAGGCCGCCAAGGGCGTCAACCTCTTCGTGCCCCACGCGGTGTGGTACGACCCTTCGCCCGGCCAGGTCACGTTCGAGCCGGAACTGTCGCATCGCGATCCGCTCTACGGGCCGGCCCTGCCCGCCTATAACCAGTACATCGGACGGCTCCAGGGCCTGCTGCAAGCCCCGGGCCGGCACGTGGCCGACGTTGCCGTGCTCTATCCTATCGCGTCGCTCCAGGCGGCCTATCACTTCGATGGCCCGCTGAAGCCGTATGACGGCGGCGTTGTGCCCGAGGAGGCCGACTACATGGACGTCGGCGAGCGGCTCGCCCTGGAACTCCGCCGCGACTACACGTTCCTCCACCCGGACGTGCTCGGCAAGAAGTGCCGCGTCGAAGCGGGCCGGCTCGTTTTGGACAATAAGGTCAATCGGGAAGAGTTCCGGGTGATCGTCGTGCCGGGCATGAGGGCTGTCAATGTGGCGACGCTCCAGGTGCTGGCGGACTTCTATCGCCGCGGCGGAAAGATTGTCGCGACAACCCGGCTGCCCGACCAGGCCGCCGAACTCGGCAAGAACGACGAGGTCCGCCGGATGATTTGCGAGATTTTTGGCCCCGAGGCATACAGTCCGACGCCCCCGGCCGCGAACGCCAATGCGGCGGGCGGAAATGCCTGGTTTCTGAAATCGCCGGACGCGAAATCGCTCGATCGGGTCCTCAAGGAGGCCGTGCCCGTGGGCGACGTCGCGTTCGCCCCCGAGCCGGACACGGCCGACGCCGTGGGCAATTTCTCCTACCTGCACCGCGTCGTCGACGGTCGAGACGCATGGTTCTTCGCCAATTCGAGCGATCGGGCGATCGAGACAACGGTCCGCCTGCGAGGCCGGTTCGAGAAGCTCGCCTGGTGGGACCCTCACGACGGCACGATCCGCCCGGCGGACGCGAAGGTCGCCGCCGATCCGGCAGCGACGGCCATCACGAATGTGACACTGCGTCTGCCGCCCGTGCGGTCCGTGTTCCTCGTCAGCGAGGGAGAGTGACGAAGTTGAGGCTGGGGGAACCACGGATGAACGCAGATCAACGCGGATAGAGGGAAGTGGATGGTCATCGCGGGATGCACTGCCCGGCTTTTCGGGCTATCCTGTTCAAGGCCACAATGACGTCGATCGGCTATCCACGACCCCGAATCTCCACGCACTACCCCCCACGTGAGCACTTCACGCCCCCAACCGATTCCGGGCCGCCTGGACCCGCCGCCCTCGATCCGATGGCGGGTCTGGCCTCTGCGGGATGAGCCCCATCGCGCGGCGTTGGTGATGGTAGGGCTTGCGGCGGCGGGAGCCCATACGCACGAAGTTAAGGTATTTGATCTTCCAATAAAAGCGGGAAGTCCTTAAACCAGCACTGTTTGGAACAAAACACGGCTGGAAGAAGGAGCTTCCCAATGCAGATCGTATCGCAGACGGCGGTGGCAATGCAAGC
>JAPLNP010000341.1 GCA_026401055.1 Planctomycetia bacterium
GTAAAATGGTCCCCGTGGGGCCGGTCTCTATCCTTGGGAGGTGCATGATGAAAATGACGTTACTTGCGGTGCTGACGGGCGTCTTGGCGATGACGGTCGTCGGGGCGGACCGGGTTTCGGCCGAGCCGATCGAGGCGGGCGTCGCCGTCGTCGATATCACGCCGCCCGTGCCGTATCGGATGAGCGGCTACTACATGGAGCGGCTCAGCACCGGCACGCATGACCCCCTGTTGGCCAAGGCGATCGTGCTGAAACAAGGCCAACAGCAGGTCGCGATCGTCTTCTGCGACCTCATCGGCATCTGGCTGGACCTGGGCGCTCGGGCGAGGCAAGCGGCGTCGGAGAAGACGGGCATCCCGGCGGCGAACATCGTCGTGGCGGCCACGCACAGCCACACCGGCCCGCTGTATTGCGGGGAGCTTCGCAACTTCTATCACGATCGAGCCGTGGCCAAGGACGGCCGTGATCCGTGCGAAACGGTCGACTATCCGGCCCAACTGGCCGCGGGCATCGTCAAGGCCGTCGCCGACGCGCAGGCCGCCTTGCGTCCGGTCGAGCTTCAAGCCGGAACGGCCCAAGAGACCAAGCTCTCGTTCAACCGCCGCTTCCACATGAAGGACGGCGCCGTGCAATGCAACCCGGGCGTGAAGAACCCGGACATCGTTCGCCCGGCCGGACCGATCGACCCCGAGGTCGGATTGGTGCTGGCGCGCGGGGCGGACAAGAAGCCCGTCGCCTCGCTTACGGTGTTCGCCCTGCACCTGGACACAACCAGCGGGACGCTCTACAGCGCCGACTACCCGTACTATCTGGCCCAGTCGCTCGGGAAGGAGTTCGGCGACAAGTTCGTTTCGCTCTTCGGCAACGGTACGTGCGGCGACATCAACCACATCGACGTCACCGCGGCGGCACAGAAGTCGGCCCGGGACATCGGCCCCGCGTTGGCCGAGACGGTCAAGGGGGGCCTGGCCCAGTTGCCGCCGATCGAGCGCCCGTCGCTGGCCGTCGCGCGGGAGATCGTCAACTCGCCGATCCAGAAGTACACGGCCGACGAGAGTGCCTGGGCAAAGGACATCATGGTCAAGGCGGAGTCCGGCGACGTGCCGTTTCTCGAGCGCGTCAAGGCGACGAAGATCGTGGACCTGCTATCCCGCAAGGGCGACACCCTGCCGCTGGAAGTGCAGGTCGTCCGGCTGGGCGACGACGTGGCCTTGGTGGCCTTGCCCGGCGAGGTTTTTGTCGATCTGGGTCTGGCGATCAAGAAGCGGTCGCCGTTCAAGACGACGATGGTCGTCGAGCTGGCCAACGACGTGCCGAGCTACATCCCCACGAAGAAGGCGTTTGCCGAAGGCAGCTACGAGACGGTCAACAGCCGCGTGGCCCCCGGCGGCGGCGAGATGATGGTCGAAGCCGCCGTCCGGCTCCTCGGGCAATTGAAGCCGTAAGGGCGAGCCGGATCACTCGACTGGAGACTGGGTTGACGCTCACGGGCACCGAGGCTACTTCTTCTCGACCTCCGGAGCGGACGCCTCCGCTTTGTTGTCGTTAGTTTTCTTCTCGTCCGGCTTCTTCTGCTCCGGAGGAGCCGGCGTCTCGGCGCCGGGGAGCGAGACTTTCGGCGGGGGCGGCTGGAGCCATCGGGCGCGGAGCAGGTTGCCGAAATAGGCGGGCGAGGTGGTGTCGGCCCGGTAAACCTCGATGGCCTTGTCGCGTTGGCCGGCGCTCTCGAACGTCCGGCCGAGGTTGTAGATCGCGCCGGTGGTCCAGGGGCCGCCGGGCGAGTCATTGAGAGTGCGCAGCACGAAGTAGTCGGCGGCGGCCGGGAAATTGCCCAGCGCGCATTCGACGAGGCCCAGCCAATAGCTTGCGTCGGCTTTGCCCGTCAGGGTCGCCTGGTAGATATCCTTCATCTTGGCGACGTCTTTCGGGTCCGTGGTACTCTTTATTTCATCGCGCATCACGACCAGACGGCGATCGGAGAGCCGCGCCTCCTGGTAGTAGTACGTCGCGCATTTCGGCCCGGTCAGCTCGCCTTTGAGGTGCAGGAGCCGGCCCTTCCATAGCTGGTTGTACTTGCCGACGCGGAACGGGAGCATCGCGGTCTTGACCTTGGCTTCGGCTTCCGGCGACAGTCGCGACCGCTTGAGCATGACCTGGTAGGGCCACAACCAGAGTCGGGTTTCGGCCAGCCCCGGCACGGCTTCGAGCCGCTTCGCCAGCGCGCTGGGATTGGCCGTGAGCACCACTTTCTGTTTGCCCGCCAAACGGGATTCGACCAGCTTCATCCGTGCGGCGAGGTAGGCCGGCGATGCTTCAACCAGGGCCACGACCTTGTTCAGCCGCTCGGCGGTGACCGGGTAGGGATGCGAGGCGTCGAGGTCCAGTTGGCGCAGGAGACTCGGGTCCTTCGTCACCTGTTCGAGCGTGGCGGGCTGAACGTCCAGTTGGCCGTCTTCGTCGAACTTCACGCCGCCGGGCGCCGGAATCGGCAGGCCCAGGCGGGGATCGAACAGGTACAGCTTCCCTTCGTCGAGGATGCCGACGGCCCAGTTCTCGAGTTGGCCCTTGGTCGAATCCTCCTCGCTCGGCAGCGCGAGCACCACCGCGTCAATGCCTTGCTGTCGCGCAAGCAGCACGAAGACCCAAGCGCGATCCGTGACGGTCCCCCGGCCGAACAGAAGCGTTTCCCACGGCCGATTCGCAATGTCCTCCGGCTCGGTGGCAGAGCCCGGCTCGAGCTGGACGTTGCGCGCCACCCAATCGAACAGCCGCCTTGCCCGAGCAAGATCCTCGAGTTGCTTGCCCCGGGCCGCGTTCGAGGCGTCGCGGAGCCAGACGGCCTCCTGCAAGGCGAAGCCGTCGTCGCGGAGGAATTCGAGGCCGTCGAGCGACCGCACTTCGGGCAGTTCGGCCAGCGGCTTGGGCAACGTGGCCGCCATGGGGTCGAGTTTCCAGTCCGCGGGGAGCTTTTGGGTCCGGACCCACTGGTTGAGGCGGTCGACAATTTCCTGGCGCATTTCGCCGCCGCCGAACTCCTCGAGCCGCTGGAGATTGCTCACCGCGTACTGGAAGTACTCCTCGTGCCATTCGCCCGTCGTGTCGAGCGACTGCATCTTCGTTGCCGCCGAGTCGGCGGAATCGCGGCAGCCGATCGTCGGCGGCAACACCCAGATCAACAGAAACGGCAACAGGGCCACTCCGGCGGCCGGACGGGACCGGGCAAGGACGGCGATCACCGCGTGGTGTCTTCCAGGTTTCTCGATATGACGATTCACGACAGTTTCTCCACGGTTTGGCGAATGGCGACCAGCCGGCGGAGCATCGGGCCGAACTCGTCCAGCGGGACCATGTTCGGACCGTCGCTTCGCGCGCGGTCGGGATCCGGATGCGTTTCAAAAAACAGCCCGTCGACTCCCAGCGCGACGGCCGCCCGGGCCAAGGGCTCGACCATCGCCCGATTCCCGCCGGTGGCTCCGCCCAGCCCGCCGGGCTCCTGCACGCTGTGCGTGGCGTCAAAGATGACCGGCGCGCCGAGCGAACCCATCTGGGGAATCGACCGCATGTCGACCACGAGGCGTCCGTAGCCGAAGAAGGTTCCCCGCTCGCAGAGCAGGATGTTTCGGCAGCCGGCCGCCTCGAGCTTCGCGAGCACGTGTTTCATGTCCCACGGCGCCATGAACTGACCCTTCTTGACCATCACGGGCCGGCCGGTCTCGGCGGCGGCGGTTAGGAGGTCGGTTTGCCGGGCGAGGAAGGCCGGGATTTGCAGCAGATTGCAGGTCTTGGCCGCCGGGGCGGCCTGCGAGGGCTCGTGGATGTCGGTCACCACGGGAAGCCCCGTCGATTCGTTGACCCGCCGGAGGATTTCGAGCCCCTCTTCCAAACCCGGCCCGCGGTACGACTCGACACTGGTCCGATTCGCCTTGTCAAACGACGCCTTGAAGATCAGGCCGACCGGCAGCCCTTCGACGATCTCCTTGAGCCGCGTCGCGATCGCCAGCGGCTGTTGGTCGTCTTCGATGACGCACGGGCCGGCAATGACCAGCATCGGTTGCCCTCGGCCGCAAAGGTACGGGCCGATGGCGGCGGGGTTTTCGGGCACCGGTGGAATCTCCTTGCCTCTGCTGGTTCGTTCCTCTGTACCTTATCGGGCGGTTAGCCCATGTCGCTCAAGTTGGCGCCGTTGCAGGGGGTACAACCCAGGTCATGCGGTTGGGCACCATTTCGATTTCAACGGGCAAGACGCCGCCCGGATCGCCGTCCAACTGGTACGGAACCTCCGCCGAGGAGGTGATCCGAAGATGCCGCGTCCGGCCAACGGCGCAGTCGACCAGCCGTCGATGGCGTCCCCATTTGACCGCCACGAAATAACGCAGGCCGTGCCACAACGAGCCGCGACGGAACGTGCAGACGTCCAGGAGGCCGTCCGAGCAGTCCGCGTCCGGGGCAAATCGAAGACTCACGCCGTAGCAG
>JAPLNP010000182.1 GCA_026401055.1 Planctomycetia bacterium
TCGACGGAAGTTTCAGTTCCTTCAGTCCTGCTATGATCGTTGGACGCGACAGGCCGGTGGCACGAGCCACCAACGAAATCCCACCCCAACCGGTATCGCGCGCTTCTGCCGCCGCCCATTGCCTTCGTCTCCGCTCGTCCAGTTCGACAGCGACCAAGCGAAACTTATGGCGAATCCGTGCCTCGACTTTCGCATCTTGCATACGCGGATCATCGCATCTTCCGCCACATTTACCAATACCAATTTGTAAAGGTTATTTTTTCGCCCTGCCCATGTAGGGCAGGATCTGGAACGCCCAGCCCATGCCCAGCTTCTCCGGCGGATTCACGCGCCCGCTGCTGACATAGTTCACCAGATCGGGCCACGGCTTGTCGCCGCCGGTCGGAAAGACTCGCAGGCGGCTTTCGTGATTGAGCATGGCCAGCCCCATCTGGCGGAGCTGATTGTTGCAGGTCATTCGCCGGGCGGCCTCGCGCGCCGCCTGCACGGCGGGCAACAGCAGCGCGATCAGGATTCCGATGATCGCGATCACGACGAGCAGTTCCACGAGCGTGAACCCGCGATGTTTCCTTTTCACTTGCCGCGGCATGGCGGTGCTACCTTTGCTGAGAGACGAGTTGCTTGAAACGTGCCTGGTCCACCTCTTCCACCGCTCCCATGTTGCTTGCGACGAATCGCATGCCGTCGACGCCGACTTGTTCGTAGATGACGACCGGGGCGCCGGCGGGGCCCCCGGAGGGCGCCCGGCGGGCAGCGTCGCCATAGAGAATCACGTACGGCTGAGCGTCGCGCTCGGAAACGAAAATCGATTGCGGATCGGCGACCGTGACGCCCCCGCGGCTTTGGGCACTGCTTGCCTGGACGTACTGTTTGAACGCGGCCTCATTCGGTGGGAGCTGACCGCGATGGGAGCCGACGTACGTGCCGTAGAGGACCGCGAGGGTCTTGATGTGGGACTGCTCCCTCGCGGCGCTTTTCGCCTCCCGCCCCCCCGAACAGCCGGCAAACAAGACAAGAGCGGCCAGCAGAGGCACGCCCACGGTCGCCGATCGACATCCCATCGGCATTCCCCCGATGAAGTGGTTTATAGAAAAATCGCGAGAAGCCCAGCAAACAATCGCTATCATAGGCGGCACGACGCCCGCCGTCAATCTTCCGAGAGTGGCATTTGCTCGGGTGGTATCCAACCCAACCCTAGATGCGATTGCTGCCGACGGGGAAGCCGGCGCGGGCCGGTTTGAGAGATCGTCTGCCTTCGCGGAAACTGGGACCGACGGCGGAGTTTTTAAGCGGATTCGTCCACCGCCTCGGACTCGTCGGACGGCGAGAGCTTGTGGCGGAGCGTTGTCCGAGAGATCCCGAGGCGTTGGGCGGCCAGGACCTGGTTGCCGTCGACGTGGCGGAGGATTTCGTCGAGCAGAACCCGGTCCACGTCGGCGTGGACCTGCCGATAGATGTCCTCGCTTCCGGCCGAGAACAGCTCGTCGACCCGGCGCGCCACGTCGACGCGAGCCTGCCCGGGCGGCGCGGTCTTCCGCGCCGGACCGCCTTGGGCGCCGGCCAGCAAGCTCTCGGGCAGGCAATCCGGCGTGAGCAGTTCGCCCGAGGCGCGAACGAAGGCGTGCTTGATGGCGCTTTGCAGTTCGCGGACGTTTCCCGGCCAGCCGTACTGCTGGAGACACTGCATGGTCTCGTCGGGGACCGCGCGAACCGTCTTGCGCAGCTCGCGATTGTAGACCGTGACGAAATACTCGACCAGCATGGGCAGATCGTCCTTGCGCTGGCGCAAGGGCGGCAGAGTGATGGAGAAGACCTTCAGGCGGTAATAGAGGTCCTCGCGAAACCGCCCCTCGGCGATCGCCCGCTCGAGATCCTGGTTCGTGGCGGCAATCACGCGGACGTCGGTCTGGATGGTCTCGTTGCCGCCCACCCGCTCGAAGCGCCCGTCCTGGAGCAATCGCAGGATCTTCGCCTGGGTGGCGAGCGTCATGTCGCCGATTTCGTCGAGGAAGATCGTGCCGTGGTCGGCTTGTTCAAACTTGCCGATGCGTCGGCGGGCGGCGCTGGTGAAGGACCCTCGCTCGTGGCCGAACAGTTCACTCTCGAGCAGGGGCTCGGGAATGGCGGCGCAGTTGATCGCCAGAAAAGGCTTGCCGCCGCGATGGCTGTGGGAGAATATCGCCCGGGCGACGAGTTCCTTGCCGGTGCCGCTTTCGCCCAAGACGAGGACGTTGACGTCTTGCAGGGCGACGCGGCCGATGTCTTTGTAGACCTGCTGCATGGCCGGCGAGAGGCCCACGATGCGGTCGACGGACGCGTCGCCGTCGTCGTCCTGGGTGAAGACGGCGGGCACGCGCGTCAGGTGGCTCAGGTGGATGGCCTTGGCGACCGTCTCGCGCAGTTGGGGTAGATCCAGCGGCTTGAGCAGGTACTCGAACGCGCCGCGCTTCATGGCCTCGATTGCCGTTTCGGTGGTCGCGTGCGCCGTGATGATAATCACCGGCAGACGCGGATCGATCTCGCGAATCCTCTCGAAGGCGTCGAGGCCGGACATGTCGGGCAGCCGCACGTCGAGCACCACGCCGTCCGGCTTGTGCTGGCTGACCATGGCGATGCCCTGCTTGGCCGACGGCGCGGTGATCACCTCCAGCGAGTCGGTGCGCAGCGTCTTCTGGAGCGAATAACAGACGTTCGGCTCGTCGTCGATTACCAGCAGCGTCGCCATGAGGGGGCTCCCAATCCTCGATCATGATACCGCTTCCGTGCGATCCGGGATACTACCCCTTCGGGCCGGGCTCTTCTTCGGCCCGAATGGGCAGCCATACGGTGAATACCGCGCCGCCCTCGGCGCCGTCGGTCGCGACGACGTGGCCGCCGTGGTCCTCGACGATCCGCCGGCACGTGGGGAGCCCCAGACCGGTCCCCGCTTCCTTGGTGCTGACGAACGGTTCGAAGATCCGATCGTCCAGTTCCTTCGGCAAGCCCGGCCCGCGATCCGCGACTTCGATCACGACCCACCTCGGCGGCTCGTCCTCCGCGGCCGGCGCCGCGGCCGAACCGTCCTCGGACTCGAAGCGCATCCGCAGCGTAATCGTCTCTCCTTCGGGGCTGGCGTCGATCGCGTTCAGCAGCAGATTGAGCAACACCTGCCGGATCTGGCCCGCGTCCACGTCCACCTTGACGATCCGCTCGGGAAGGCGGCAGTCGATCCGAAGGTCCATCTGCGCGGCGCGCGACCCGACCAACTCCACGCTCTGTTCCACCACGCGCCGAAGGGCGAACTCGCTGCGCTCAATTTGCGGGGGGCGGGCGTAGTCGAGGTAGTTTTGGATGATCTCGTCGAGCCGGCTCACTTCTTCCCGCAATACGCCGAGGTCCTTCCGGTCCAGCGTCGCCGAGTCCTCGCCCTCGCACGCCGCCTGGATGAGGATCTTCATCGAGGTCAGGGGATTGCGGAGTTCGTGCGCGAGCCCGGCCGCCAGTTGGCCCATCGCGGCCAGCCGTTCCGCGCGCGTCATGGCGATTTGCGCCGCCTGATACTGTTGGACGACCTTGGCGACCCGGTCGGACATGGCGCGCAAAGCCGTTTCCAGTTCCTCGAAGCCCTCTTCGGAGGACACCGTGATCGGGCCGATCACCTGGTTCAGCGCGCCGGTGGCATCGTTGATCGGAATCGACATTTGCATGAGTGAGCGGCGGACGCCTCGGGCGAGACCATGGCCCGCCAGCAGGCCCGCCACCGATCCACACATCCCCAGCAACAACAGCCCAAGCCCCATGCGGTCCGCGATGGTTTGTTGATCCTGGCTGGCCGCGGCCGTCATGGCCTGGTTGAGTTGGCGGTATTCTTCGGCGGGTTGGACGATTTCGTCGTGGGCGATGGCGCCGATCGCTCGGATAATGGCTTGATGATGATCGTCGGGGGAATTCTCGGCCGAAACCCGCGAAATCACGTCGAACAGCCGGCCGTACCCGTGAGAAATCTTGTCGAGGAGATTCCGTTCCTCGGATGTGGTCGCCAGGCCGCGGGCGGTTTCGATCCATTGATCGACCTCGCCGTGCAGCGACTGGATCATCGCCACGTCGGGTTCCTCATCCAACAGCAGCCCGATGGCCAGCCGGTTGCGGAGCCGCTGGCAATCCAACTGGATCTCTTCGGCGGCCTGGATCCTCGCAATGCTCGCGGCCATCAGCCGGGCGGACTCTCGCTGGAGATGGTGCAGGTACCAGGCCGCCAGCCCCCCCAAAAATAAGAGACCAACGCTGACGGCCAGCGTGGGCCCCACGATCCGCAACATCAACGGACGCTTCATCCCGCGACGTTCCTCGAAGTCTGGCATGGGAACCTTACAAAAAGCGAACTACTCGGGAGATTCCGCGAACTCTAAGAGTAGCAATTGCCACGCGAGTTGACGACGGTGTCACGGGGCGTGGGCTCGGGCACCGCGGACGTCGCGGCCACCGGAAAGGGAAAAGCGGGGAGTTTCAGCGGCCCATGACCAGGATTTCAAGCCAGACCCACGCGGCCAGCGCCAAGCACAATAGGACCAGCACGGCCAGCACTCGCGACACCCAGACGCCGCCCGCGGACGGCAACCGGACATCGCGACGTTTGGCGAATGCACACGACGGGCAGGCCTTCGGCGCGGAATCGCCGGCGTCCGCCCAGGTGGCATCCGGGGAAGCGTCGTTCGAGGCGGTCGCCGTCTTGGCAGCCTGGGTCGAATGGTATAGTCTCGACACAGCCATTTCTCGTATCCTCGCTACCCCGTTGCTCTCAGCGTTGTAGGCCCCGCGGGACGCAAACGCCTCGCTGTGTGCCCTGCCGCCGACCGGATTCTCCACGGATTCCCGGCGACGCGACCGCCGACCGAACGGCGCAGCCATTACGCCCCCGTGTCCGGATGGGTGTTTGTGGAGCAA
>JAPLNP010000607.1 GCA_026401055.1 Planctomycetia bacterium
ATTGCCGTTTGCCGGACACAACGGTCGTGTGGGGCGAATTGTCGGGTCGATCAGGATTGCCCCACCGCGCCACGACTGAGCCGGCCTTGGCGCGGCCCCTCGTTTCCCGATCTGCCCGGAATCAGCATAGCCGAGGGAGACTCAGATCCTGTCCAACCCGGACAGATGTACACCAATAGACACGTCGCCGTTGACGCGGGGTGCTACCCTCTTTTTTCGTGGGGCGCTTACACAACCGACCTGTTCTTCGAACCGTTCTCGGGACGGTTCTGCGACAGCGGCCCCCCGGCGCAAAGAAGAGCCCTCCGCAGGCGGGGCAGGGACCTGCGAAGGGCTGAATGGTGTGGGGCGTTGCCCCTCACTGCGAGCCAATTGTCGTCCCGACGCGGAGAAATGCAACCCGCAATTCTGGTGGTGCTCGAATGGTGACGTGGCAGTTCGCCGTTAAGAATCGCGATACTGGACGCATGGGCTCATTTTGGTAGGCTCACGGACGACGGTCAGGCATGATCGACGGCGGGATGGGCCGCTGAGGCAGACCGCACCTCTTGGTTCGGCATCACTGCCATAGCCACACGGGGACGTTACGTGAATTCAGTGCTGTCCATTGTGAAACTTGGTAGACCATGATGCGTACTATTCCACTCGCGGCTTTCGGTATCTGCCTCGTGTCGGTCGTCTCCGCGGTTGCCGGCGTCTGGCCGTCAGGGCGCGAGAAAGTCTCCCTTGAGGCACTGCCCTTTGACCTGCGCGACGTTCGGCTCCTCGATGGTCCGTTCCGCGAGAACCTCGAGCGCGACCGCAAGTACCTGCACGACTTGGAGGCGGACCGCCTTCTGTACTACTTCCGCGAGACGGCAGGGCTTGCCGCCCCGGGCGAGCCCATGGGCGGATGGGAGCAGTCCGAAGTTCGTGGCCACACGATGGGCCACTTCTTGTCGGCAATGGCGATGATGGTCGCCGCCACCAGCGACGACGCGCTCAAAGCCAAAGCCGACCGCATTGTCGCCGAGCTGGCCCGATGCCAGAAGGCTCATACCGACGGATATCTCTCGGCCTTTCCCAAGTCGCACATCGACCGCGTCATCGCCCGTGAGCCCGTCTGGGCGCCTTGGTACGTGCTTCACAAGATCCTCGCCGGCTTGATTGACGTCCATGTGTATTGCGATAATCCCCAGGCACTGGAAGTCGCCCAGGGGTTGTCGGGGTGGATGGAGAAACGCCTGGCCGCGGTCGATCGCGACGCCATGCAGCGCATGCTCGACGTGACCGAACAAGGCGGCATGAACGAAGCCCTGGCCAACCTCTACGGCCTGACGGGCGACCGTCGCTGGTGGAACCTCTCTCTGCGGTTCGTCGAAGACCACTACGTGCAGCCGCTCAGTCGCGGGGAAGACCGTCTCAAGGGCGAGCATGCCAACTCGTTCATTCCCAACATCGTCGGCACCGCCCGCCAATTTGAGTTGGGCGGCGATACGCGGGACCGCCGCATTGCCGAGTTCTTCTGGAGCCAGGTTGTTGCAACCCGCTGCTACTCGACCGGCGGCACCAGCCTCGACGAGCACTGGAAGTCGGACCCCGGCAAGCTGGCCGACCAGCTCGGCGACTTCACCGAGGAGACCTGCTGCACCTACAACTTGCTCAAGCTCACGCACCATCTGCTGGCGTGGCAGCCCGATCGCAAGTACGCGGACTACTACGAGCGGGCACTGATCAACGGCATCCTGGCCACCCAGGACCCGAAGACCGGCATGATGGAGTATTTCGTCACCCTGGCGCCCGGCCGTTGGAAGTATTTCCACACGCCGCGGACGTCGTTCTGGTGCTGCACCGGCACGGGCATGGAGAATCACGCCCGCTACGGCGAGGCGATCTACGCCCACAATGCCGACAGCCTTTGGGTGAACCTATTCATCGCGTCGGAACTCACCTGGAAGGAAAAAGGCGTGCGGATCCGCCAGGAAACGCAGTTCCCAAACCAGGAGCACAGTTCGCTGCTCGTCAAGGCCACAAAGCCCACGGCCTTCGTCCTGCGAGTTCGCGTGCCGGAGTGGACCGACGGCAAGATGACGGTCCGCCTCAACGGGCAGCCGCTGGAGACGGCCGCCGACGCAACGGGTTACCTGGCAATCGGCCGCACGTGGTCCGATGGCGACCGCGTCGAGATCGACCTGCCCATGCACGTTTGGGCATGGCCCATGCCCGACGACCCAACACTACTGACGGTCATGTACGGCCCCCTCGTGCTTGCCGGAAAACTGGGCGGCGAAGGGCTCACTACGGACATCGTCTACACGGACAAAAACTGGTTCCCATTCCCCGAGGACAAGACTGCCCGGGCGCCGGATATCGTTACGGATCACCCGGATCCGGCCGTCTGGGTGCAGCCGGTGACCGACCAGCCGCTGACGTTCCGGACGGTGGGCGTCGGTCGGCCCCATGATGTGACGCTGGTCCCATACCACCGCCTTTGGGACGAGCGCTACGCGATCTACTGGCGAGTGTTACCGGAGCCTGAGTGGCAGAAACGCGAGGCCGAGCGCCGGGCGCGCGAAGCCGTCCAGGCCGCCCGGCGGGAAATGCTCCGCAAACGCACGGTCGACGAGGTCAGGATTGCCGACGAGACCTCGGAGCGAACGCACGACCTGCAGGGCGAAAAGACGGCGACGGGCACGCACTTGAAGCGGTCGTGGCGCCACGCGCCGGACGGCTGGTTTAGTTACCGTCTCAAGGTCCTTCCCGATCAGCCCATGGTTCTCTTCTCGACGTATTGGGGCAGTGACGTGGGAGCGCGAACATTCGACATTTTTGTCGACGGCACCAAGATTGCCACTCAAACCCTTGCCAACAACCGGCCGCAGGAGTTTTTCGACGTCGAGTATCCTATCCCGGAGAACCTCACTAGCGGCCGCCAACAGGTTACCATCCGGTTCCAGGCCCAATCGGGCAATATCGCGGGCGGCGTGTTTGAGCGAGTGTCGATTCTCAAAGCCGCGCCGTGAGGCCCCGGACCACCAGTGCCCAGTATACCGTGACCGCCTCGCTCACGCGAGCGACTTCTTCCTTGAAACGGATTCCGTATCTCTCCCCCGGTGGCGCCGGCAGCGACTCGATCGCCGCGGGCAGCGCGACGTGGGGTGCAGGCAACTTTCACGGTGTGTCCGCAAGCCAGCCATCCTCCAGTCTATCGCCCCAGACGAGGAAGAACGTCGACAACACGGTCACCACTGTGACGCCATACCGCCGATTCCCGTGTTCTTGCCTGCCGATCGCTTGGCCGCCATCAGAATCCACCTTTCTGCCAGGCCCGGCCGGAGGTGACTGTCGAAAGGCAGAAGAAGGCAGCCGCCCCCGGGCCGATTTAGCCCGACGAGGAGCTACCCGGCCAGGCACCCAGCAACATCAGTCTACTAGGGATAGGTTGACCATCGGGTTGCCGAGATCCACAAACGACCTGGCGGCTCGTTCGATTGCCGCCTCGCACTCGGCAAAGCGGTGTTGCTCCTCGGTCGTGAGCGTCTGCGGCTGGGGGAGCGTTTCCTGGGAATCCCCCTGGCGAGATTCCAACAGGGGGAGCGCGTCGGCCTTCAGCGGTACCCGCAGCCGACGCTCCGAAGACTCTTCCTGCGCTGGCAGAGTAAATGGCTCGATAATTACCCAATTGGCGGGTTCCAGGCTATTGCAGGGTCTTGGTGCCTGACTATACTAGTGCTTTGTCACACCTAAAAACTGGGATCGAGGATGCGGATTGACTCGGCAATTACCGCAGCATTTCAAGCCCTTTATCCCAAGATTAAGCTGTGACAAAGCACTAGACCCAGGTTCTGGATCCTCCGTAAAGTGCGGCGTTCGCGCCCAAAACCGGAAGAGCCGACCAGACCCGGTACAATCCCTTTGCCGATCTGAACAGCTACGGCGCGGCGGACTCCCTCGATATCGCAGGGTTCTCGGCCAACTACGGCAGGTAGAGAATGGCATCTTACGCGGCCACTATTCCTCGGACAATGGTGGACTGCGTGCGGCGAAGTGCGTTCGCCGCACGGCTGCTCTTTGGGGTGAAGATCCGGTCGGAGCGGCGCATAGCGTGGGATTTTACCACGCTCGTCCTCAGGCGTAGTCTCATTCACCGTACTCGAGCGGGCCGGAGAGTCCTCGAGATCGGTACGGGGCCCCACGCCATCCTCTCGATCTTCCTCGCCAAGCGTCGCCGTCCGGTCATCACCGCCTGCGACATCAACCCCGTCTATGTTTCCACCGCTTGCGAGGCAATCAAGCGCAACAGTGTGCAGGTCTCCATTTTTCAAAGCGACCTGTTAGAGCGAGTCGGGGGTTTGTTCGACCTGATCTTCTTTAACTCGGTTTACATTCCACGGCCGACGGGTGAGAAGCTGAGGCTGGACCGGTCGCACCAGTACGATTCGGATTGGTGCGGGGGTGAAACGGGGACGGAGACGATTGCCCGATTCCTCGACCAGTGCCACGCTCACTTGGCGGCGGGAGGTGAAATACTCCTGGGATTCAACACCGTGTATCTGCCCGAGAGCGGCGTGGCCGCGCTCTGCCGAGAACACCGCTACCGCGTTGTGACTACCGGGCGGACGTTCCTGAATCCGAGCCGAGTCCTGGTACTCCAGAGGAGGGACGGGCGATGAAGGAAATGGGCGACATCTCGGTCTTGCACTCGGGAGGGTCAGACTCCACACTGGCTGCGATCTACGCCCTGGACCGAGCGGAGCGTGTGCACCTGCTTCGCTATTCTCACTGCATGATGTTCATGACCGACAAGCCTCGCAAGGTCGTGGAGGACATGAAGCGGGTCTTCGGACCCGATCGCATCGTGGAGCACTATGAGCCGATCGACAAGCTGTTCTGGACATGCTACGTCACCGGCATACGCTCGCGCCTGTTCCGATATCGCACCTTCTACGTCCCCTGGGTGTGCGGCGCGTGCAAGATGGCTATGCACTTCCGGACCCTCGCGTACAACAAGACGCACGGCATTCGCCTGACATATCACGGCGCGAACCGTGCATCGGCGTCTTACTTCCCCGACCAGACACTGAGCTACGAAGCGATCGTCAAGAACCTCTACGCCCAGTACGGCATGGGCTACGAGTCGCCTGTCTACGACATCCAGGAGGCCGACGTCGAAACCGAGAAGTATGGGTTGGTCGTGACCCACAACACGAAGCGGGAGCACCTCTTCTACTCGACGCAGTTCACCTGCTTCACCGGAGTATTCGTGCACGCGCACTCGCGGCTCTACTATCGGTTGTTCCGCGGCAAGGACCGGTCCGAGCGTCTGGCGGCGCGGATGCTGCGGGAGATGATCGAGGATTGTCGCGGTCTGCTTCCGCCACGGTAGCTCGACTGGGAGGGAAACGATTTTGAATCATCCGACGCCGAGCCCTGACCCGCCTCCGGCCAGTTTCACGGTCGACGTCGAAGATTGGTTTCACGTGCTGGACAGCCCGTCCACGCCGCCGCTGGACCGCTGGGCGGGCCTGGAATCAAGGCTCGAGCACAACCTGACCCGCCTTCTCGACCTTCTGGCGGAGACGGGCACCCGGGCCACATTTTTCTGGCTCGGCTGGCTGGCCGAGCGACACCGGGCGCTAGTCCGCGCCGCCGAGCGGGCGGGGCATGAGACAGCCAGTCACGGCTATGCCCACGTCCTCGCCTATGCCGTCGGTCCGAAGGCCTTTCGCGAGGATGTCACACGCGCCAAGCTTGTCCTTGAGGACATCACCGGTCGGAAGGTTTGCGGCTTTCGCACTGCCGGCTTCAGTGTTACCGCCCGCACGCCGTGGGCGTTCGACGTGATCAGGGAAGTCGGCCACGAGTACGACGCGAGCCTTTTCCCAGGGAATCGGATACACGGCGGGGTGCGTGAGGCGCCGCTGGGGCCCCACGTGATCCCGACGGCCTCGGGCCCGCTTGTGGAGTTTCCCATCTCCATGGTGGAGTGGTGCGGCTGCCGCGTATGCCTGTTCGGCGGCGGCTACCTGCGCCTGTCGCCTCGCTGGCTCATCGCGTGGGGGCTCCGGCACTTGAGAGCGGCGGGTCGGCCGCTCATTGTCTATGTGCATCCTCGCGAGATCGATCCCGAGCAGCCGCGCCTGCCGCTCGGCCCGAAACGCCGTTTCATGTACTACGTGAACCTACGCACAACGCAGCCGAAAATAGGATGGCTATGCCGGATGGTCCGCTTCCGCACCATGGGAGATCTTGCGGGCAGCCTGGCTCCCTCTCTTTCGTGTGACTGGCGATGAGAATCCTTGGACTGAGCGCCCTCGCCGACGCCTCGGCGGCTATCGTCCGCGACCAGGGGATCGTATGCGCGGTCGAGGAGGAACGCCTGAACCGTCAGAAGCACTATGAAGGGATGCCGTGGCTGGCGATTCAGGAGTGCCTTCGGACAGCCGACATGTCGCTCGATGAGCTCGACGGGATCGCCGTCGGCTGGAATCCGTGCCTCGGTTGGCCGGCCAGGCTGAGCGAGACGGCGAGGTCGTTTTTTCGCATGCCGCGGGCCTTCGTGAGCAAGGTGGGACGAGGCGGCAATTACTTGGGCCGCTGCCGCGAGATGTTCTCAATGCGTTGGTCGCTCCGCAGGCGGTTTCCCGGCAGCGCCGTGCGCCAGCGCATACTCTTCGTCCAGCACCATCTTGCCCACGCCGCGAGCAGCTTCCTCACCTCACCGTATGACGAGGCGGATATCATCGTGGCCGACGGGGTGGGCGAGCGGGCCACGATCTCGCTGTTTGTCGGCCGTGGCTCGGAGATAGATCTCATACAGCAACTCAACCTCCCCCATTCCCTCGGCCACCTGTACGCCGCGGTCACCGGCTTCCTCGGGTTCAAGATGACCTGCGACGAGGGCAAGACTATGGCCCTCGCCGCGTTCGGCCAAGACAGCTACCGCGACCTGTTCTCGCGACTCGTCCGAATCGATGAGCACCGCGGGCGGATCTTCGTGGACCCTTCCGTACTCGACTACCACGCGGCGCGCAATGGTGTGTTCTCCCGGCGCTGGCTGAAACTCACCGGCTTGGCGCCACGCCGCAAGGATGAGCCGCTCGCCGCCAGGCACCAGGACCTTTCCTGCTCGCTTCAGAAGCGGGTAGAGGAGGTGGTATTGTGGCTGCTCCGGGCGCACTTTGGCGAACGTCCGAAGCGGCCGCTGTGTGCGGCCGGCGGGTTGTTTCTGAACTCTGTCATGAACGGCGAGATCGTGCGGCGGTACAATCCGCAGCTGTTCGTTCACCCGGCGGCGGGAGACAGCGGCGTGTCGGTAGGGGCAGGCTTGTATGCCGGCACGCGGTTGGGCAAAGGGGCAGTGCGCTGCCCGATCATCCACGCCTATTTCGCCCGCGAGCCGGACGAAGGCGAGATTCAGAGCGCCTTCCGGGCCCACTCGCTCTCGCCGCGAAGAAGTTCCGACGTCTTTGCCGAGGCCTCCGAGGAGATCGCCCAAGGCAGGGTCGTTGCCTGGTATCAGGGCCGCATGGAGTTCGGCCCGCGCGCCCTCGGCAATCGCAGCATTCTCGCCGACCCGACCAGTCCCACCATCAAGGACCAATTGAACCTCAAGGTTAAGCACCGTGAGCCGTTTCGTCCCTTCGCCGGCACCGTGATCCTCGAGGAGGCCCCTGAGTACTTTGAGCACGTCGTCGAGGCCCCCTTCATGCTCAAGGTCTTCTTCCTCAAGGAGAAATACTGGCCGATCTTCCCCGCCCTTCGCCACGTGGACAACTCCTGCCGGATCCAGACGCTCAGGGAGGAGCAGAACCCGGTGCTCTACCGGCTGCTTCTGGCCCTACGGAAGCGGAACGGCTATGGAATGGTACTCAACACCTCGATGAACGTGGCCGGCGAGCCGATCATCAACACGCCCGACGAGGCGCTCGTGCTCATCGAGAAGACGGACGTCGATGTTCTTGTGGTCGGTGACTACATCATCCGCAAGGACGAGGTCTTCGGCGGGCGCGAATCGCCCAACCCGCTCAGGTGAACTGGTTCACGGTCCCGCCGCCGGCCGGGTGGAGGTACACGGCGACGACGCCTTCCTCCACCCCGTCGATCAGATCCTGCTTCTTGATACCCCGTGCAGTCAAAATACTCAGGCGAACTTCAAGTGTCAACCCGCATTGAACTTACGGACGCTATACGGACGCCCGTTTTGGCCGATTGACAGCATATGGCCGCCGCCAACGGCCGCCGATTCACCGGGCCGCTGGGCGAAACGCTTTTGTCCTAGGACGGAGGCGTCAGCCGCAGATACGTCCGCCTAAGCCGTTCGGTCTAGCACAAGCACGCTGAAGATATCGCGGCACTTGTCGAATCGTTTCTCTGGCTAAACCATTCCCCTGACGCTACCCAGACCGTGCCGGCGGTCCAGCGGATCATCGGGAGGGGTCGGGCGAGCGATTGGCCTTCCGGCCAGGGGAATGGACCCGAGACCGGGCCACGGCACCCAGGCCCGCTCGCCGATCTGAGGGGCATTGTGACGAGTCCCTTCGTCGGCATGCGGGCGATGTCGACGACGGCCAGCACGCACCCCGTCTCCGACGCGCTCGCATAGGAGAAGCCACCATCGACCCGGGCCGCTTGGCCGCTGTACGGGCGGCCCTCCCGGCAGTAGTAATTAGCCTACCATCTTCGGCGCTTCCTACGAGTGCACTCCCGCGACCGCCGGCGAGTCAAAACTGGGTACACTTCCGAAAACTGTACCCAGTTCTCGCGTTTCTGCCCTGTTTGGCGGCTTTCAGCCATTTCCATAAGTCCTTGCCGTTTCACGGTTAGCCCGGATTATTCAGAATTGCGGGAATCTTTGAGCCTCCGAGCGCATCTAAGTGGTTAGTTGAAAATCACTT
>JAPLNP010000209.1 GCA_026401055.1 Planctomycetia bacterium
ACTCATCCGGTTCGGGTGGAACCGGTGAGCGAGGCGGTGGGAGCCGAGGCACAACCTCCAACGGGGTGTATTCGGACCCCGCGCAGATATCATCCGGCTTCTCGCTCTGTACGTCGGCTCCATCGGCCTCGCCAGTTTCCGTCTCCTCCTCCGACGGCAAACCCACGATCGCAGCCGCTGGAGGCACCGCCGGATCGCCGGCGGTCGCAACCAGACGCAGCAACGCCTCGCCGTAACGCCGCAGCTTCGCCTCGCCGATGCCGTGGATCTCCAGCAACGCCTCGGGCGAATCGGGACGCCGCCGGGCAATCGCCTCCAGGGTCGCGCTGGAGAGAATGAAGTGGTGCGGCACACCGGCCTCGCGGGCCCGATCGGCTCGCCAGGCCCTGAGCCGGGAGAGCAACTCCGGATCGGCCGGCGGGTCCTCCAAGGCCGCGGGCTCGGACGGCGTCGTGGTTTCCGGGGCCAGCGACTCGCCGCCCAGTTTTCGCCACAGGTCCTCCGGCATCGGCAGCCGGGCCTCAAACGGCTCGGTTCCTTTCATCACGTCGGTGCCGACCGGCGTCAGTTGCACCACCGGCATGTTGGGCTCGACATAGACCTGCTGCAAGTGACCGGTCACGATCAGCCCGTCGACCAGCGTGGCCACCTCGGGCTGCGTCAGATTCTTCAGCAGGCCGTAGGTGCTCAATCGCTGCAAGCCGAGCTTTTCCACCTTGGCCGAGCCGCTGCCGCAGAGCATCTGCGCAATCAGGTTTTTGCCGCAGCCCTTGGGCAATCGCTGCTGAACCCGGGCGACGCCGCTGAGCACGATTCGCACCGTCTTGATCAACTCGGGACCGGCCTCGGGCTCGGGGCGCGGATCGCCAGCGGTGGTTCCGTTGCGTCGGCAGTTGTCGCAATGGCCGCAAGGCTTGGCGTCCGTCTCGCCGAAGTATTCGAGGATCGTCTGCTGGCGGCACGCCACGCCGGTGGTGGCGTAGTAGATCATCTTGTGGAGCTTGTCGTATTCCGCCGCCTTGCGACGTTCCAGGGCCGGGAAATCGATGTCCAACTGCTCCAGCGGCACGTCGCGCCGAATCATCCGGATCGCGCGGCCGCGGAACGGCGGCACGTAGGTGAACATGGCCAGGTCATTCAACTGCCGCAGCGTCTGGCCCAGCGACGCCGGTTCCATCTCGGTCTGCCGCGCCAGGTCTCCCGGGCGGAAGTAGACCATTTCGTGCCGCCGCGCGCCGACCAGCCGCTCGACGGCCTGGAGCACGCGGCGGCGGACTTTGGCCTGCCGGGGAAGCAGTTCGACCAACGTGGGCAGGTCGCTGTCCACGCGAACGGCGGCCATGTTCTTCGCGGCGACCAATCGCTCGAGCACGCCGGCGCCCTCGAGCAGTTGCTCGCACGTGCCCACGCCGTCGGCGGCGATCGGCAGCCCCAGCCCCTCCTTGATCTCCTGCTGCGTCAGTTCGATCGGGTCGGCGTCTTGCTCGCAAAGATGCTCGTAGACCTTGGCGACGTTCTCGCGCGACGGATAGGCGCTTTCGATGAACCACTCCTGGAGATAACGATCCGAGGGATGGTAGAGCATGACGCACTGGGACGGCTTGCCGTCGCGACCGGCGCGGCCGGCCTCTTGATAGTAGCCTTCGAGCGTGCCGGGCAGATTGTAGTGGACCACGAAACGCACGTCTGCCTTGTCGATGCCCATCCCGAACGCCGTGGTGGCCACCACCACCTCGGAGCGGCCCTCCATGAACGACTCCTGCGCCACCTTGCGATCCTGCGCGAGCATGCCCGCGTGATACACCGTCGCCCGGCGCCCGGCGTGCTCGGCGATGATTTGGGCGACCTCCTCGGTGCGTTTTCGGGTCGAGGCGTAGACGATGCCCGAGCCGGGCGTCTTGCGCAGAAATGCGACCAGCAGGTCGGCCTTTTGGCGTTCGGTCTTGGGCGTCTGGACCTCGTGGAAGAGGTTGTGCCGGGCGAAGCCGGTGATGAAGGTTTTCGGGTCGTCCAGGTCCAACTGTTCGACGATGTCGCGGCGGACCGCGTCGGTGGCCGTGGCGGTCAGGGCGATGGTGGTCGGGTTGCCCAGCTTGCGCCGGAAGTGCCCCAGCCTCGCGTAGTCCGGCCGGAAATCGTGTCCCCACTCGCTGATGCAGTGCGCCTCGTCGACCGCCAGGAGTTTCAAGCCCGCCGCCGCGACCGCTTCGAGGAACCGGGCGCTGCGGAACCGCTCGGGCACGACGTAGGCCAGGCAGTACCGGCCGGCGGCGATGTCGTCCAGCCGCGCGAACTGCTCGTCCAGCGAGAGCGTGCTGTTGATGAACGTGACGGGGATCCCCAGCGCGGTGAGTTGATCGACCTGATCCTTCATCAGCGCGATCAACGGCGAAACCACGAGCGTCAGCCCGCCCATCGCCACGGCGGGCAACTGGTAGCAGAGACTCTTTCCCCCGCCGGTCGGCATGACGCAGAGGCAGTCGCGGCCCTCGAGAACCGCCGCGATCACGGCCTTTTGTCCCGGACGGAACGAGGTCAGGCGGAACCGCGCCAAGAGCGAATCGACGTTGGCAGGCTCGCCGTCGGCCATCGAAAGCGCGTTGTGTTGCGGGTGAGGGAACAGAAGAACAACTGTACAGATCTCGGTTTGTGTATTATAAGCAGAGGAGGGTTTGCCTCCAGGGGTCATACCGATGCTCGACATTCCTCCGGATCCCGGTCGTCGCGGCGTGGTCGGCGTGGTCGTGCGCGACGGCCGGCTGCTGCTGATCCGCCGCTCCCGGCAGGTAGTCGCCCCGGGGATGTACTGTTTTCCGGGCGGGGGGATCGAGCCCGGCGAATCGGAGCCCGAGGCGCTGGTCCGGGAGTTCCGAGAAGAGCTGGGCGTGGAGGTCCGGCCGGTGCGACGGCTTTGGCGGAGCGTCACTCCGTGGCAGGTTCGACTCGTCTGGTGGCTCGTCGATCTGGACGCGGGCGCCCGAATAACCCCCAATGAAAGGGAGGTGGAATCGGTCCATTGGGTGACTCCCGCCGAGATGGCCGAGCTGCCCGACTCGCTGCCGAGCAACTTCGAGTTCCTCGACGCCTTGGCGGCGGGCCGAATCGACTTGACGGAACCCCGATGGGCAGCGAACAATGATCGAGGGTCCGCGGTGGAATGACCTGGGACCAAGCACTAGTGACCGATGTTTGGCAACGGTTCGGCACGTCATGCCATCCGCATCCCCGGTTTGGGCCAAAAAGTTTGACTATTCTTTCGCCCTCGATTCTAATAGAGCTAGGTCTGTAAGGGGGCGTTTGTTCGGGACACCGTCGAGGAACGCATCGATGAAGGGCAACACCACCGCCCGACTCTGGAGCAGCCTCCTGGCAGGCATGGCTCTGTTTGGGGGAGTCATTCCCTCGTCGCATGCGGTCGTCGTGTCAACCACGATCGGCAACACGTCCGCGCCGGCGGACGACTTCGGCTTCAATCACATCGGCAAGCGGAATACGACGACGGCCGTTTACGTGGGCTACGGCTGGATGCTCACGGCGGCCCACGTGGGCCCGGGGTCGGTGATTCTCAACGGAGTTGACTACGACTACGTGCCCGGTTCCGCGCGCACTCTGTTGGACCCCATGGGCACGACGACGTACGCGGACCTGACACTGTTTGAGGTCAGGGACCAAAACCAACTCACTCCGCGGATGGCACCGCTGACGATTTCGGCCACAAGGCCGTCGGTGCACGCACTGGTGACCATGGTTGGCCAGGGTCTCGACCGCGACCCAAACACGTACGGCTGGCATGTCTCCGGAGCGTATCCCGGTGAAGGCACCTGGATCTGGAGTGAGAGTTACCCCCTTCCGCTGTACGACACAAACGAACTGCGTGGGTTCAAGATGCTCTCCAGCCGGCAAATCCGCTGGGGAACGAATAAGGTCTATGACTACCTTGCCCAACCGTTGTTGGATATCTCCGGCAAGGCGACCATGCTCATGAAGACCAGCTTCGATGAAGACGGCACGCCTTACGAGTCGCAGGTGGTGGCGGGCGACTCGGGCGGCGGCGTGTTCTACAAGCGGGACCTCGGGGGGGACCGCTTCCAGTGGGAGTTGGCGGGCATCATCCACTTCACGAGCCAAACCTACCCCAACGAACCCGGCGGAACGCTGATGCTGACTCACTCTGTCGGAAATACTTATGGCATGTACAGCTACTCGAGCGATCTAGCGGTCTATCGCGATCAGATCCTCGACATCATCACGCCGCTGCCCGGCGATGCCAGCCTGGACGGACTCGTCAACGACAACGACGCCTCGATCCTCGCCGCCCATTGGCGGATGGCTTCCGGCGCCCTCTGGGAAGACGGCGATTTCAATGCCGACGGCCGGGTCGACGATCGGGACGTCGCCATCATGGCCGCCCATTGGCTCGAGGGCGCCGAACAAGGGCCCACAACCGTCCCCGAGCCGGCGATCCTCGTCCTTCTGGCCGGCGCGGCCACGACGCTGTTGCTCCGGCGGATGGGGACAAGACGCCTGTCACGTTTTCGGGTCACGCCTCCCGCCACTCGACGCCGAGCATCACGACGTTGATGCCCGAGCCGATTCCCAGAAACACAACGCGGTCGCCCGAGCGGACGTGCCCGCGCTCGATGCCCAGGGCGGCGGCGGACGGCAGGGCCGCCGCGCCCGTATTGCCCAGCCAGGGGAACGTCGCGTAGTCGATCGCCGGGTCGAGTCCCAGGGTCTCCAGAAGCAGCTCGCGATGGGCCTTGCCGACCTGGTGGCAGAACGACTTGTCCACCTCGGCCGGGGTCCAACCCAGCGTAGCGCAAAACCGCGCGAACGCGGTCTTGGCCGCGGCAACGCCTTCGATCATGAGCGTCTGGGAATCCGTGGCCATCAGCGGCTGCATCCCCTCGGAAGCCGCCTCGTCGCGTCCGCTGCGGCAGAGGTGGCAGAATTCGGTGGTCGCGCTGGCCACGCCCCCGAGCAGGCGGTTGCCCCGGCGGCTCAAGTCGCGATGGGCCAGGACGATCGCCGCGCTGGCCGAGCCGATCGTCAACGAGGCCATGGCCGGCTTGACGTCGTTGCGCGAAAGCGACGTGTCGGCATTGAGCCGGCGGATCGTGGTCTCCACCAGCGCCCGGCTGCTCTCCGTGCCCACGATGATCCCGGCGCCGATCTGCCCCAGTTCGATCATGTTGGCCACCTGGACCATGCCGTCAAGCAGTCCGAGGCAGGCGTTCGAGACGTCGTAGATCATGCACTCGCGCGGGAGGCCCAGGCCGTGGTGTACGCCGGAGGCGGTAGCCGGCTCGAGATAGTCGCGGCAGACCGACCCGTGCACCAGCGCGCCGAATTGCCCCCGCTCGATGCCCGAACGACGGATCGCCTCCTCGGCGGTCTCGATGCTCTTTTCGCCGGGCAGCATGTCGGCCGGCCAGAAGCGTCGCTCGGCGATGCCGGTCATCAGTTCGAGCCGTCCCTCGGGCAGACGCAGCCGGGAATACAGCGGCGCAAGCCGCGATTCAATCGCGTCGGAGGTGACAATCTCGTCGGGCAACCGGCACGCGATCGTCTCGAGACAGACATTCTCGTATCGGTAGCGCATCCGGGTCAGGCGTTGGGCATGTTCCGCTCCAGGGCGGTGATCTTTCCGACGCGACGCTCGTGCCGGCCGCCTTCAAACTCGGTGTCGAGCCAGATTTCCACGAGCCGATCGACCAGACGTTCGCCCAGGATGTCGCCCGAAAGACACAGCACGTTCAGGTTGTTGTGCCGGCGGCTCATTTCGGCGGTGACGTAATCATGGCAGGGCGCGGCGCGGACGCCGGGAAACTTGTTGGCCACGATCGACATGCCCAGTCCGGTTCCGCAGATCAGGATCCCGCGATCCACTTCGCCCTTGCTGACCTTTCGCGCGACGGCGGCGGCGATGTCGGGGTAATCGACGCTCTCCTGGCCGTTGCACCCCTCGTCGATGACCTCCAGTCCGCGCGATTTCAACAGATCGACGATCTTGGCCCTCATTGCGACGCCGCGATGGTCGCTGCCGACCGCAATACGCATCGTGCTCGATCCTCCTCGCTGGGGCATAATACCCCCCGTCCGTTCATCGCGACCGGCACGCTCCGCCACCGTCAGAGCAACAGTCGCCGGTCCAGTACGACTCCAATCTAGCCGCTGCGGCACGTGTCCGCAATGGTGCCTCTTCGGCGTGGTACGATATCAACACCTCGTAGCATGACGCGCGGAGATTTGATCCCATTGTGTGTATATTGCCCACACGCCGATCCTGCCGAGTGCGACTACGGTCGCGTTGTCCGGCGGCGACGCCCAGCACACACCTTTCAGCAAGCTACTTCCGGTGCCGGGTGGCAAGCACGGCGACCGTCATCAGGCCCAAGATGAGCGAGACGACGGTGGTGGGCTCGGGCACGGGAGCTTCGCCAACGCCGTAATGCCAGTGGGCGGCCAGGATCGCGGCGTCCACGTCGTTGACCTTGCCATCGTCGTTGAAATCGCCCGTCGCCCAGGTGGCGTCCGATTGCTGCTGCCAATGGGCGCCGAGGATCGACGCATCCCGGTCGTCGACCATTCCGTCGCCGTCGGCGTCGCCGGGCGAAACCACCATGAGAACCATGTCGTTGCCGGTGCCGCCCAAGTAGCTGACCCGCAAGGCAAAACGGTCGCCGCCGAAGGTCTCGCAACGGATGCCGCCCTCGGACAGACCGGCGAAGTTGCCCGCGATACTATCGAGGCCGTTGTTCTCCAGGGTCAAGAACGCATCGCCCGGACTCGGGGCGTAGCCCAACTGAACGTCCAGGTTGCCCGACAGACTGACGGACCCGCTCACGCGCAGTACGTCGTAAGACGAGGCGCTCTGGAGGTCGAGAACGACGGTGCCGTCGAGGATGTCGAGGTCGCCGTCGATAGTCATGATGCCGGCCGAAGAGCCCGGGGTGATTCGCCCGCCGGCGAGGACGACGTTTCCGTCGATGGTGGCGTCATCGACCCTGAGCGTTCCGCCTCCCCAGACTTTGACCACGGTTCCCACTCGGAGCGTGCCGCCGTCGAGGACGTTCACGTCGCCGGTTCCGGTGCTGTCGCTGGCGCTTCCGCCGCCGATGTAGACGCCGCCGGTGGTTTCCAGGAGCGAGTCTTCGCCCTGGATCGTGAGACAGCCGTAGGCGTCGTGGCTTGCCCATGTGGCGTTGTTGCCCACCTCGACCGTCGCGGCGGTGGCGGTGCCGCCGAGTTCGACGAGCATCGCCGCGTTGCCGCCATACATGGTGCCCAGATAGACGTTTCCACCGACGTCGATACGCGACTCCGTCCCCGAGACCTCGACCCGGCCGTTGCCCGCGTTGCCGTTGGCGGGATTGCCGCCGACCCACAGTCCCATGCCGAAGGATGACATCGTTATCTGGCTCCCGCCCTGTACCCGAACAAGCCCGTACCCGCTGAAGGTGTCGCTCGTAATGACCATCTCGGCATAGTCCGTGAAGTCAAGGTGGGTATTCTCGTCGAGAATCAGCTCTCCGGAACCATTCTCGCCATACCCGCCGACAATGACGCCGAGTTCGGTTTCCACGTTGCCCGCCGTCACCGTCAATCGGCTCGTTTGACCGGGCCAGCCGGTGACAGAGATGCTCCACCGATCGTCCTCGACGCCTGTCGAATGGAGCAAGTGACCGTTCAATGCCATCGAGACGGCATCGCCGTGCACGA
>JAPLNP010000410.1 GCA_026401055.1 Planctomycetia bacterium
GCCGAGGGGGCGCTCGCCGTCGAGAGCGTGCAGCCCTCGGGCAAGCGGTTCCTTTCCGTCGCCGAATTCCTACGCGGCTACCACGTCCGGCCGGGGCAGCGGTTTGGGGAAGAAGGAAAGTAGCCGCACCGTCAAACTGACCTCGCGGTCGAGCGGGCCATCGTGGTAAGATGGGATATTTGCCGGCCATCCTGCTCGTTTGTCCGGAGGTGCCATGATGGAAACGATGAATGGTTGGGACGTGGCCGTGTTGGCGATTGCCGGCTACGTGGCCGTCGTGTCGCTGGCCCGGCTGATGCTCCGACGCCGAGACGAGTTGGTCGTCGAGTTTCGCGCTCTGTTCCAGCAGGAGAAACGCAAGAAGGCCGAACTGGAGCGGAAGAAAGCGGAGCAGGAGCGACATCGGCCGGCGGCGTGAGACCTACATCCCCTCTCCGCTTGGGAGAGGGTTAGGGTGAGGGGTTTTGTCTTCACGAGTTGACGCAGCCACCCTCACCCCGACCCTCTCCCAGAGGGAGAGGGGGGATAATTCAACGGTGTTGGCACCCTGACCCCCGGCCCCTGCTCTCGTGGACAAACGCCTTTACATCGAGACGGTCGGCTGCCAGATGAACGTGCTGGACAGCGAGTTGGTGGCCTCGGCGTTGCTCGAACGGGGTTACGAGTTGGTCGACCGGCCCGGTCGGGCCGACGTCATCCTCCTGAACACGTGCAGCGTTCGCCAGCGCGCCGAGGACAAGGTCTACAGCGCCCTGGGCCGGCTGAAACACGTCAAAGAGCACAACCCGCTGGTCGTCATCGGCGTGATCGGCTGCATGGCGCAGAAGGATGGGCCGCTGGTGTTCCGCCGGGCGCCGCACGTCGATCTTGTGGTCGGGCCGAGCCAGTTGGGCCAGGTGCCGGAGTTGATCGAGGCGATCGCCGCCGGCGCGGGCCCTCAGATCGACATCAGTCCGGATCGCAAGGGGGAAAGCCACCGCGATGCCAAGCGGAGCTTCCTGCCGTTTGACCCCAACCGCGCGATCGAGGCCCGGCCGGCGGCCCACCAGGCGATGGTCCGGATCATGTTCGGCTGCGACAAGTTCTGCACGTACTGCATCGTGCCGAGCGTTCGCGGGCCGGAGCAGAGCCGGCCGATGGACGAGATCGACCGCGAGGTCCGGCGGCTGGCAGAACAGGCGTCGCGGCTGGGGGTCGCTCTGGAAGTGACCTTGCTGGGCCAGACGGTCAACAGCTACCAGTGGCGCGACGGCGGGCAGACGTGGCGTCTGGCCGACCTGCTCGCCCGGCTCGACGGCATCGAGGGCCTCGCGCGGCTGAAGTTCGTCACGAATTACCCTCGACACATGACCGACGACCTCTTGGCGGCGGTTCGCGACCTGCCCAAGGTGTCGCCCTACCTGCACGTGCCGGCGCAGAGCGGCTCGGACGCCGTGCTGGGGCGGATGAAGCGGGGCTACACGGCCGGCGAGTATCGCGAGATGCTCGACCGGATCCGCCGCACGCTACCGGACGCCGCGGTCACGAGCGACTTCATCGTCGGTTTCTGCTGCGAGACGGAGGAGGATTTCCAACGGACGGCCGCCTTGGTCCGCGACGGGCGATTCAAGAACAGCTTCATTTTCAAGTACAGCGCGCGGCCCGGCACCAAGGCCGCCGAGCAGTACGAGGACGACGTGCCCGAGGACGTGAAGCGCCGGCGGAACAACGAATTGTTGGCGATCCAGAACGCGATCAGCGAGGAGGAGAACCGCCCACTGGTCGGCCGGACGGTCGAAGTCCTCGTCGAGGGCCCCAGCAAGACGAGCCTCAAGCGTGTCGAGGCCGGCGAGTCCACCCAATTGGTCGGCCGCACGGTCTGCGACCGGATCGTCGTGTTCCAGGGCCCCCAGGATCTGACCGGCCAACTCGTGCCGGTGACGATTCGCAAGGCCGGCGCGTTCACACTGTTTGGCGAGACGGTGGACGGCAGACAGTAGGGGGCAAACGGCGAGGATTCCCGGAGCAGAATACCTACAGTCGCCTACTGGGTGGGATTCGATAGATTCGCGCCATGGTAGATCTGGTAAGTCCCCAAGAATCCACCCGAAGCGCGAATTGCTCAAACAGCCAAAATACGTATCGTGTCTGGGATTTGCCCGGAACTTGCCGAGATTACCGGCGTCGCCGGAACCAGAGCGCCGCGCCGGCACTGATCAGCAGGATGACGGTGCTGGGTTCGGGGACGGAGCCTTCGTTGCCTTCGGACGTGGTCCAGTGGGCCGCCATGATGGCCGCGTCTTTGTCGTTGACCATGCCGTCCTCGTTAAAATCGCCCATCGCCCACGTCGCGCCCAACTGAAGTTGCCAGTTGCTGCCCAAGATCGAGGCGTCTTGGTCGTCGACTAACCCGTTGCTGTTGGCGTCGCCCGGCTCTGGGGATGGCTTTGGCAGGAGTTCGTGCTGAGAAAACCGACTCCAGTCCGCAAACCAAGAACCAATCACGCTTTGGTCAAGCGCACTGATCTTCATTCCGCGATACCCCAAGATCGGATCGACTCCAACGGCCGTACAATCCAGTCCGATCGTCATGCCTGCCCCCAACTCGGAGACTACGTCGGCAACGACAGGGTCCTTTCTGCCACCGAAGTACTCGAACGGCGTCATCGCCGCTTCATAGTAGAGCCACTCTCCATCGATCGAGCCGGCAGCCACGATTTGGCTTGGCGTGGGCTCGAATTCCCCATAACCGGGCGGATAACCATTGGTCGTCCACACGGAACCATCGGCGGCTGTTTTCATTCCAACCGCCCATTCCTGTGCCCCTTCCTGGTCCACGTCGTATCGGCAGGGCTGTTCACCCTCAATGACGGTACCCGTGGTGTGGATATACAGTTCCACGGCATCTTTGGCGTCCCACGCCGTATACGAGTCCGTGAAGCAATGAGCAGTGTCTCGAACCTTCACCGCCATATAGACCTTCTTCGCCGTCCACCGCGCGGTCCATCCACCGTCGACTATTTCGCTGTTTATGTCGTCCGGGACGCCGTCATAAACTGTGTCGAACACATTCCAAATGGCACCCGACCAATCACTGAGGTCGCCATCCACGGTGGCAGTGCCATAGGGGATAGGCAATGGTGGTCCACAGAATGCCTGACTCACAAATGCCAGGCTGGCAACAAGCACAATCCCCGTCGCGCTGAAAGTCCTTCTCATCGCTTTTTCTCCTTCTGCATCTACCCTCGGGTTATGCTCGGCACGGGCGTTTTGAGGGATTTGTCACTACGTCTCGTGTCGCACGGGCGGCAGGACGACTGCCAGCAACGTGGTTGATGTTATCACAACTGCGGCGACTGTCAAGCATTTTCTCGGGCCCGCGCATCTCTTTGTATCAGGCGGAGAGTGGGGGGGGGGGGGGGGGG
>JAPLNP010000175.1 GCA_026401055.1 Planctomycetia bacterium
CGGTGCTCAGTCCGCCGGGCACGACCGCTTTGGCCCGCCGGCCTTTCCACACGCCGCCGCCGAACCGCTCGATCAACTCGCCGCAGGGCACCCCGAGCGGGGCTTCGTAGCAGCCGGGGCGGTTGACGTGGCCGCTGATGCCGTACATCTTCGGTCCGAAGCTGCCGGGGTCGCGGGGGTCGTTCGGGTCGGGGGGCACGCCGATCGAGCGGAACCAGCCCGCCCCGCGGTCGAGAATGTGCCTCACGCAGGCGAGCGTTTCGACGTTGTTGACGACGGTCGGTTTGCGGAAGAGTCCTTCGACGGCGGGAAACGGCGGCTTGATTCGCGGCCACGCCCGGCGGCCCTCGATGCTCTCGATCAGCCCGGTCTCCTCGCCGCAAACGTACGCCGCGGCGCCGCGATGCAGATGGATGTCGAGCGAGAAATCGCTGCCCAGAATGCTCTTGCCCAAATAGCCGGCGGCGCGGCACTCGTCGATTGCCGCCGCGAGCCGCTGGTGGCTCAGCGGGTATTCATGGCGGAGGTAGATGTACGCGGTCGCCGCGCCCGTGGCGTAGCAGCTCAGGATCGTGCCTTCGAGGACCTGGTGCGGATCGTGTTCCATCAGCACGCGGTTGCAGAACGTGCCCGGCTCGCTCTCGTCGGCGTTGACGCACATGTAGACCGGGCCGGGGTGTCCCTCGGGCATGAACGACCACTTCGCGGCGGTCGGGAACCCGGCGCCGCCGCGGCCTCGCAAGCCGCTTTGGCGGACCTCCCGGACGACCTCCTGGGGCGTCATGTCCTTGAGCACCCGCCGCAACGTGCGAAAACCCCCGCCGGCCTCGTAGACAGCCAGCCGATGGCTGTCGGGCTTGTTGACGTTGGCCATCAAGACCGGTTGGAATTCAGGCATGGGGGTAGGGTGTCGAGACGGGTCCTGTTATCGAGCGTTTCGCCGGGGCGTTTCCCTCGTTGTTACACACAAGACGTTTGCATTCGTGCCTTTCTTCTAGCCCAGGCGTTTACGCCTGCGGTGACTTGTGTGTCGCTACTTCGCCTGCGCCGTCGCCTCCGCCGGCGGTTTGTAGTCGAACGAATCCCAATACGCGCGGTCCACGGCGTAGGGGTCGATTGCCGCGTCCGGCTTGAGGTCCGCCGGCAGAAAGCCGAAACGCCGCATCTCGCGGAGGTAGTATTGATTGGGCCGGAAGCCGGGCATGTCGAAACGCTTGCCCTCGGCCAGCCGCTCGGACGCGCCGCGAATCGCCGCGAGCATCTTCTGGTACAGCGGGTCTTCGGCATTGGCGAAAACCGCCTCCTTGCAGCTTCCCATCCCGCCGGCCTCCTTCGCCAGCGGCCCGCGCAGGAGCCGCGATTTCTCCGGCCGGCTCAGGTTGCAGAGCGTGTTGGGCTGGCCCGCGCTGCCGTCGGCAAAAAACAGTTCCCGTCGCTTGCCGAACTGGTCGTCCAGGTCTTTGCCGTGGCACCCGCCGCAACGCTCGTTCATCGCCGGCCGCGGCAGGTGGACGTAGTAGACTCCGCAGCCCAGCGAGGCGTAGGTGCCTGGGTAGGTCGCGCTCGTGTCGATCCAAAGCCGGATCATCTTGACCTCGTGCGGCGAAAGTCCCGCCCCCTGGTGGCTGCCGTCGATCAATTTCATCAGCCGGCTGGTGGCGCTGCCGTAGCTGCGGGGCGGGCGGTTGCCGTAGGGCTCGTTCCGCCCGTCGGAGACCAGCCCTCGCGTCTGCATGGTCAAATAGCTCATGGTGTAGCTGGTGGTCTTGTCGCCGCTGAGGTCGACGCGGCCATCGGCGCGGTCGGCGTTGTGACACTCGACGCAGTGTTTGTCCAGGATCGGCTGGATATCGCGTGGAAAGTCGAACACGCGGGGAACATCCGCGATGGGCGTGACGCGGCTCGGCCGCCGCATCGCCGCCAACTCCGGCTTCGAGTGCGGCGCCTGGACTCGCTTCTCGTGGCAGCCGACGCAGCCGGTCGTCTCGCCGGGCTGGACGGTGACGAAGCTGTGCATCCGCTTGACCGAGATGTCGTTTTCGTCCAGGGCAACGAAGAACAACGACTGCAAGGCCGGCAATTCCATGTTGGCCGAGCCGTCCGGTTCGACGGGCACCTCGCCGACGATTTCGGCCAAGGTGAACGTCCCGCCGATCGTGAGCGGTTCCATGCCGCCGGAGAAATTGACCGGCTTGGGAAGCTGCTTGAACACGAGGAGCTTCTTGATCTCGCCGCGCTTCACGCCCTCCATGTTGCGGCCCGCGTAGATGTCGGACAAGACGAGCCGGCCCGTCGTCTTTGACAGATCTACCCGCGGGGGAATCACCCGCTCGCGCGGCCGGGCAACCATCGGGCGCGGCTCGTGGCACTCCAGCGCTCCCTGGTCCCCGGGCAATTCGTAGATCGGCTCCGTGTTCCCCTGGCCGTCCATCAGGAAGATTCCCTTTCCGCGGGCGACGAGGAAACAGTCCTCGCTGATCGCGTAGGGGTCGCGCCACACGCCCTGCCAGACGGGCTCCTTGCTGATCTTGTGCGACGCCTCGGCGACGTCCGGGCCCTTGCTCGGATCGACCACGTCGATCGGACCGACGTGTTCCGGCCGGCCGTGGCCCGGAGAGGCCGACATCACCACCTTGTTCGTTCCGGGAATCGGCTTGGCGTCCAACATCGAGACGCCGCCGAAGCTGTTGCCGAAGAAGGCCATCTGGCCCGTGCCGTCGGGATTGATCGTCCAGAGATGGTGGAAATGGACCTGGCTGCGATCGACGTACTCCCAGCGCATGTAGAGGATTCGCCCGTCGGGCAAGACCCACGGCGTGTTGTCGTGGTCGTTGTTGCTCGAGATCATGCGGATGTTCTTGCCGTCGCCGTCGCACCGGTAGAGCGCCGCCACGCGGCCGTACCAGCAATTGACGAATCGGCGGCACCGCGACGAGCCGAACATGATGCTTCCATCGGGCAGGTACGTCGGCTCGACGTCGTCGTCCGGGCCGTCGGTCAACTGCCGCAGGCCGGTTCCGTCGACATTGATCTCGTAGAGGTGATAGACCCGGTCGTCGCCCTTGCGGTAGGAGAAGAGGATTTTTTGGCCGTCGTAGTGGACCTGGGGGTCGCGGACGCCGCCCTTGGGGTCGTCGATCAGGCACTTCAGTTCGCCGGTGCGGAGGTTGAGCCGGGCAAGGCGTCCGCCCTCGCCGTAGCCCCACCAGACGCCCTGTTCGTCCTTCGAGAAGCCGTTCGTCCGGGCCACCTCGCTGTCATCCGAGTAGTAGGCGAAGTTGAGGTACCAGTGGTCGCGGCCGGAGACGCGGGCGGCAAAGATGATCTCGTCGACGTCCTTCATCGGCCCGGCGAGAGACTGCTTGAGCATCGGTCCGGGGGTGAAGCCCGGCGCGGGCTCGGCGGCCGCCGAAGCGGCCGGCCCGACGACAGCCGCGAACAACCCGGCGGCGAATACTCTCAACAGGCAGCGAAGACGAACTCGGGCGAGCGTTCTCATGTCTCCAGGCCTCACGTGGATGGGCGGGACGGGTTCCCAGGGGACTGTCCCGATTTTCGCGGCGTGGCGGACGTCATGCCGCCAACTCGCTCTGCCGCCGCGAAAATGGGACTGTCCGCCTCCGCCAGCATGGACGGCACAGGGTCGGCTCCATTATATTGGGAACCGACCTCGGGCGGAAGCCTGTCGGCCGTGGGGCATTTTCCCGGGGGTGACCGTGGTTTCGTGATCGGGTAGCACCGACGATTTTCCGGAGTGATTGTCCCACTTCAAGACGCCGGATCGGAAAATCGTCGGTGTTGCGAAGCAACAAGAGGAGTTCGACATACGTGGCCGAGCGCATACGCCCCGCGAGCCTCGCCCTGACACGCCGCACTCTACCGCCCCTGGTGCGAATGACATTCCACCCTCCATCCCCCAACTCAACGGAGGTGCTCGCCATGCATCCCAATCGTCTCTCCCGCCGGCTCGTGGTTTTCGCGCTCGCGCTGGCCTCGCTCTTCTTCGCCCGCGCGACCAATGCCTCGGCCCAGATGTCCGACGAGGAAATGCTGACCGGGGCCGACGCGCGGATCGAAAAACACCGCAAGGCGGACCTGACGATCGCGGTGGTGGACGCTGCGGGCAAGCCGGTGCCCGGCGCCACGGTCGCGCTGGAGCAGACCCGACATGCGTTCCTCTTCGGCAGCAACATCTTCCTGTGGGGCCGCTGCGGGGACGAGCCGTCGGAGGCGGCGTACCGCGCGCGGTACGCCGAGTTGTTGAACTACGCAACGCTGCCGTTCTATTGGTGGTCGTACGAGTCGCGCCGGGGCGAGCCCGAGCACGAGCGGATCGAAAAGATCGCCCGATGGTGCCAGGAGCACGGCATCGCCACCAAGGGTCACCCGCTGGCCTGGAACTACGTCGATCCGGCGTGGCTGCCGGACGACTTGGACGAGGTTCGCCGGCTGCAGATGGCGCGGATCGACGACTGCGTCTCGCGTTTCGCCGGCTTGATCGACCGCTGGGACGTGGTGAATGAGGCGGCGCATTTCGACCGGGATATTCTGGTGAAGAGCCAGGCGCCGAAGCTCTCGGCGGCGTGGGCGAAGGCGGGCCGCGTCGAGTTCACCCGGGAGTGTTTCGAGCACGCCCGAAAAGCCGGCCCCAAGGCGACGCTCCTGATCAACGACTACCGGACGGATCCGCCCTACGAGAAGGTCATCGAGCAATTGGTCGACAGCCGGGGCAAGCGGCTTTATGACGTGATCGGCATTCAGAGCCACATGCACGGCGGCGTCTGGGGCAACCGGAAGATTTGGGAGGTCTGCGATCGTTACGCCCGATTCGGCGTGCCGCTGCACTTCACGGAGACGACGATAGTCTCGGGCCAGCGGACGTGGGACAAGCCGGAGGGCAGCCCCTGGCCCTCGACGCCCGAGGGCGAAGCCCGGCAGGCCCGGGAAGCGGTCCTTTTCTACACGTTGCTCTTCTCGCACCCGGCGGTCGAGGCGATCACGTGGTGGGATTTTTCCGATCGCGGCGCGTGGAAGGGCGCGCCGGCAGGCTTCCTCCGCCAGGACATGACGCCCAAGCCAATGTACGAGGAACTCAAAAGACTCATCAAGGGCAAATGGTGGACCACCGCCGCGCTGACGACCGGCGACGACGGCACGGCCACCGGCCGCGGTTTCCTGGGCGAGTACAAGGTCACCGTGACCGTGCCGGGGCGACCGCCGGTCGCGCGATCGTGTACCCTCTCCGCCGGCAAGGACAACCGCGTGGAAATCCGTCTGCCGTGATCGACGCCGCGTGCCGCCGCTGGATTGCCCGGCAGTGGTACCCAGGCGAGGGGTGCGTCTTCCGACAACACCGCCGCACGGGCCAGCACTGGCACGAATCGTGACCTATGTTTTACATGGCGACGGGCCGTTCCGCCGCCGGTAAGCTTTTCACGATCTCTTGTCACGTCATCTTGACCTCAACGGCGCGGGGAGTTTCCCCCGCGCGGCGAGAAATTCCGTCGAGCACGCCGAGTACGCTCCGCGCGGGCAGGCTGTGGGGCTGCTGTTTCCGCCGAGATGCACATCCTTGCCTAGAGAGAGTCGCCCGAGGCCACGCCATGAGTCGCCCACGCCTGTTGAACCTTTGGAGAACCGGGGCCGAACGGACGCGTTCACGCCAGACTTCCCACCGCGGCCGGAGCGGATTCTTGACCGCAAGCCCCGCCGTCCGGCGCGGTCCTCTTTCACTTGCGATCGAGCCGCTGGAAGACCGCTGCCTGATGTCCGTCAGCCCCATGGGCGAAAAGTCGTGGGACCAGGAAGAATACCTCGCGCCGTTGGGCTTCGACGCCGAAGTTGCGCCGGAGGAGACTCAGGCGAGCTTCCTCGGATTCGACAGCGACACGACGGCATATTTCAAGGACGTCGCCGGGCCGGTGGGCGACGCGACTCCCACGGGCACGAGCTACCTGCTCTTCGAGCATTGGGGCGGCACGTGGAGCGACGCCGAGAAGAGCCCCAGCAACACCGAGGACGACCTGCTCTGCTGGGCCGGCGCCGCGTCGAACGTCCTGGCCTGGACCGGCTGGGGAATCGTCGACGGCCTCACCAACACTGACGACGTCTTCGGGTACTTTCAGGACCATTGGACCGACCAGGGCGGCCTGATGCAGTTCGGCTGGGATTGGTGGTTCGACGGCACCAACGACAGCCAGGGCTGGAGCGGCTGGTCCCAGGAGGACGTCCAGGGCGGCGGCTTCTATCCCAACGAGAACTTCTCCAGCTTGTTTCACAGCCAGAGCAACGACGCCTTGGCCCTCACGTCGATCGACGAGTACCTGCACAACGGGTACGGCGTGACGCTGGGGATCTACGGGCCCGGCGGACACGCCATTACGTGTTGGGGATACAACTACAATCCCGACAACCCGTCCGAGTACCTCGGCCTGTGGATCACCGACTCCGACGACAGCAAAAACCTCGAGAACGCCCCCGACCGGCTTCACTACTACGAGGTCGAGTCCGTCGCGGGCCAATGGTTCCTGCAGGACTATTATGGCAGCGACGCCTGGTACATCGGCACGGTTCAGGCCCTCGAAGCCCGGGAAGCCACGCCGGTCGTGCCCGACGCGGATAACGAAATCCACGGCACCGTCTGGGACGACGCCGACGGCGACGGTAGCCGGGACGCGGGCGAGGCGGGCGTGGCCGGCCAGACGGTCTACTTGGACGACAACCACAACGGCGTCCGGGACGAAGGGACCTTCGTGGTCGCCTCGGCCAACGTGGGCAAGAGCATCCCGGATCTGACGACCGTCACTTCCACGCTCGCCGTGGCCGGGCTCTCGGGCGGCATCACCGACGTCAACGTCACGCTCGACATCACCCACGCCTACACGTCCGACCTGGAGGTCTACCTCATTAGTCCGACGGGCGCCCGGGTTCAACTTTTCGACGGCGTCGGCGCAGACGGAGACAATTTCACCGACACGACGCTCGACGACGAAGCGGCCACCAGCATCTCCGCGGCCGGCGCGCCGTTTTCCGGCACGTTCCGCCCGATGGGCTCGCTCGCGGATTTCGACGGCCAGTCGGCCAACGGCACGTGGACGCTCGAGATCACCGACAACTGGACGCAGGACCAGGGCGTGCTCAAGCACTGGTCGCTGGAGGTCTCCGCCGCCGAAACCCGCGTCGAGACCGACGCCGCCGGCGGCTTCGCCATCGTCGGTCTCACCGACGGCGACTACCGCGTCCGCGCGGTCGCGTCCGAGGGTCGCTCGCTCTCGCTGCCGAGCGGGGGCTACTACGACGTCTCGCTCGCCGGCGGCGCGGTGTTCGAGACGGCGG
This sequence comes from Planctomycetia bacterium, assembly GCA_026401055.1. Classification (GTDB taxonomy): domain Bacteria; phylum Planctomycetota; class Planctomycetia; order Pirellulales; family Thermoguttaceae; genus JAPLNP01. The sequence goes on from JAPLNP010000175.1 coordinate 7,336, forward strand.
ACTTCGGCCTGGCGTCCATCGCCCCGACGGACTTGGGCACGGTCGATTTCCTGGAAGTCGGCCGGCTCGAACTCACCCAGGGCAACCACTGGTACTCCTGCCGCGCTGCCCGCGACGGATGGCTAACCGTCGAGATGCTCTTCGCCGACTCCGCCGAGGGCGTCCAGATGACGCTCTTCGACGCCGGCGGAAGCGAAGTGGCCCTATCGACCGGCTCGGGCGACAGCGAGCGAGTGGACTGGTCGGTCGAGGCCGGCGAGACGTATTTCTTCCGAGTCGACGTCGCCGCCGACGCCGTGGTCGCCGACCTTCGCGTGGCCAACCTGGTTCAACAGGAGGGCGGCAGCGTGGTGATCCACGGCACCTCCGGCGACGACCGGCTGGAGTTCGCCGCCGCCAGCCGCCAGGTCACCATCAACGGCGTGGATTACGCTTTCGACCCCGCGGTGGTGAACACCTTCACGTTCGACGGCGGCGAAGGCGATGACACCGCCGTCCTGCGCGGATCGGCCGGCGCTGATACGCTCGTCATGCGACCGACCACGGCCGCGCTTTCCGGCCCGGGCTATCGAGTCGCGGTCACCGCCGCCGAGACGATCATCGTCGTCGGCGCCGGCGGCGCCGACAAGGCGTACCTGTACGACTCGGCCGGCGACGATTCCTTTGTTGCCACGCCGAGCTGCGCCACGTTATCCGGCGCCGGGTTCTTCAACCAGGCCGAGGGTTTCCGCCACGTCTACGCCTATGCCACCGCCGGCGGCACGAACAAAGCCTACCTGTACGACTCGGCCGGCAACGATCGGTTTGAGGGCACGACCACCTGCGGCGCGCTCTACGGCGACACTTTCTACAACTACGCCAAGGGCTTCCGCTACGTCTACGCTTACGCCACCGCGGGCGGCATGGACAGAGCCTACCTGTACGACTCGGCCGGCAACGATTCCTTCGTCGGCAAAAGCAACTACAGTTGCCTCGAGGGCCGGAGCTTCTGCAATTTCGCCAAGGGCTTCCGCTACGTCTACGCTTACGCCACCGGCGGCACGGACAAAGCCTACCTGTACGACTCGGCCGGCAACGATTGCTTCATCGGCAAAAGCGACTACAGCTCCTTCGAGGGGCAGAGCTTCTACAACTACGCCAAGAACTTCCGCTACGTCTACGCCTACGCCACCGCGGGCGGAACCGACAAAGCCTATCTCTACGATTCCGCCCGGAACGATCGTCTGAAGGCATCGGGCAGTCTCGCCCAGATCTACAGCGACCGGTTCTCCGTCTCGGCCGTCGGTTTCGACTGGGTCCAAGCCGTCTCCAGTTCCGGGGGCAAGAACACCAAGGCGGTCCGGTCGATCGACTTCGTGCTCAAGACCACGGGTCGGTGGACCAAGGTGTAGTGCCATACCCCCCCATAAGACGCATTACTTCCGGTCCGAGAGGCCCACGCTCGCCGCCGCTCGAAAGTCTTTGACCGGCCGATCGTTTCCGACTATACTGGGGCCACGCGGCTTTGCCGCGCGTGTTCCTTGGATAGGGCCGGTCGGACTACGGCACGACGCGGCAGCAGGGTTGATGCGCGAACCGTGGGGGATGACCCGTGTTGAAGATGCGACTCCTTTTGGCGTGCGGTGTTGGTCTCATGGCGGTTGCGCCCGTCGGCGCGGCCACGATTAGCGTGGGCAGCCATATCTTGGCGCCCGATACGCCCGCTCAGCAGGTCGAAATCTCCGTGTCCGGCGGCAATCTGGTGTCCGCGGTCAATCTCGCTGCCCAGGTCGGCGACGGCGGGCCGGAACTGGCGAACTACGGTCTTCCGGCGGGAACTGACGGGCCGGCGATCGCGGCGGTCGACCTGACCACCGGGACGATCTTCGGCACCAAGCCCGCCACCCAATTTCCCATGGGCGCCGCCATCCCTCAGTTCGCCTATTACGGTCTTATGCTGACCGAGCCGGGAGAGTCGGTTGCGGCCCAAGGGCTCCTGGTCACGTTGACCATCGACACGAGCGGCTTCTCGACGGGAACCTGGGATTTGCTCCTCGGCGACGTCCTGCCGGAGTTGGGCACGTACAACACCGATTTCGCCCCGACGACGGCCACGATCTTCAACGGCTCGATCACGATGGCCGCGCTCGGCGACGCCAATTGCGATGGACAGGTCAACGACGTCGACGCGTCGATCCTCGGGGCGCATTGGCGGCAGACTTCCGGCGCGGACTGGTTCGACGGCGACTTCAGCGGCGACGGGCAGGTGACCGACGCGGACGCGGCGATTCTCGCCGCGCATTGGGGAACGGGAAGTGAGGGGCAATCCACGCCCACGCCCGAACCGGCCGCGGTCGTCCTGCTGGCCGGCGGCCTGCTGTTCGCGCTGCTGCTTCGGCTTCGGGTGGCACGTCCCTGAGCGCAGCGAAGGGCGTGGTTTGCCGGGTGCCACTGCTGGCTTGCCCAGCAGTGCCGAAGCCTCGATTGACATTGTCAGCGCCGTGGCAGACATCGTCGACAACGCCGGGTGCCACTGCTGGCTTGCTCAGCAGTGCCGAAGCCTCGGTTGACATTGTCAGCGCCGTGGCAGACATCGTCGACAACGCAGCCACGCCCTTTCAGGGCGTGCCACCCATTGATCAGCTTGCGCCCCAGAACGCCGCTGACCTCACGGCGCAGTCAACTCCCACGCCCAGGCCGAGCCCGGCGCGAACGTCAATTCACGCTCGAAGACACGCGGCGCGGTGAACGTCTCGCCGGGCCCCTCGGCGGTGATCCGTGTTACGCGGACCTCGGCGCCCGGCACGCCGTACGAGCCCGCGTCCACCGCAAGCTTCGCCGTGACCGGCTTGTCGCTCGTGTTCGTCAAAAGCACGACGGCGCGATTTTCCGCGGGCAGCCGCCAGGCGCCCGCGAGCACCGCCTCGTTCTGGACCCACCAGTTCGGCGTCCACTGCCAGTCGGCCCGCACCTGCGGGATCTCGCCTTGCAGCTTGGGCGGCCGGGCCATCTCGCCGGCGAAGAAGTACCGGCGCAGCCGCCACCGCAAGCCGACGACCTGATGAAGATACGCCGCGTTGGCCTCGTCCTTGATGACGTTGGGGTGGAACCAGCCGATCTGCTCGCCGTAGACAAGCTGCTGGCCGGCCTTCATCCGCAGGGCCAGGTCCTTCGTCTCGCCCTCGCGGTACGCGCAGCCGAACATCTGGATTGCCCCGCCATAGACGGCCGGGAACGCCGGCACCTGGTCGTCGTACTGCCAGTGCCAAGTCAAATAGCCGTCAAACCCCTTGATGAACGGCTCGGCGTTGCACTCGGTCGTGAGCATGTGATCCTTGGGCATGGCCGCGCGAAGCGAGTCCATCAGCGTCCAGTAGCCTTCGTTCCACCAGTGTCCGCCGCCGAGCGGATGGCCGTGCGTGGCGTCGAAGCACAACACCGGCGTGGCCGCGGCCACCTGGTCGATGTAGACGCCCTTCACGCCGCACTCGTTCATCAGCCGCAGCACGGTCCCCTGGACCTTGTTCCGCCAGAGTTCCGTCGCCGGACACATCACGCCCAGCGCGACCTTGCTGCCGTCGCCTTCCGTGCTGCCGTAGGTCTCGACGATCGGCTTGCCGTCGGCGTCCTTCGTGACGGCGGGCCGGGCGACGCTGGTGAACTCGAAATCCTCGGCCCCCTTGTCGCGAGTGTCCCACAGCCGCCCGTTGATGTACGGCATCACGAAAACGCCCGCCCCTTGCAGCTTGCGAACCGCCTCGGCAAAGCCCTGCTTCGTCGGGAAATAGTGCGGGTAATCGTTGTCGAAGGGGATCTCGTGCCAGTTGTACCAGTGCAGCCCGACGGGAACGCCGATCTCTTTGGCGAAATGCTCGACGTCGGGCACCACCTCCTCCGGCGGCCCGCCGGTCATGACCCAGACCGACAGCTCGCGCATCCATTGCGGCGTATCCTCGCGGCCGTCGGCGCCGAGCCGGGGGTACCACTTCGCGTGCGCCCGGGCCCAATCGCGATACATCACCGAGGCGTCGAACCAGTCGCCGCGCAGAAGCCGCCAGACGGCCTCGCCCGGCAGCGAGAACCGGTTGTTCGCCTTGCCCATGTCCTCGGTGGGATGGTCGAACCGCAACGTGGTGGCGTGCTCGGCCGGTTGGCTGGCCGCCAGGAGATCCTTGGTGCTGCCCCAGGGATCGTGCATGGCGAAGTAGAGGCCGGTTTTCCGATCCGGCGCGTAGCAGGCCATGAACTGCATCCCGACCCAGCCGCCCGGGTAAGGTCCCTCAAACCGAAACGCCTCGCGGGAGGCGCCGCGTTTCACCTCGCCGCTGCCCCGCGGGAAGAGCACCTCGGTCCCCGGCCCCAGGTCGCCCAGCGCTACTTGGGGGAAGACGACTCGCCAGACGCTCCATTGGTCGCCCGGGCTGTCCACCGCGAGCGTCCAGCGGATGCCGGATTTCTCGGGCTCGGGGATCGCGCGGGCGGTCACCCGCAGCGCGCAGCCGGCCAGCGCGTCCTTCTTGGGCCGTGCCCAGTTGGGCCGTGCCCAGCGGATCGTCAGTCCGCCGGCCGGATCGTTCTGGATATCGACTTCCCCCCAGCCGTCGTCGGCGGTGAGCCGGACTTCCTCCTTGGACTTGACGTTGCGCAACGTGAGTTCCACCAGCGGCAGCGGCTTCGCGGCCAGAAGCTCCTGCTTCGCCGCCGTGTCGACCAGGCTCGTCAAGGCGACGCCGCCATCGGTCTTCTGGAGCACCATCGCCAGATCGCCGGCCGTAAGATTGGCCGGGGCGTTGGCGGTAGCGACCGCGTCCGCGCGCGTCCGGGCGGCAATGAGAACAAACGACAGGACGAACAGTCGAGCAAGCAGTCGCATGGGCCTACTCCTGGAAAGGTGAGATTGCGGTTGTGTTGGCGGGGGACTGTCCCGATTTTCGCGGCGCGGGCGATGTCACCCCGCCAACTCGCTCGTTTCGCGGCGAAAATGGGACTGTCCCCCTCGCGCTGCGGAAAGGGACGATGAAACCGGCGAGTGCGTCGGGCGGTGATCCTCCGGTCGTCGCCGACTTCGGCTCAAATCATATCACCCGACACGGCCCAATTCAACCGTTCGAGGAATTCCCGGACGCGACGCTTTGCACGCCGCGACGGATCGAGTCTATCCGTAGCGGCTCAACCACTTCAAATGCGTGGACTATTGCACGCTATCCCACTGCCAGCCGGACTGAGCCGCTACCACCCCCGCCCCTATCTTGCCGTCGCCGCGGCAGGGAAGTAGAATAGGAAATGAACTCTGCCCTTGCACCCGCCCAGGTCTCCTTGCTTCATGCGTCAAACCTCCCGGTCGTTCCGCCTCCAACCACCTGCTGCCGCCTCCGGGACCTAGTCTGGTTTCGACCCGGAGCTTACCGCGCGGTCGTCCGACCGCATCCCTTTCGGGGACAGGGAGAGACTCATGAGTTGGCTGAACATGTTGGGCATCGCGGTCGGGTTGGCGATGGACGCGCTGGCGGTCTCCGTGGCCATCGGGCTGAGCCTCGCCCGGGTCACTCCGCGCCACACGTTTCGCATCGCCTTCCATTTCGGCCTCTTCCAGTTCATAATGCCGATTCTCGGCTGGCTGGGGGGCAACGTCTTGGCGCCGTATATCGGCGCGTGGGACCACTGGATCGCTTTCGGACTGCTCGGCTACGTCGGCGGCAAAATGCTTTGGGAAGCCGGCAGCGAGCGAAACCCCGGCGGCAAGGCCGATCCGACTCGCGGCGTCATGCTGGTCACGCTCTCGATCGCCACGAGCATCGACGCATTGGCCGTCGGACTGAGCATGGCGATGATCCACGTGTCGATTTGGGGGCCCAGCGTCGTCATCGGATTGGTGGCCGCCGCCCTGAGCGCAATCGGCATCACCTTCGGCCGCCGCTTCGGTTCCCGCTGGGGCTACTGGGCCGAAGTCGCCGGCGGCGGCGTCTTGCTGGTGATCGGGACCCGGATTCTGCTGTCCCATCTTCTCGGGTGAGGGGACGGTTGCCGGCGCTCCGGCTGTCGCGTCCGGCTTCCAGCCCGTCGCCTTGCATTGCCGTCGCCCGGCAATCATAATAGCGCCAGCCCGGATCCGTCGGGTCCGTTACTGTCGCCTTTCGCTCCGCGAAAGTAGCGCTACGTTCGCGGAGCGAAAGGCGACACTCACGCCCGATCCGTCCACGCCGCCGAGGAAAACACGATTCGTCTGGCCCTGATCGGCTGCGGTGCGCGCGGCTCGGGGGCAGTGGGCGACGCGCTGTCGGTCGAGGGCAACGGGCCGGTGAAGCTCTACGCGATGGCCGACGTCGTCGAAGGCCAGATGGCCTCTGCCCACAAAGCACTCGCGAAGCAGTTCGGCGACAAGGTCGACGTCGCCAAGCAGCGGCAGTTCTGCGGCTTCGACGCCTATCGCAACGCCATCGACCTCTTGCGGCCCGGCGACGTCGCCATGTGTACCACCCGGGCGTACATCCGGCCGGTTCACGTCGAGTACGCCGTCAAGAAGGGGATCAACGTTTTCATGGAGAAGCCGTTCTCGCCGGATCCCGCGGGCTTGAAGCGGCTGCTGGCGGCGGGGGAAGAGGCCGAGAAGAAGGGCGTGAAGATCGCCGCCGGACTGCAATGCCGCCATTCGCCCGCCCGGCAGGCGCTGATCCAGAAGATTCGCGACGGCGAGATGGGCGACGTCACGTTCATCCGCGCCAACCGCCTCGAAGGCGTGGGGTGGTTGGGCAACCAGGGCCCCGACGGCAACAAGCTGATGAACCAACTCCAGTTCGGCAAGGTCGAACTGTACTGGGTCGGCTCGGGCCACTACGTCGATTACCTGATCCACCAGATCGACGAGTGCTGCTGGATCAAGGACGCCTGGCCGGTCTCGGCCATCGGCATGGGCGGCCGCGCCGCGGACAGCACCGATTGCAGCCAGAATCTCGACGTCTACCCGATCGAGTTCACCTTCGCCGACGGCTCCAAAGCCTTCTGCGGCTTCCGGCGGATGAAGACGACGCGGACCGACTTCGCCACCTACGTGTACGGCACGAAGTGCGCCGCGCAGTTTTCGGGCAACGTCCACGCCCCGACGGTCCACATGTACAAGGACCTGCGGACCGAGAAGGACAACATCGTCTGGAAGCCGACCGACGACGCCGCGAGCCCCTGGCAATACGAGTGGAACGACTTCATCGGCAACATCCGCAACAATCGGCCGCAGAACGAGTGCAAGCGGGCCGTCTACTCCGACCTGACGACGCTGATGGGCCGGGCGGCTTGTCACACGGGCCAGACGGTCACGTGGGACGAGATGATGAAGTCGAACTTCCAGTTCTGCGACTATCTGGACAAGATGAATTACGACAGCCCCGCCCCGGTCCAAGCCGACGCGAACGGCCGCTTCCCCGTGCCGATCGCCGGCGCGTGGAAGGAAGTGTGAGCCAGGGGCCAGGGCGGGCAAACCGAGCCGCACCCGTTAGGAAGCGGCACGCCGAACCGCGGCACGGTGGCACTGGTAGATGGTTCGGAACAGAGGAAGAAAAGGTGACAGCCACCAAATCTGGATAGGCTGGGGCAGATGGCACTTTGCAGAATACCTGTTTTACCCAATTTCGGTCGCTGTCACTTTTTCCCCTCGGACGATATTCGCCCCATATGACCGCGCCGCTTTTCATTGCCACCGAACGATTCGACCCATCTGACGGCGATAGATGGCGAAGTTATTGCGAATGGGCCAAGATACCAGGTTTGCTTGAGGTCGTCAGTTTGGACTTCATTCTCTGTCCCCGCATAGTGACCGAATTGCAGGAGGAGGATTGGCACCACATTGTCTGTGAGAGCTTTCGTTCTGACTACTTCTACGATCTGGACTACTTGAAGCAGAGGGTCCAGAACGTACCTCGCAAAAACATCTTGGGAGTGTTTCGGAACCCGGACACGCATATCAGCAGTCCACCGGCACCGGACAATATTCGGTTTGTCGGCTACGACCTGATTGAGGAAGAAACACAGATCAGCGCACTCACGAACTGCGGTGGCTTTCCCGACGTGTTCTGTAACGACGAGTTGAATTGCCTCGGCCTGGTTCCCAGCTATGATCGAGCTTCTGAGATTAGACGGGTGATGGCAGATGGCCACCCAGACGAGCCTCATGCGCAGTGCGAGTTATATGCGATATGGAGACTTGAGTCGGTCGGGACGGAGAAAAGATGACAGCCACCAGATCTGGATGAACTGGAGCAGATAACACTATACAAAACACCTGTTTTACCCAATCTTGGTGGCTGTCACTTTTTTTGGCCCTGCAGTAGTGAGGGCAATGACGATGCCTAAGACCGTTTGTTCAGCCGCGGTGTTTGCCGCCTGGGCATGTCTGACGGTTGCCGGACCTCCTTGCTTACGGGCAGACGATCCGGCGCCGGCTGCCGCCGGGGTGGCGCGGGACGCCGCTCCCGCCAACCCGAAGCTGGTGAAGCTGCCTTTCAGCTTCGCCACGGGCATGGAGAACACGCCGGTCGTTTTTGGTGGCCGACCGCTCTTGGTCGACAACCACCGCCCCGGCGGATTCGAGGCCAAGGGCGAGAATGCCTATCTGTTCATCACGGACCTGACGACCGGCCAAGAGGTCGCTCGATTCGGAAAGGGGCATTCCTTCGTCAGCGCTTTCGTCGAAGGCCCCGAATTGAACGTCTTTGCCACGGAGTTCACCGATTTTGGCAATGTGATCAACACGAAGTGCATCAACCGTTTCAGCACGGCCGACTTGAAGACGTGGAAGCAGGAGTTGGCCATCCCGCGCGACGGCGCCGAGGAGTTCTTCAACTCCTCGGTCTGCCGCGACGAGCAGGGCTACGTCATGGCCTACGAGTCGCAAGTGCCGGTGAAGTGGTGCTTCCGATTCGCCCGGTCAAAAGACCTGTCGCATTGGGAGAAGATCGGCGGACTGGAATTCGCCGACGTGGAGGGCAAAACGGCCGCCGCCAATCCGACGATCCGCTACTTCGCGCCGTACTACTATGTGATCTACGGGATTCACTGCCGTCAGAAAGGCCCCTGGGCACACTATCAGTATCTGTTGCCGGAAACCATGTACGTCACCGTCGTTGCCAGATCGAAGGACCTGGCCACGTGGAATTTGAGCCCGACCCGGGGGCCGATGCTCGACCCCACCCCGGGCGAAGGCATCAACAACACCGACGCGGATCTGTTCGAGTTCGAGGGCAACACCTACGTTTACTATGGAACGGGCGACCAGGCCACCTGGGGCACGATCCGCGTGGCCATGTACGCCGGTCCGATGAAAGAGATGCTGGAAAGCTACTTCGCCGTCAATGTGCCGATGATCCGATTCGACGCGAAGCAACGGAAGTACGTGTATCCGTAGCGCGTGGGGTGCGTCGGGACGCACCATGAATCGCCGTCTCTTGTTCGTCAGCGTTTTTCCAGCGCCGCTTCCAAGGCGTCGGCGACGGTGCGGAGGGCTTTGATCCGGGCGTAGAGTTTGCAGTTGGCCTCCAAGATGGTCCACGGCGCGTACGTCGTGCTCGTCTTCTGGAGCATGTCCACGACCGCCGCGTCGTACTGCTTCCACTTCTCCCGGTTCCGCCAGTCCTCGTCGGTGATCTTCCAGGTCTTGACGGGGTCCTGTTGCCGGGCGTGGAACCGGCGGAGCTGCTCGTCGCGGTCGATGTGCAACCAGAACTTGACGATGACCGTGCCGAAGTCGGCCAGTTGACGCTCGAATTCGTTGTCTCCCGGTAGGCGCGCCGCCACTCGTCCTCGGTGCAAAACCCCTCGACCCGCTCGACCAGCACGCGGCCGTACCACGAGCGGTCGAAGATGTGGATGTGGCCCGCCTTGGGCACGTTGCCCCAGAATCGCCAGAGATAATGATGCGCCTTTTCGGTGGCGTCGGGCGGGCCAATGGGAATCACCTCGTAGCCCCGCGGATCGAGCCCCCGCGTCAGCCGCTTGATGTTCCCGCCCTTGCCACCCGCGTCGGAGCCCTCGTAGACAATCGCCGCCGGCACCCGGGCGACGTACAACTCGTGTTCCAGGTCGAACAGCCGTTTCTGAAGCCGATCCAACTCCCGCTCGTACTCGTCGCGTTCCAGCGAGAGCGTCAGGTCGAGCCGGTCGAGGATCGTTTGCTCCCGCGTGGGCGAATCGGGGGGAACCGGCATCGGGCTGGGCTTCGCCGGCGGCGACGCCGCACGCCGCGCAAGCTCGGACTCGACCGCCTGGAGGATCGTCTCGAACACTTTCACGCGGCCGTAACGCCCGTCCGTCGCCTCGACCACCGTCCACGGCGCGTAGGCCGTGCCGGTCCGCTCGAGCATCTCCTCGGCCGCCGCGAGCCACTCGCCGTAGTGGCGGTGCTGGCGTCGCTCGGGCTTGCCGATCTTCCACGCGGTCGCCGGGTTCTGCTCGAGTTGCTCGAACCGCCGCTTCTGCTCCTTCTTACCGATGTGCAGCCAGAACTTGACGATCACCGTGCCGGCGTCGGCCAATTGACGTTCGAACTGCTGGATCGCCTCGTACGCTTCCTCCCATCGCCGCCGCGCGAGATCGCCCTCGATCCGCTCGGTCAGGACGCGGTCGTACCATGAATGGTTGAAGATGGCGAACTGGCCCTCGCCGGGCAGGTCGCTCCAAAACCGCCACATCCACGGGTGCAGCCGCTCGGTCTGGGTCGGCGCCGAGATCGGGTGAACCTTGAATCCCCGCGGATCGAGCACCTGCGCGAGCCGGTTGATCACCGTGCCCTTGCCGGCGGCCTCCCAGCCTTCCAGGACGATCACCACCGGCACGCCGGCCGTCCGGGCCGCGCGCTGGCACTCGCCCAACCGGCACTCCATGTCGGGAAACGTCTTCTCGTACGTCTCTTTGTCCAGACGCTTGTCGAGGTCGAGCAGTTCGAGCATCGCGAGGCTCCTTATTTGTGCAAATCTACCTTGCCGGGCGGCACACGCAAAACCCCCCGAGCCTCCGGCCGGACAGCTTGACAGGGCCGGCCGCGACCGTTACCCTCTCAAATAGGGGGTACCGGGGCAAGGTTCTGCGAGAAAGAGGTGTCTGACGATGCCACGACGAACCATCGCGATCTCGGCAGCCCTACTGCTCTGGTCGACCACCTTAGCCACCGCGCTCCGGGCCGAAGCGCCGGCCGCCTCGCCCGACGAGTCGCCGCCGGTCCGAAGACGCTCCGACCCGCCGGTGATCCAATCCTCGTGGGACGATTTGCTCGAAGGCATCAAGACCCCCGAGGACTGGCAGCGGCGCCGCAAGGTGCTCAAGCAGCGGTTTCTGGACCTCATCCGCGACGACCGGAAGCCCGCCAAGCCGCCGCTGGACTTGAAGCGTCACGAGTCGACGGTGGTCGACGGCGTGTACACGCGATGGCTCGTGAGCTATAACGTCGAAGCCGACGAGCGGGCCCACGCCTACTTGGGCATCCCGCTCAAGCTCGAAGGCAAGGCCCCGGCCGTCGTTGCCCTGCACGGGACGTACCCCTACGGTAAGGAGCAAACCGCCGGACTGATCGAAAATCCCGACAAGGCGCACCTGGACCACCTCTGCCGCCGCGGCTACGTCGTGATCGCGCCGGACCATTTCGTCGCCGGCCACCGCACTCCGCCCGAGGGCTCTTACGAGACCGGCCGGTTCTACCAGAAGCATCCCGAGTGGACCGCGGTGGGCAAGTTCACCTACGAGCACGCCATCGCCATCGATGTGCTCCAGTCGCTCGACGAGGTCGACCCCGAACGAATCGGCGCGTTGGGCCACTCGCTGGGCGGCCACGGAACGATCTTCCTCGCCGCGTACGACGACCGGATCAAGGCCGCGGCGTGCAACTGCGGCGCGACGTTCTTTCGCCACAACACCCAGGTCAACGAGTGGGCCCGGGACCACTGGTACGTGTACTTCAAGCACCTTCGCCCGGGCTTGCTCGAGGGCAATCTCCCGCCGATCGACTTCCACGAGATCATCGCCCTGATTGCCCCTCGGGCGTTCTTGGACCTGTCCGGGCTGAACGACGGCGATCCGCTGACGCAGCGGCAGCGGGTGTTGATGCTGATGAAGGTGATGGACGTTTACGAGTTGGAGAAGGCCCCGGCGAATTTCGCCTTTTACGTTCACGGTTGCGGCCACTCGGTGGCCTACGAGTCGCGGCAGTTGATCTACGGCTGGATGGACTCGCACCTGAAGCCGCCCGAGGCGACCCAAGCCCACCTGCTCCCCGGCCCGAAGCCCGAGTTGCCGCCCAAGCCGTGAGCGGTTGTTGGTAGTCGGTAGCCGGTTGTCGGCTGTCGGTTGTCAGGAGTCGAAACGAGTCGAAACGGCGACACAGCCGGGAAACTAAGAAACCAGCCGCGTCACCGTTTCAATCCCCCGCCGAAAGTGACGGGGTCGGCGGATGAAAGCGTGGTCATGCCACAAACTTCGGCCCCGCCCGTCAGACCGGGGACGTAGGGCGTGTTGGTCACGAAGCCGAAGACGAATGGGTTGAGTTTCCGCATGCGGAGTGGGAGTGTGCCTGCCCGGTTCTCAGACACGACGACTCGAACGTGGCCGGCTCGGCCGGCTGGCGAGGTTCCGCCAAGCCCGTGGCGACCTCGACTCACCCTGCATGGTCGCCAGCGCTCAACCGTCGACGAACCAGCGGATCGGGTGCCGGGCGGAGCGGTCCTGAAACTCCAGCGTGTACGGGTCGCAACGCCGATACACCACGCGGCCGTCCGTGCGGACCATCAGCCAGCCAAAATCCCAGCCCCGGCTTTCATAGAGCAACGGGACCGCGGGCTTGACCCGAACGACCGGGTGCGAGCCGGCCATGAACAGGGCCTGTTGGGTGTAGTAGTAGCTCGATCCGATCCGGACGAACACCTCGTGCTCGACCGACGACGATCCGGCCAAATCGGAGCACAGGCCCCGGATGCCGACCTTCACCTCGTGGCCGCGCGAGAACGCCTCGACCAGCGCGTCGACCGACCCGGACAACACCCGGCCGTCGGCGTCGTGGGCGAGCACCTCGCGCCAGGCGTCCCGCACGAAGTAACGATAGAAGTCGAAGTCGTAAACGAAATTGCCCGACGGAGCGTTCGTCCCCGCGTCCCAATTGCCCTGGGCATGGTACTTGGGCATGTCCGGCGGCGCGTCGGGGGCCGCGGGGCCCGGCTCGCCCTCGGCCGGAAGCCCGTCGAGATGCGGCCGGGCGATCGCCTGCCTGCCGTCCTGGTTGTAAAGGAACAGCGACATCGACGGCCGCGGCCCGAAGCCCAACGGCAGCGAGATCGGCTGGCGGAGACTCATGATGCCCGCCGACCAGGAGTCGCGCAGCAGGTACGTCACGCCGAATTCGGCCACTTCGCGAATCGGCTCGGCGCTGGGCGAGGCGACGTCGATGTGCTCGTTGTGAACGAACTGGGTGCCGATCCGCAGGTCCGCGCCCCGGCGAATCGCGTCGGCCAGCGCCGCCGCGCCACCCGCCGCGACGTTCCGGCCCGCGTCCAGTTCCAGCACGCATTTCCACGGTACCATGGGAAACTCCTCAACCGCGCATCGGGATGCACCGTCCGGAAATAAGGGGCAGACACCGAGGCCGCGTCTTGTCTATCACGATCATAATCAATTGTGGCGTCACTGTCAGCATTTCCGTGACCCACCACCTTGGGGATGCCCGTTTGACTGCGTCGCGGGGAGGTATAGGGACAGACGCGTCCTTCGCGCGGCATGGCGTCACCGGTGCAATGATCGGGCATCTGCCACGCCGTCACCAAGGCATTCTGCCAGCATGATGTTGGTAAACGGCTCCCGTTGAGCGGCGTACGTTGACCATACGCCCAGTCTAATTCACGCGCTGACAGAGCTGTTGAAGAACCTGGCCTCGGGGGCCGCGGATCGTCACTTGCAGCGGCATTTGGCCCGGAAGGCTGTGGGTCGCGCAATTGAGCGGCCCAAGCTTCTCGACGTCGGCGACGAACTGGTCGATGGATTCGGCCAGGTATTGCCCTTCGGCCGCCGAGGCCCAGACGAGTCGCAGCCGTTCGGGCCCGATGCCCATCTGCTCCAGGAAGTAGCGGAGCATGGCATGGCGGCGCATGGTCTTGTAGTTCTGTTCGATGTAATGGCAGTCGCCGGGGTGGCAGCCGGCCAGGAGCACGCCGTCGGCCCCCAGGGCGATTGCCCTCAGGACGACGTTCGGGTCGACGCGGCCGCTGCACATCACGCGGATGATCCTCACCCGGGGCGAGTACTTGATCCGCGCCGTGCCGGCCAGATCGGAGGCCGTGTAGCTGCACCAATTGCACAAGAAGGCGACGAGTTTCGGTTTGAATGTCTTGTCGGGCATGGTAGTTGAAGGTGGAAATCAGCAGGGTGGGCCGAGCGGAGCGAGTTCCACCAACATAAGATTGGCCACGTTCCGGTGGGACTCGCTCCTCTCGGGCCCACCCTACCATAACCAACCCGGCTTTTCCCACGAGGCTGGGCTTTTTCTACATGGCCATGATCTGTACAATAGTACAGTTGTGCTCGGGACGAGCCGGGCCCCACGAATACCATGAAATACGCGGAACTCCATCTCAAAACGAACCTCTCCTTCCTCGAAGGGGCCTCGCACCCCGACGAACTGGTTCGCCGGGCCGCCGAGTTGGGTCACGTCGCGATGGCCGTGACGGATCGCAACAGCCTCGCCGGCGTCGTTCGGGCGCACACCGCCGCGCGCGATCTGGATTTCAAGCTGATCGTCGGCGCCGAGATCAAGCCCTCCGACGCCCCGCCCGTCGTCCTATGGGCCCCCGACCGCGCCGCCTACGCTCGCCTCTGCCGCCTCATCACCCTCGGCCGCCGCCGCGCCGAAAAAGGCGGGTGCCGGCTGACGTTCGAGGACGTGGCCAACCACGCCGATGGACTCCTGGCCGGAGTGGTGATCCAGGGACCAGGGATCAGGGGCCAGGGGCCAGGGGCGAGGGACCGCGACGACTTCTCACTGCCCACTGACCACTGCCCACTGACAACTGACAGCCGACAACCGACAGCTCCCCTGACCCCTGACCCCTGGCCCCTGACCCCTTCACTGACCACTGACCACTGTCCACTGACCACTGACAACCGGCAACCGACAACCGACAACCGACAACCGGCAACCGTTTACCGCGATCTGTTCGGCGACCGCGGTTGCTTGCTGGCCGAATTGCACCAAGGCCCGGACGATCGGCGACGATTGGAGGAGTTGGTCGCGCTCGCGCGCTACTCGGGCATGCCGTTGGTCGCCGCGGGCGACGTCCACTACCACGTGCCCGAGCGCCGGCTGATGCACGACGTGTTGACGGCGATCCGCCTGGGGACGACCGTCGCCGCGGCGGGCGAACATCGATTCCCCAACGCCCGTCGGGCGCTGCAATCGC
>JAPLNP010000628.1 GCA_026401055.1 Planctomycetia bacterium
GCTGTCCGGCGAATCCACGGGCGCGGAGATCGAAACGGCGCGGGCCCGGGCGTTGGGCATCCCGATCTTCCGCAGCGTGGCCGAGATCGTCAACCACTTCGATCTGGCGGAGGCGGCATGACAACCGCAACGGCAACTCCCGCGATCCGGCTCCCGGCCGAACTGAAGGCCGAGCGGGTGACAGCGATCCGAAAGCAACCCACCCCCTACGATCGTCACGGAGCCAAGAACCCGCGGTGGAAAGGAGGCCACCGAAGGCGTCACGACGGGTACGTACTCGTGTACTCCCCGGACCATCCCACAGCCAACAAGAACATGGTCTTGGAACACCGCCTTGTGATGGAACGACATCTAGGCCGGTATCTCCGGTCCGATGAGTACGTTCACCACAAGAATGGTTTGAAACATGACAACCGGATTGAAAACCTGGAGGTGACAAACGAGGCAGACCATGCCCGGCTGCACTTCACGGGCCGACGATACTACCGGTGGAAATCGCGTGCCACAGCGAATTGCATTATCGGGCTCTATTGGGGCGAGGGTCTTACGATCCGACAGTGTGGCGACCGATTGGGGATCTCCTACGGTGGGATGCAGGAGCACTTTGCCCGGTTTGGAATTCTCAAGCGATCCCAGGGCAGTCGATGAGCGGCCCGGCGGCGCTGGCGAGAGAACCGGGCGATGATCCACGAGGTGATGGGATGACTGGCGTTTCACTTTTCACGGAAGGGAAAATCTACCATGGTAGAATCTTGCATCAATCTCAAAGAGCAGTTCGCCCGCAAGTACCGCGTCGTCAATGAGGAGTCGTACTACGCCGAGCACGGCCCCAACGCCTGGGTCGGCGACCCATGGCTCCAGATTATCCCATGCCGCTGGGGGCACATTGGACCTTGGGATGCCGACCGGCTCGCGGCGTCGGTCGACGGGCACGCCAAGGTAGCCCGGCGGCTCCGGGATCTTCCCGGCGTCGAGATTGTCCAGGACGGCGACGGCGGGGAGGTAACGGCCGCGTTCACGTCGGATCGCTTCGATGAGGTTGCTGCGATCATGCGTCCGAGGCGACGCCGGCGTCTTTCCCCCGAGCAACGCTCGGCGGCGACGGAGCGGCTTCGCCAGTACCGGGAATCCAAGGGCGGCTTTGCCCCGAAACACCAAGCAAACGAGGGCTTCACGGCCCATACGCGGCCCCCGGTGTCTTCCCGGGCATGATTGACCCTGGAGGCCCTCGCGTGCGTTTGTAGGGCTCTGGGAGCGACGTGGACGATACGGTGACCGACCCCTCCACCGTCGCCACTTGACGCCCAGCCAGTTGGCGATAGCCGCCGGCAGGGCGGATGCGTTGTACGAGGCCGAAAAAAAAAGGCGGAAGAAAGAAAACTGGCGGGAAAGGTAGTACCCCACAATGACCATCCGGAAACAGTTTCGGATGGTCGTGGCGACACCCGCGACAAGATCGGCGCGCAGTTCGGCATCAGCGGCCCCCTGGTCACTCCCGGCAAACTGGCCGAAGCGTGCGAGCGGTTCGGGATTGCGTACAACACGGCGCTGCAAGCCGTGCGAGTCTGCCGTGCGATCGAAAGCTGTATCCGGATACAGGATTTGACTTTCAATCACCACCAGATTGTAGCCAACGACCCGGACGACCCGGCATTGCTGGAGTGGGCGGCCGAGAATGACGCGACGGTGAAGCAACTCGGCCGCCGAAACCTATCGGAGAACCAGAAGGATTATCTTCGGGGCAAGCGATATAAGTCCGAGGAAAAAGGCGTTGGTAAGAGGGGTCCAGAACAAAGTGGACAAAATGTCCACTTAAAAACTGCCGAGAAGCTCGCGGAAGAATACGACGTTGACGAAAGGACCATTCGTCGAGACGCCGACTTCGCGGAAGCGGTGGACAACGAGGCCGAGCGGACCGGGAACTTTCGGGTGGGCAAAACGTCCACCCCAAAACAGCCGAACGGCTCGCCGAAGAGGGATTGCGGTTTTTCGTCACAGTCCGCGTGCGACTGTGTAGGCGATTTTTGATCGGCCGTGACGATCGCAAGATGACCCCGATGGTGGATTATCGTTTTGCGGCGGTGGTCAGAATGTTCACCCGCCCCCGCTAACCTTGGGGGGTATTGACAACAAAACGCCCGGGCGGGAAAATGCGGGCGCTTGAACTGGGCCCCACTAGGGTCCTGAACGTGAGGACAATGTGATGGTTTCAAAGGGCCGCAACCCTGTTGACCGTGGACTCGCCGCGAGGCCGCCCGGGCACGCTCACGTGTGCCCAAGCAACGATCAACAGGGCTGCGGCTTTTTGTGCGCGCATGCGCGCGGGAGTACCAGTAATGGCTCCGGCACCCAGAGGAAAGCAGGTCGTTTGCATCGGCACCCTGCCCCCGGACGAAAAGGTCCGGTCGCCGTGGGACATCCCCCCGCGGCTCTTGGAGGTGGAAGTCTTCGACCGCAACCTCACGATGGAATGGGCCCAAGGGTTCGTGAGGGTGTTCAACAAGCACCAGTTGGAACACCGCTTGCCCGATCGCAAGTGGGCGTTCGTGGTGAAGCACGCACGATCGCTCCGCTTCGGCGAGCATCCCATAGCTGCCCAACGGCGGGAAGGGGGTGCCCTTTGACGACCATCCGCACCATCGACCACGTTTTGGGCACGGACCGGACCGTCGAGATTGACCGGCCGGCCGACGAGCTATTCCGCAAGTTGGGCGTGATTGTCCAGCGGGCGAACAGGAAGGACAACGAGTTGCTGCGCGGCGCGGTCTGCCGTCGCGACGACACAATCACGGTTCACTGGCATTGCCCCGCCTACGACGACACGTTTGCCCGTTGCATCTTGCGCGTTGCCGAGCCGGTCCGCGCCGCCGACACACTGGCGCGGGAAGGGGGTGCCTCATGACGCAAACAGTTGTGTACATCGACAACCTCGCGGCCGGCTTCACCAAGCGAATCCCGGTTGCGATGACCTACCCCGAGGCAATCGAGTGGCTGGGCAAGGAACTGGGGAGCGGACAGCAGACCGACGAAGAGCCGCTCTCGGCCTACGTCAAGGTCATCGGCCGCGACTATATCCTCGTGCGCATCTTCGACGCCGAGACGGAAACGATGCTCGGCGAAGAGCGGCGGGCCCTCGTTCAAGAGGGGAGGGCCGTGGCATGACCAGCATCAATCCTCACGACTGGCACGAATCGCCCAAGGGCCACAATGGGCGTTGTCCCGTGTGCGACTGCCCCGAAGAGGACGCGCGGCTAAGGGTTGCGTTCGTTACATGAAAGAGTGGGCCACTATTTCTATCCGACTTTTGAGAAGTGGGAAATGATGTTTGCCCAGTCGTTTCGTCCGGAACACAGGTTCATGCATTGGGAATCAATCGCCCGGACGTGCAAGGCGTACAAGGAGTTGCACCCCTTCAGCAACGAAGTGTTACTTGCCGTTGCCCTCTGGATTTTTGCCGGGAGTAGCGAACCTGGCACCGGTGGAATTCTCGAAACTGAAGCCGGCGACGCTAAAGAGTAACTCAAGCTGTGGATGGACACTCTGCTTGATATGTCGAAAGACGACGACGCTGTCATTGCCGAAATGCGCGAATCCCTGGGGTTCGCGGATGACCAAGAATCCTAATGCCCGGGCACGACGCTCCGGGCCAACACGCAAACCGAAAGGACCAAACCATGACCGACGAAATCAGAGTCAACGTCGCATCCTACGGCACGGGCCGGTGCCTCATGATGGTCTACTTCGACCCCGTGTCCGGGAAGAAGATTGCCCGGACCAGCAAGACGAAGGACCCGACGGAGGCGGCGAAGAAGGCCGGCGTCTGGCAGGACGAGTTGAACACCGGCCGATACCACGCCCCCGCCAAGACGACGTGGGCGGAATTCCGCCGAAGGTACGAGGAGGAGAAGCTCGCCAGTCTGGCCGAGAATACCTTCGACGCGGCCACCACCGCATTGAACCACCTGGAGCGTGTTTTGCGCCTCTCCAAACTCACAGCGGGGACGCTGAGCCGTTTCCAGGCCAAACTACGGGCGGAGGATATGAAGGACTCGACGATCGCGTGTTACCTTCGGCACTTGAAAGCCGCGATCTCGTGGGCCGAGTCGATGGGGTTGATCCACAAGCGACCCAGGATCGACATGCCGCAACGCGCCAAGGGTGCCAAGATGATGCACGGCCGGCCGATCACCACAGAAGAGTACGAGCGGATGCTCGCGGCTGCGGACAAGTCCCGGCCGCACGACGCCGACCAGTGGAAGCGGTACATGACGGGGCTGTGGCTGTCCGGCTTGCGGCTGGAGGAATCCTTGGTCCTGTCGTGGGACCAGGACTCCCCGTTCTGCGTCTGCCTCACTGGGCGGTTTCCCACCATCCGAATCTACGCCGAAGCGGAGAAGGGGCACAAGGACCGGCTCTTGCCGATGACCCCGGACTTCGCCGAGTGGTTGCTCGCCACGCCGGAGGCCGAGCGCCACGGTCCGGTGTTCGCCTTGGCGAAGCGAGAGACTGGCGGGCCGTTGACCCTGGAGAGTACCAGCCGGATCATCAGCCGGATCGGCGAGAAGGCCGGCGTTGTGGTCAACCGGGAGACGAAGTGGGTCAACGAGGAGGTGACGGACCCCAGGACGGGGAAGCCGACGGGGGAGAAGAAGCGGGTTCGGCGCGAGGTGCCCAAGTTTGCCTCCGCCCACGACTTTCGCCGGGCGTTCGGAACCCGCTGGGCCCCCAGGGTGAAGCCGCCGACATTGCGGCTGTTGATGCGTCACACCTCGATTGAGACCACCTTGCGGTATTACGTCGATCAGGACGCCGACGACGTGGCCAGTGAACTCTGGGCGACGTGGGGGAGCGACCGGGAAATATCACCAAAGCAGTTTGGCAACACTCGTGGCAACACTCAGCCGGATTACCCCCAGAATCAGGGGCGCAAAGCGCGATGAGCACTTGTCGCAAATACTGGCCACGTAACGACTTGGAGATCCGGAAGACACGGACACGACAGGCCAGTCGGCACCACACGCAACTGATCTGGAGTCGTGTCCCGAATTGGGGTACTCTGCGCAACCGGGAACCGGTCTGTCCGGTTCTTATCCGGCTTGACGGAATCGGGCCGCGCCGGCCCGGATGGAGGCTGTCGTGTGGAAACCGATCGCGGTGCTGTTGGTCGTCGCCGTCTCGGGCGGACTGTACTACTTCACCTCCCACTATGAGATCCGGCGGGAAGACGGCCGGATCGTGATCCATCCGCGGGCCGCTTCCCCCGACGGCGGCGCCGCGACGAGCGACCCGACGTTGCCGCCGGCGCAGTCTGACCGCAAAACGATCCGAATCGCCACGTTCAACCCCGCCTTGGACCGCAACAAGCTGGCCAGCGCCCTGGTGGCCGGCCAACTGGCGGACTTGATCCGCGATTTCGACGTCGTGGCGGTGCAGAACATCCGGGCGAACAACCAAGGCGCGATCCGGGAACTGGTCGACCGCGTGAATTCTTCCGGCCGGCACTACGACTTCGCCGTCAGCGCGGAGGTGGGCACGGAGCCGGTCGATCGCTACAGCGCCTTCGTGTTCGACAAGACCTCCGTGGAGATCGACCGGTCGACGGTTTGCCTGGTCGACGACGCGGCGGGCCGTTTCCGGACGCGGCCCCTGGTGGGGCTTTTTCGCGCGCGGGGGCCGAAACCGTCCGAGGCATTCACGTTCATGCTGATCAACGTGAGCGTCGAACCGGAACGGGCGGAGGTCGAACTGGACCTGCTGGACGACGTCTTCGACGCGGTCCGCAAGACCCGGCCCGAAGAGGACGACGTGATCCTGCTGGGCGACCTCGAAACGGATCAGCGCAATCCCCGGCAGCTCGCCGCGATCCCCAACGTCACCTGGGCGGTGGCCAACACGGTGAGCACGACACGGGGAACCGCCTTGGCGGACAACCTCCTGTTCGACCGCCGGGCGACCATCGAGTTCACCGGCCGGGCGAACGTGGTCGACGTGATCCGCCGGCTCAACCTCACGATCGACGAGAACGGCAGGATCA
>JAPLNP010000013.1 GCA_026401055.1 Planctomycetia bacterium
GAGGATCAATCGGCTGTGGGTCTGCCGGTCGGACGTGAATAACTACGTCGAGGGGCGAATCGGCGAAGACCGGGTCCGGAATCCCGCCACGCTCGGACACGAATGCGCGGGGACTATCATCGAGGTTGGCTCGGCGGTGACGAACCTCGTGTCGGGCGATCGCGTGGCCGTCGATCCGGCGGTGTCCTGCGGCAGGTGCGACCAGTGTCTGGCCGGGCGGCGCAACACGTGCCGGAACCTGCGGTTCATGGGCTGCCCGAACCAGACGCCAGGCGCGGCGGCCGAGTATCGCATTCTGCCCGCGACAAACTGTTTCGTTATTCCCGATGCGATGTCGATGGACGAGGCGGTTCTGGTCGAGCCGCTTTCGATCGGGCTTCACGCCGCGCGGCTGGCGGCGATGAAGCCCAATGCCAGGGCGGCGATCCTCGGCGTCGGGCCCATCGGCCTGGGCGTGCTGCTGTGCGTCAAGGCCCTCGCGCCGGCAACCATCCATGCGACCGACTTGATCGATTCGCGGCTCGATGTGGCCAGACAATGCGGCGCCGACAGCGTCACCAGCGCCACGCGGGACGACGTCGTGGCCACGATCGGCCGCGAGGAGCCGCTGGGGCTGGACGTGGTTTTCGAGTGCTCGGGCGACCCGGCGTGCCTCGACCAGGCTCAGGAGCTACTCGCGCCCGGCGGCACGCTCGTGATGGTGGGGATTCCGCCGACCGCGCGGGTGGATTTCGACGCCCATCTTATGCGTCGCAAGGGGCTGACGTTCAAGGCCGTCCGCCGGCAGAATGAATGCGTCGGGCCGGTGATCGAATTGCTGGCCTCGGGCCGGCTCGACGCCCGAGGGCTCGTGACGCACCGCTTCCCGCTCGAGAGCATTCGGGAGGCGTTCGAGCTGGTCGCCAGCTATCGCGACGGCGTGATCAAGGCGGTGATCGAGGTTTCACCGGGCGAATGAACTGGCCCGAGGCAGGGGGCTACTCTTTCGCGGCCTCCTCGCCGGATTGGGCATCGGTGGCGGCTCGTCGTCTTGGCAGGAACTGTGCGAGAATGTCCGCGTTCGCACGCACCTTGTTGCCATCACGAACGATCAGCTTCATCTTCTCCAGTTCGTTCAGGTCTCGCGTGAGCGTCTTGTTGGTTCGCTTCGCATAGAGCACGGCAATATCCGGAGTCAGTCGCTTCAATTCGCTTGTCTCGACGGCACGCGATTGAGGAAGCTCGAGCGCCAGTCGTCTGCGACGATGGGCCGCGTCTCCCGGCCGCTCCCGAAACGTTTGATAGACGAAGTCTCTCCAGACCACGTTTCGCTGGAAATCCCTGATATGCCTGATCTGTTCATCGAGTTGGTCGCGAAGCCCTTGGACTGCATAGTGCAGAAACCCGGCCACGTCGCCACCCGATTGACTTGCAGCCGACAGTTCTTGGTAGTACTTCTCGCGAGTCTGGTTGTAGAAGTTGCTGAGCAGATGCGCGGCGACGTCCGGAACGCCTCTCGACAAGAGGATCTGAAATTCGACGAGCCGCGCCGTGCGGCCGTTGCCATCGCCGAACGGGTGAATCCACGCGATGTACAGGTGCGCGATGATCGCCAGCAAGACTCCAAAGCCGGTGGACATGTCCTGGGTGGGCTCCTGGAGATCCTGACTGAGAAACCGGCAAAGGCGTTCGAGCAGGTATTCGCAGTCTTGCCAGGGGGACGCCTTGTAACGCCCCACTCCCACGGAGCATCTGCGCGTCTTGCCCGGCTCGACGTGTTCGGGCAGCGGCAGCCCGTCGAGCGTCATCTTGTTGAACGCCTTGATTCGCTCCGGCGTCAACCCGATCGCCTCTCCGCGGAGCGCGTCCTTCAAGATCCCGTTGCAGGCGGCGACGATGTTGTCGATTTCCGTTCCGAGGTAAGCCTTGGATTGCGGCAGGGGCGTTTTGTTGGCGATACGGCTGCGCACCTGATCTTCGGTTAAGCTGTTCCCCTCGATAGCCGTAGTGCCGTGTACTCCTTTGGCCAAGTACAGTGTGCGCAGTTCCCCGGCAACACCTGGGGGCAACAAGACATTCGCCACATGTTCAATCTTCGACTGGATTGCCCCGAGGTCCATCCACAACCGATAATCCACCTTTGCCAAATCAAGCCTGAAGGAAATCCACGGATGTGTCTTCTGATATGTCCTAGTTTCTGTCCCTCTTGCTGTCCCGCTCATTGTCCACCTCGGAGCGATTCACAATCGCTTATACTATAATGACTTACGCTACAAGTGACAGCACGATGTGCCTCTGTTCTGAACAGTAGCATCTCAAAAATGTCCTGTCAATACCCACAAAAGCAAGAGACAATGTCTCAAGACAGCGTGTCCCCTGCATTGGCCGTGAGCGTGTCGCCTGGTCCGGAGCTTCGGCGCCACAACGATGGCGACATCCGCGTGATAGCGAACAGAATACCGTGGGTTCGGGCAGGGCCAAGATCCGCCGAACGAGCCATGAATGGCCGGCTAGACGAGGCGGGGTTCACGGAAGAGCCGAGTGTATCGTTTCGCAACAAGTGTTCAATTTTGCTGTAGCAAAATAAAACAGGCGAGTTGAGGGCTGATCGGCAGAAAACCCTCAACTCGCCATTTCACTTCGGAAGCTGGTACTTCCGACCCGTCGGGATGCCTACTTCTCTCGTCCCGAGCGTTCTCTGTTCCTAGTCGAAGACACTGAAACGATGAACTCCACGACGGCACATCAACGATGTTGCTCGCACCTCTTCCGTTTGCCGGCCCCGATACAACAGGAGAATTGCCTCTTCTCTGTTCCGGCCCGGCGGCCCAAACCAGGCCGCCGGACCGGCTGGGGGGTGAGTGCTTTGCTTTGACAAGCACGCCACGGAGTAACCGCAAACCGCGTGCCGTTGGAGAAAAAACGCCGCCCGCCGCCCGAAAGCTCGGCCCACGCGGCAATCACGCACTCTCGCGGAAACTGTCGAAATGAATCCGATACAACCGGTGGTAAAGGTCGCATCGGCCAATCAGTTCCTCGTGCGTTCCCACGTCGAGAATCTTGCCCGCATCCATGACGACAACCCGATCGGCCAGCGCGAGTGCCGCCAACCGATGGGTAATGATCACGGTAGTCCGGTCCTGAGTGAACTGTTCCAGTACCTTCTGGATCAATTGTTCGCTTTCGAGGTCCACCTGGCTCGTGGCCTCGTCCAGGATGAGGATCGCCGGGTCGTGGAGAATCGCCCGGGCAAGCGCAATCCGCTGGCGCTGGCCGCCGGAGAGCCGGTTGCCGCCCGAGCCGACGACGGTCTCGTAGCCTTCGGGCAAATCGTGCTCGATGAAGCGGTGGGCATGGGCCTGCCGGGCGGCTTCGACGACCTGTTCGTCGGTCGCCCGGGGGGACCCGTAGCGGATATTACTCAACACGGTGTCGTCAAAAAGCAACGTTTCCTGGGCGACCATGCCGATCTGGGACCGCAAGTCCCGCAGCCGCACCGCCCCAAGCGGCGCGCCGTCCAGGCGGATTTCGCCCGACGTGGGGTCCGCAAACCGCGGGATC
>JAPLNP010000611.1 GCA_026401055.1 Planctomycetia bacterium
CATTCCCGCGGTCGCAGGGCTTGATATACACGTAGGCGATACCGTGACGATCAGGAAAGACGCCTCGTATCCCTCGGCGTTTCGGTTCGCCGACGGGCGTATCGCCGTCAGCGGCGACATGGGATTCAAGGGTGGCGAGAGCTGTTGGTCCGCCGACGGAGGCCGCACGTGGACGGTCGGCATCGCGGGTCCGAGCAACGCCTGCCTCGAGTTGGACGGCGGCGAAGTGCTCAGCCTGAAGTTCAAGACCGAAAAGGCGCCAAACAACAAGTTGCGATTGCCGCAGATGCGATCGGGAGACCATTGGAAAGCGGTCGAGACCGAGCACGGCATCATCGACGTTCCCGAATCCGCGCCCGGGCTTGGCGATGACGGCAGCTCGTTCGACGGAATGGTTATGGATCACGGTCTGGTTCGACTGAAGAACGGGCATCTGATGGCAACCATGTACGGCTGCTACCAGGGCGACAAGGTCCCCATCCCAGGGTTCACCGGGATGTTCAAGACCCGAGCCATCGCGGTCTTCTCTTCCGACCAGGGCAAGACGTGGGGAAACCCCGTGACGGTGGCTTACGATCCCAGCGTCGGCCAAGAGAGTTTCTGTGAACCCGACGTGGAACGAATGCCAGGCGGCGACCTCCTTTGCGTGATGCGCACGGGCGGCAACTTCGGGCAGTGGCACCCGCTCTATTCCGCTCGCAGTTCCGACGAGGGACGGACATGGAGCAAGCCGGAACCGTTCACCGACCGCGGTGTCTGGCCGAACCTGTGTGTCACGGCGAGCAAGATGGTTGTCTGTACCTATGGTCGCGAGGGCAACTGGCTGGTGTTCTCCATGGACGACGGCAGGACCTGGAAGGGGGCCTTCTGTTTCTACAAGGGCGCTAACTGGGGCGCCTCTTCTTCGTACAATACCGTGCTCGAGGTTTCTCCTGACACGCTCCTCGTGGTGTACGACCGGCTCGTCGAAAGTGGAGATCCGAAAGCAAACGTCTGGGTCGACAAGAGCCAGTTTGAAATTGTGGGCACTTTCTTCTCCGTAAAGAGGAAATAGGCATGCGTTTTGCCCCGGATTCTGATGCTGGCGCCCGGCGACCTGGGTAGGGTTGTGTTGTCGGTTAATCCGGCGGCCGAGGCCCACCAATCGTGGTTTCGTCGCAGCGATGGATCGAGACGAAGGCGCCGCCGGGTACCGCCACGAAGGCTCCGGGCGGCGTCTACGGCCGTTGTCAGCCTTCCTGTGCGGCGTGTTGGGCGGACGGCAGAACACCCCGCCCCGTTTGAAGGGAACACGTGGCAAGTCCTTGACTCGCCGATCGTTCAGGAGATAAACTACCCCGCGTCCGAGGCGTGTTATGCCGCCGAAATCGCTGCCATACTCAATTACGGTCGCGTATGGTCGGCGGCAGAATGGGAAGGGAAGTTAGCCGTCATCACGCGTATGGAAGACTCCAAGCCCACATTGTTCAGCCCCGGTCCTGGGAAACGCGGCATGACGGATTTGCACTACGCCGCATACTGCGGTGACTTGGACGCACTTCTTCACTTCTTGGCGGCTGGCTTGGCAGTCAACGCGACAGACACATATCGTGGTTACACCCCGACGCATTGGCTGGCAGACATGGCGGCCACGGGCGGACCGCGTGTCGAAATGTTGAGAGCATTGGTTAAGCACGGCGCTGACATCAATATCAAGACCCCGGACGGGACGACGGCACTGATACTTGCTCGCGAGACGGGCAGTGCTGGTGGTCACGCACTGGCGTTGGAGTTGATTGCTCACGGAGCTACAGAGACATGACATTGACGGCTAACCATGCGCGGCAGCGACCCCGGCCATCGCGCTGTAGTTGCAGTCCACGCGTCCCGTGGGCCGGGTCGCTGAGCTTGGGTCGTTATGCGGCTTGCACACGCGTCTTTGCATAGGTTTCATTTGGGACCGACGATGGAGTCTTTCGAGTTCCATGCAGAGTTGTTTGACCTTCGCAATGAGGTGCTGGAGGCGCTGTCGGACAACGGGTTCGCTTGGCTGTCGGATTTCGGTTCCATCGACCTGCAACACGATGTCTACGGCTTGGAGGTAACAGGTATCCGCGAGGAGGCAGATGCCGTGGTGATTGAGAATTTGCTTCGGACAAAGTTCCCGGGTTGGCGTCATTGTCGCACCTTCTACGAGGACCAGAACGTTGGGGAACTCGGCTGGAAAGTGATGATCTCGCGCGACCCCGAAGAATTCAATGACAATTGGCAGCGCGTCAGCTGACAACAGCGGGAAGGCCGCCGAACCAGGCGTTGCACCTGACCGGGGCCGCATTGTTGTTGCGCGTGGTACCAACCTCTTGTAGCGGCCCCGGCAGGTGAGCTTGGTCGTTCTACTGCTTGACCAATGTTTACACTCACCGACATCAAACCCAGACGCGCAATTGTTGACGACCTCGATTGGCCGTTTGATTTCTCACTGCAACGTGCCGATGACGATTGCGAGTGGATACAACTGAAACCATCGCAACCTTTCACTGTCGTCGCCGGTGACGGAACTCGCGGCGTTTTTCCGCATACGGAGACGGCGGCCTTGAAACGTTGCCTATCTTGCACGGCACGTCCGAAGGGCAAGCCGGGAGAGTAGCGTCAAATGTGACGGAATGGTAGCCGTTGTTGATGACGGTGCGATATTAGCGAGACCTGTTGAAATTCTCCGGCGGCGGAGACCTTGTGGAAATGTGAAAAACGGCAGCCTTCATGGAAGCCGAGTACGCAACTGAATTCGAAGACTTGCCGGATGCTCATGACCGGATCACGAGTGTATTGCCGATCCCAACGTTGAATGATCCGATTAAGACCTTGCACGAGAACGTCCATGCGACTGACTGCACGTTGGTTGCGGACGATGGATCGGAATACGAATCGTTGTTCAATAAGTTCACGTCAGGTGACAATCCAAGCTGGCGCTGAAGGCAGCGGAACAATGCGATCCGCGCGGGGCCGCCGCCCGCGCGTTTACAAATGGATGATCAACCGCGGCGGCCCGGTGATCGCGGACGTTAGGCCAGCCCTGCTATGTGGACTTGCACCAAATGCGGTGAGCAAATCGAGGAGTCGTTCGATTCATGCCGGAAGTGTTCCACGGCAGGAGGCGTCATGACTTCTGACGCGGCGATTCAAGAAACCGAAACGCCAAAATGGCGGTTGGCATACCGCGTGTTTCGGGGCATGTGGGTCACATGGGAAGACTTGTTCCGCCAAGCCGCTGAGTTTGCCAGCGAACTCGGGCCGGAGAGAGTCGTTAGCATCTCACATTCTGAAGACGCAAACGATGGAGTCGTCGCCGTCTGGTTTTGGACGCATGATGACGACACGGCCTGAATCGTAAGCGACAGATGTTCCCACGGCAATTGAGGCCGCATCGGAATTCGCCCGCCCGCCGGGCGTGTGAAAAACCTGCCGGCGGCCTCGATCCACCCTACGGAGCCTTGTCGAGTTCGACGCGGAGCGATTCGGTCTTGCGTGCCAGAGCCCGGCACACGTACTCCGCCATCGTCGCGACCGCGCCGCGGTCGGCTTGGTTTCTGGCGACGCCGGCGAAGGTGTCGATGGCTTTGAAGGCGGCGGCGTGGGCGGCATTGGCCAGTTCGACGGCCTCGGCCAGTTTCGCCCGGTACTCGCGATTTTCGCCTTTGGCTTTGGCGTCGTTGGCGGCCTTTTCCGCCGTGGCGGCCTTCTTCACCGCTTCGATGGCATCGAAGTACTCGACGGCGAACCGGAGCCGGCCGGTCCAGTATTGCACGTAAGCCTTGCCCTCCGGCCGCGAAGGAGTCGGCGCCCTGCCCACGGCGGCCAGTGCCCGCTGGTACGCCGCTCTGTCGTCGGCGAGTTCCTTGGGCATCGGCTCGGGCGACCACTGGCGGATCATCACGCCGGCGTGTGGGAACGTCAGTCCCATGCCGTGGTCTTCCAACGCGGTGGTGACGGCCTCGATTTCGCGAAACATCTCGAGCATGGGCTCGACGGCGGCCTCGCCGCAGACGGCGCGGACCTGGTCGGCGTAGACCGCCCGGGGCGTCACGCCGGCGTCCCAAGCGGCCCTGCTAAGATAGGCGACCGAGGGATCGTGATCGCTGATCATCCATTGCCGCGTGCCAAAGCCCTGGATGCCGCACTTGCGCATGTCGCCGACCAGTTCATGAAGCGCCCCGGTCGTCAAAAGCGGGAGCATGCCGACGCTGTCGTCGTGAAGCGTCAGGACCATGGTCGTGGGGATTTCCTTGGCCGGAACGGTCGCCAGGACCTTGCGCCGGCGGAGCACCCGGGTGGGGTTGTAGTCCATCACGATCGACTGCTCGGCGTTCTTGGGCAGGATCCGCGGCAGGATGGGCCACAGCTCCTCGGCCACTTCGTAGACGACAAGCCTCGCGTCGGGCTTGCGGCTCTTGGGCAGGACATCGGGGCTCTTCCACAGCCGCAGCAGGAAGTACAGCCCGGTGATGTGCCCCTTGACTTCCATCACCGACCGCGCCGCGCCGCCCTCCCAATGATCGGCACGCTGCCCGGCGCGCCGCAGAACCTCCGCCAGCGGCACAACGGACTCGATGCCGTAGAGCTTGTCGAGTTCTTGCCATGCCCAGGCGTGCAACTCGATCCAACTCGGGTATTCCGTGCCGACCGGAAAACCGTAGCTGTGCGCGTCGGGGTACTCGTCGAGGATCGTTCGGATCAGCGTGCCGCCGATCTCGTCCAGGTCCGGGTTGTCGGGCCGGGCGCTCGGGCCGGGGGCCACTGTCAACTGCCCAAGTTGGTTGACCGTCTGCGCGTCCGGAATGACCTCGCGAAACTCCTTCGGGAAATCCGTGATCGACCAGACCGACGAGGCCTCGATCCCGCGGCTTCGAGCGTAGGCGATCAAGGCGTGCATGTGCCGTCGCCCCGCCGCGACCATCTCCTCGCAAGAGGTCCCCGGCGGCGGAAGGTCGGGGTTCCAAAACTCCGCCGCGTCGCCGAAGAGTTTTCGGCCGGGCATGTCCGGGGTGATCGGGTAATGCTCGCCGTACCAGAGGACCGCCGATTGCCTCCGCACGCCCTTGAGACGGAGGTCCAGGAACGGAGCGGACGGGCAGCCACCGACGCGGATGCGGTTGAACTTCAGCTTGGCAAGCTGGTCGAGGAAGGGGCGGTAGTCGGCCATGCCCCAGCCTTCCATGCCCATCGCAAAATCGCCCATCGTCTTGAACCAACGCATCGTGAACGTCGGCTCGAACACCCGGTCGATTTCCGGCAGAGAGAACTCCCGCCGCTCGGGATAGACGTCGCCGCCCAGCAGATAGCACACCCCGTAACGCTCGACCAACTCGTACACCCCCCACATCACCGCCACGGGGCTGCCCCCGACGATCGCCATCGCGGGCTTGTTTGCGCAGTTGGTCTTCCGCAGGAGGAACCCCTGATCGCTCAGCCGTGGACACGCCGCTTCGCTCAAGCACGCCCCGGGCAGCGACCCCGGCATGCCCAGAACGAAGCACGCATCGGCCGAACCGGTCGGCTTGGACACAATGCTCGCCTTCGCGTCAAACAGTCGTTCGAGGTACCGTCGAAGCTCCTCGGCGGCGAACCGCTCGATGTCCTTGGCGCTTTCGGCGACGACCACCTCCACGGACTTCGCGCCGGCAGGGCCGACGGTCCGGCTCTCCTCGGCGGAAGCACGAGACTCGACGGTCCAGACAATCGCCAATCCCACCAAAGCCATCACGGCCGGGCCCGCCTGCTTTCGCGTCATAATCGTCCTCGCTCCGAGGTGTTGACCCCGCTGGATTCGTGAAGACATATCCCCTGGGCAAGTGCCAATTCCTGGGGCTTCTTGTGCCAAAGTGCCAGACCTTAACCAAGCGAACCATCCACGTTGATTGCATGAAGAAACTCGAAACCTCCCGCGTCTTCCACGCAACCGAATTTGCCGTCCCGTCGCCGCGCCCGGCCCGATCAGACCCACGCTTTGCGAATGAGCCACATTTTCACGCCTTGGGTAAGCAGGACGTAGCAGAAGAGCGTCAACGCAAGCAGCGGCCAGTAAAGGGGCGGCAGCGACGTGAAGCCCAGCCACGGGCCGAGCGGTGAGACCGGCAGCCACATTCCCACCATCATGATCACGGCCGTGGTCACGATCATCGGCCAGCTCGCTTGGCTTTGCAGGAAAGGTATCCGATTCGTGCGAATGATATGGATGATAAGGGTCTGCGTGAGCAACGACTCCACGAACCACCCGGTCTGAAACAGCGATTCGTTCACCGGACTCCAGCAGTCGAAGACGTAAAGCATCATCAGGTAAGTGGTGTAGTCGAAGACCGAACTGCACGGGCCGATGAAGAGGATGAAACGGGCGATCTCGCCCATGTCCCAGGGCCGGGGCTTGGCGATCTGCTCCGAGTCCACGTTGTCGGCGGGGATGGGAACCTGAGAGAAATCGTAGAGCAGGTTGTTCGTGAGAATCTGGATGGGGGCCATCGGCAGGTAGGGCACGAAGGCGCTGGCCCCGAGCACGCTGAACATGTTGCCGAAGTTGGAACTCGCGCCCATGCGGATGTACTTGAGGATGTTGGCGAACACCTTCCGCCCCTCCAACACGCCTTCCTCGAGCACCATGAGGCTCTTTTCCAGAAGAACCACGTCGGCGGCTTCCTTGGCAATGTCCACGGCGCTATCCACCGAAACTCCAACGTCGGCGGCGCGGAGGGCCGGCGAGTCGTTGATGCCGTCGCCCATGAACCCCACAACGTGCCCCTTGCTTTGCAGCGCCCTGACGATGCGTTCTTTGTCGGCGGGAGAAAGCCTGGCAAACAGAGTGGCGCGGTCGGCGGCATCGGCCAGTTCCGAATCCGACATCGCGGCGACCTGGCTTCCGAGAAGCACGCTCTCCGTCGGCAGGCCCACTTCCGCGCATATCTTGCAACTCACCAATTCATTGTCGCCCGTGAGAATCTTGACGGATACCCCGTGCTGCTTCAACGCCGCGATGGCGGGCGCCGCGGTTTCCTTGGGCGGGTCCAAGAAGGCCACGTATCCTTTGAGAATCAAATCGCGTTCATCGCCGCGGGAATACGCGGTTCGGGGCTCAAAGTCGGCGTACGCGATGGCGAGCACCCGAAACCCATCGGCACTCAGGCTGTCGTATTCCTCCTTCAGTTCTCCAATCAGCAGCGGGTCCATCGGATAGACCTTGCCGTCCAATTCAAAGCGGTTGCATCGCTCGAAGATTGCCTCCGGTGCTCCCTTGCAGACGAGGCGTTGTCCGTCTTGAGGGGTCGTGACGACGACGGACATGACCCTCCGAGCAAAGTCGAACGGGATTTCGTCCACCTTCTGGAAGTCGGGGACGGAGAAGGTCTCGTGAATCTCGCGGTGTTGAAGGATGGCGCGGTCAAGCACGTTCTTCAGCCCCGTCTGGAAATGGCTGTTGAGGTAGGCGAACAACAGCACCTCCTCGTCCTCCTGTCGCACCACGTCGCAATACTGTTCGAGAATCACGCGGTCCAGGGTCAACGTTCCCGTCTTGTCCGCGCAGAGAACGTCCATCGCGCCAAGGTTCTGAATCGAGTTGAGGCGCTTGACAATCACCTTCTTTCGGGACATGCCGATGGCCCCGCGCGACAGACAGACCGTCACGATCATCGGCAGCATTTCCGGGGTCATGCCCACCGCGACGGCCAGCGCGAAGAAGAAGGCTCCGGTCCAGTCGTCCTTGGTAAAGCCGTTAATCAGGAAGACCAAAGGGACCATGACCAGAATGAAGCGGATCATCAGCCAGGTGAAGCGGCTGACGCCTCGGTCAAAGCTGGTCGGGACGGGTTGGGCGACGATCGACTTCGCCATCTTGCCGAGATAGGTCTTGAATCCCGTCTCGACAACGACCCCCGTGGCGCTGCCGCTTTCCACGCTGGTCCCGAGGAAACAGACATTCGTCAATTCCGCAATCGACCGGTTGCCGTCCTCCTCTCGAACGTCGAATTTCTCGACCGGAAGGGACTCGCCGGTAAGGCTCGATTGAGTGACGAACAGGTCTTTGCACGAAAGGACTCGAATGTCGGCCGGGATCATGTCACCGGCCGACAGCTTGACCAAATCTCCGGGCACGAGTTGAGCCAGGGGAATCTCGCGCGGCTGCCCTTCTCGAACCACGGTGGCGGTGATGGTAATCATCGCCTTGAGCTTCGCGGCGGCATCATCGGCCTTCGCCTCCTGGACGAATCGCAACACCACGCCCAACACGACCATCAGCAGCATCACCACGGTTGCGCGAAGGTCGCCCGTCAGAAACGCGACGGTGGCCAACGCAAGCAACAGGATCACGAGGGGATTGAGGCAGGCCCGCCCAAAGAGCTTGATCTTCGTGTGACGCGCCACTTCCGTCACCACGTTGGGGCCGTGCGTCTCCAACCGCTCGGACGCCTCTTCCTCGGACAGGCCGGACTCGCTTGTCCCGAGCCTCTCGATCACGGTGGCCGGATCGGCGGATACCGCTTCCAGTAGAGTCGGCGATGCCCCAATATGGCCACTTGACCTTCGGAGGGTCGTTAGGAGGTTCTTGGGCAACACGGCTGTCGGCGATACAGGCATGAGAGGTGTTCTCCGACACCGCTTTTCTTCGAGGGGTAACGCAGGGTCAGGTCGCGCCGCGGGCAGTCAAACCCGGTATTATAGCCCGCCCCGCTAGGGAACACAAAGGCTCCCTGATAGGCCCCGGCGTCACGGCGTCACGGTTGGCCGGCAAGCTCCGCCGCCCTCGGCGATGACGATTGGCGTCAGATTCTGGTACGAGGCGACTCTGTCGCCCACGATCCCGGAATCGAGGTTCCATCGGCGACGGACTCGCCTCCCCCAACGTGCCCCCCCGGCAGGTCCGTTGACGTCGGCCCCCGCGATTTCTTGGCGACACGGCTCTTGACACGCCCGGCGGATGTGCTACGATAAAACCAAATCTAAGAAACCAAATATCAGGAGCCCCCTCATGGCGCGACCCGCCGCCAAGGAACTCACCCAGCGAGAACTGGAGGTGATGCACGTCTTTTGGAGCCGCGGTGAATCGACCGTGGCGGAAACCCGCGACCAACTGGCCGCCGCCGGCCGGGACCTGGCCTACACCACGGTGGCCACGCTGGTGCGGATCCTCGCCGAAAAAGGTTTCCTGAAGCAGACCAACGCCGAGCGGCCCTTCCAGTACCGCCCGGCGCGAAGTTATGAAGACGTCTCGCGGAGCATCCTCGGCGACCTGGTCGACCGGGTTTTCCGGGGCTCGCGCGAACAATTGCTCGTGCGTCTGTTGGAACAAAGACGCCTGACCGCCAAGGAAAGGGCCGTGCTCGAGGCGATTCTCCGGGAGAAGAAGCCATGAACGCGATCTCCGTTGCGTTGCTCTGGTGTGTCGTGCAGATCACGCTCGTCGCGGTCGCGGCGGGCGGCGTTTACCTCGTGGTCCGGCGGTGGCGGCCCGACGCCGCGACGCCCGCCGTCCCGAGCGGCCTGGCGACGGTCGTCCTGCTGTCGCTCTGGGCCCTGAGCCCCTGGCCGCGATGGTCCCTGCCCGTCTCGCCGCCGGTGGAATCGACCGCCGCGGCGCTTCCGGCCGGCGAGTCAGTGGGAACGCCCGTGCCGGCGGAGTCTCTGGCGGGGCCGGACGTCGGAAGGTGGGACGATACGGGCGATCGGGATACTGCCTTTCTTGGTTCCGCCCAGCCCGGCAATGCGTTGGCCGACCATCGCGTCCAAGCTGAGCCGGTCGTGCCCACAGAAGCGACGCCCGCGACCTCGCCCGCTTGGCCCTGGCCGGTGATCGTGGCCGCGGCGATGTTAGCGGCGATGCTTTGCGGGCTGGGGCGGCTGGTGCTGGGCATCGCGGCCGTCCGGCGCGAGCGCACTCGAAGCCGGCCGGTGCGCGATCGCAAGCTGCTGGAATTGGTCGACGCGCTGCGCGAGGAGTTGGGCTGCCGGCGCCCGGTGGAAGTTCGCCAGTCCGACGCCCTGGCCACGGCCGCCACGATCGGCTGGCGACGGCCGGTGCTGCTTCTGCCCGAAGACTGGACCCGGTGGACGCCGGACCAACGCCGGGCGGTGCTGGCTCACGAGATCGTCCACGCCCGGAGCCACGATTTTCTCGCCCTCTTGGTCGGCCAGATCGGCCTGACGCTGCATTTCTACCACCCGCTGGTTCACTGGCTTCTCGGGCGGCTGCGTCTGGAGCAGGAACTGGCGGCCGACGCCGCGGCGGCGGCGGTTTCCGGCGGACCGCGGCAGTACCTGGCGACGATCGCCGAACTCGCCCTGGGCCAGCAGGACCGCCGCGTGCTGTGGCCCGCCCGGACGTTCTTGCCCACGCCAACCACGTTTTTGAGGAGGATTGCCATGCTCCAGAACTCGAAAACCCACGTCGAGCGTCTTTCGCCGACGGCGCGACTGGCGACGGTCGCGACGGTGTTGCTGTGTGGTGTGTTGGCGGCGGGTCTTCGCGGGCCGAGCGACTCGCGTGCCGCGTTGGCCGGCGAGCAGGAGAAGCCGGCTTCCGCCCCCGCCACGGTCAATGCTCCCGCCGGCGGCGCCGCGGACGACTTCATTGACACGACGTACATGATCGAGAGCGCCTCGGCCGTGATCGTCCTTCGGCCGCCGGCCGCCCTGCTTCGGCCGGAACTGGCGGCGTTGGTGAAGCGGCTCGAGGAGTCGGGATGCGTGGTGCCCAACGGCAGCCACCTGGCCGACTTCCGGCAGATCACGGCGTTCGTGCCGGAGGCCGAGATTCCTTCCGGCCTCCGCGAGGTCGTCGTGTGGCAGTGGGTCAAGCCCGTGGCCGAGGCGGAACTCGGCAAACGCTTGTCGGGAAGCGAAGACGCGATCAGCTTCCACGACGGGAAGAAGGTGTACCACTTCCCCAACGATCGCCTGGCCGTGGTCCTTGACGATCACACCGTGGTCGAGGGTTCGGAGAAGGCGGTGGACGCCTACTTGTCCAGCAAGACCGGCGTCCTGCCGCGATGGTTGCCCGCCGAGGCGTGGGAGTCGCTACGGCGCGATCAGTTCGTCATCGCAGCCGACACGTCGCTCGTGCGGCGAGAGATGAGGCCGCTTATGGAACATGCCCCGACCGTGTCGCAGGCCGCGCTCTTGGCGATTTCGCCGGTCTGGGAAGACGCCACGTGGTTGGCCATGGGCGCCAGGCTCGACGACCGGCTCGCGATCCACGCCGAGGCGACGGCCAAGGACGCCGCCGCGGCTGAGTCGCTGCCCCATACGGCCGAAGCGATCAAGACGCTCGCCGGGGCCGCGATTGAAAACGTCCGGGCGGCGGTCGAGGAAATGGTCGCGCCAGCGGCACGGGGAGACGCCCAGGCGGCGGTCCAGGACGAACCGCGTTCGAACGGCGATTCGGGGTTCGTCGTACTCGATGTCCTCGGGCGTTTGCTGGCCGACGCCAGCCTCCGGCGAAACGGCCGCGATGTCCGCTTGGAGACCTCCATCGCGTTGGACGCGTCAAGACTCGATGCCCTGGCGTCGGCGGTCGTGGCGATGATGGGCCCGGCCCGCGAGGCCGACCCGAGCATGAAGGACGGCACCATCGCCCTGGTCGAGGACTTCTTCCGCCACAATTTCCGCGACGTCACGTCGCGCGCGGCGATCGAGTGGGCTGACCACAAGAAGACGCCCGAGGGCAACTACTCGATCCGGTACAAGTACCGGGCGAGGATCTGGGATCGGGAGACCAAGATCATCAATCAGGTGTTCACGTTCGATCCCGAGGGCACGTTCGTCTCGGTCAAGGACGTGCTGGAGCCGCCGAGCACGAAGGAGGGCATCGTCGCCCTGGTCGAGGACTTCTTCCGGCACAATTTCCGGGACGTCACGTCGCGCGAGACGATCGAATGGGCCGACTACAAGAAAACGCCCGAGGGCAACTACTCGATCCGGTATAAGTACCGGGCGAGGATCTGGGACCGCCAGACCAAGATCCTCGACCATGTCTTCACGTTCGACTCGGAGGGCAAGTTCGTCTCGGTCAAGGACGTCGCGGCATCCTCTCCGGCTGACGCCGAGAAGCCCGCCCAAGGAGCCGCCACGAACGCCAAGGACGCCGGCACGATTGTCCCCAAGCTCTAGGGCAAACCGCCGTACACGACCGAATGCGACAACGGGGCGAAAAAGTACGTGTACTCATCCAAGGGAGTTCTGTTCTGACCGAGCGAGGGCCGCGGCAACGCACGCTCGCCTATTTGGGCCAACTGGACGAGGCGGGCCGGCTGGGCGTCCGGCGGGCGGCCGAAGGAAAGGGCTCGTCACCGGAATCGCAGTTGTTGCTCTGGGAGGACGACTCGCCCGCGCCGGAGTGGGTGGAAATCGACACGGCCCACGTCCGCGTCGAGAACCGTCTCGATTTCGGCGGTCCTTGGCTGGCGTTGAAAGTGATCCGCCGACTCCGGTTGGACCGCCGCGAAGAAGAGGCCGCCATGCACCGGCGGTTCGAAGAGCGGATCGAGAGGGAACTGGAGAAGATTCGGGCGAGTTGCGGGAATCGCAAGTGGAAAAAGCAGGTCCTCGATCGGCGGATCGGCGCGGTGATGTCGAAAAACAGCCGGGCGGCCGGTCTGTTCGAGGTCGAAGTCGGCGAAACGCCGGACGGCCGCGCGACGATCCATCAAGAGATCCTCCTTCAGCGGATGAGTCTTACCCCCCCCGACAGATAAAACCGTGAAGTGAATGTAGTGAAGACTTCCGGCCCTCGACCCTCAAGAACAAGGCATTTCTAATCACTGCTGTGGAACTTGGGCTAGGGCCCGCGAAAGAACAAGTTTGAGAGGCTGTCCGAAAACGTAACCGTTGTGGGATAAGGACTTGCGATTACGCTAGCATTGCTTGCGCCGACGAAAACACAGGCGTCTGTACGTGCAATCATTGCTAGCGTCGTCGTAGCTCTTTGCTACCAAAGGTCGATCTTTTCGGACAGCCTCTAAGTTCAAGTTTCGCACTTTTTGAGGGGTGATGTCGGGTCAAAATGATATCGGCCTCCGTGCCGGAATTTGGTACACCTGGGGGTGCAAACCATCCCGGTCGTCCCAAAGGCAAGGAGGCCGAACATGGAATGCACCGAATCGTTCACGGCTTTGCTATCCGAGTTTCGATGCGTCTTCACCGTGCCGAGTTTTCAGACGTTCCTGTGCCTCATGGCCGGATGGATTCTGACTCATCGGCGGCGTTTTGTCACCGAACTGATCTGGTCCAGCGGCTGCACGCGGTGGGGGCACCACAGTGGTTACCATCGTTTCTTCAGTCACGCGGCCTGGTCGCTCGATGCGTTGTGCCGGGTCTTGGCCAAGTTGCTGGTGGCGGTGTTCGCGGCCACGGGCCTCATCGAACTGGCCGTCGACGCCCTGGGCAATCGCCCGGACCAGATGTTTTACTGCACCTGCTTGGACTGGGACGCCCGGCGGATTCTGGCGACGTATGCCGCGCGGTGGTCGATCGAGGTGACCTTCGAGAACAGCAAGCAGTTGCTGGGCCTGGAAGACGCGGCCAACCGCAAAGAGAAGGCCGTGCGGCGTACCGCGCCGATGGCGTTGGTATTGTACAGCCTGACCGTCCTTTGGTTTCATCAGGTTGGCCATCGTTATCTTCAGTTTCCCGATCGTCCTTGGTACCGTCGCAAGGTAGAGCCCTCGTTCGCCGACATGCTCACCACCCTGCGGCGGCTGAGCTGGCGGGACAAAATCCGCACACTGCCCATTTCGCGGATAGGCAAAACCTCTCCCACGATGGTAGCGGTTTTGTTGGGC
Source organism: Planctomycetia bacterium (assembly GCA_026401055.1). Lineage (GTDB taxonomy): Bacteria > Planctomycetota > Planctomycetia > Pirellulales > Thermoguttaceae > JAPLNP01. Next base: position 13,800 of record JAPLNP010000611.1, read on the forward strand.
CGCCCGCCCTTGTCCTTTTCCATTTCCCCGAGCATCCGCCCCAGTTCCCGCTCGGCCGCGAGCACTATCTCGGCCGCGTCGTTCTGGGGACCGGGGCCGCCGTCTCGACGATCACCGACCCGGCGTCCGTCTCTTCCGCCTGGTCCGCTGATCGGCGTCTTGTCCCGCTGGATCTGGCGCCTCGACGGCGCGGGTGTCATGACACCGGATAGCCCCCGGTTTGATCGGTTTCTAGCAGTTATGCCAACGGACTGAAAACGCGGTTGACCCTAGAAAACAAGGGCTTTTCGTGGTGTCAGAGGGGGCTCGGCAAGCATTAGAAGTCCGCTGCTCTATCCATTGAGCTACGGGCGCTCGTTCTTTGCTTCTCTTGGCCTGGCCGTCTTCGGTCGGTGAACTGCGTCAGGGACCAATGGTCCGGCAGGGGCGTTCAGGATGCATGTTCAGTATATCGTGGGGGGATGATTGTCCGCAACGGCGAGGGCAGACAAGATGACGTTCGCCCACGCCAGGAGCATGGGTACTGCCCCCGCGAACGGTTACCGCGAGGCGGCATCGAGCACGCGGGACATCGCGCGATCACTCCGGCTGAGAATGACCAGAAGCCAGGTGAGCGTGAACAAGGCGTCGGCAACCACATGGCCGTCGGGGGCGTACCAGAACCGGCCGCCGGGACCGCCGCCGAGCGAGGCGTCCTCCGATCGCATCGCCCGGTGCATCTCCGACGGCCGAGAACCGCTCCGCACGATCTGGGCGGACAGCGAGGACAACCTGGCGACGGTGGCAGCCGACGTGTCCCGTTCGACGACCACCGTCCGGCTCGGCTGTTGCCCAAGCAGGTGGCCCGCCACGAGCACGAGCAGCCCCTCGGCCGCGACCGTCTGGCCCCGTTCGTCCCAGACTTCGCACGTCTCGCCGTCGTCGTCCACCCGGGCGGCAAAATGGGCGGCCTTGTTGCGAACCGCCTCGGGCAGCCGCTCTCGCGGGCCCTCGTGGGTCGTGATGCGGATGTCGAACGGCTCGACGAGCCGGGCGAGGTGGTCGGCCAGCGGGCGGCACGGGGCGTCCAGGACCAGCCGCAGCGGACGCAAGGCGTGGTAGTGCTCGGCCAGCCATGCGAGGTACGCCCCGTCGGCTTGAAGGCGTCGCAACGAGCCGTACCGGCGCGTCGGCCGGTCCATCGGGTTCTCGAAACGGTCTTGAATCATCTCCAACGCGCCGCCCGCGGACAAGGGGGCGGCGTCACGCTCGTAGAACTTCACTCCGACCATATGCTGGCGGCCGGGATTGCCCAGCAGGAGGCCGCCGTCGGCCGAAAGCTGTCCCAGGGCGAACGCCATGCCGCCGGCGCTTGCCCGGCCCAGATCGACGACGTGGCAGCCGGTCCAGCGGAGCCCCTCGGCGATGGCGGTGAGCGGGTCCGCCATGATCGGCCGCCCGTCGCCGGCCACGAGCACGACCGGCGG
>JAPLNP010000392.1 GCA_026401055.1 Planctomycetia bacterium
ACGAGCAGGACCGGCTGGCGCTGGATGGTGTGATGGCGAACGTCGCCGGCGCGGGCCGGCTGGATATCAACCGCCGCTGGTCGGTGCCGCGCGGGCTGGCCGCCTTCCAGACCGCGTCCTATCCTTTCACCGACACTGCGCAGGCGGATCCGGTCAGCGGGATCGCGGAAGGCGTGCAGGAAAACCCGCGCGTGACGCAGAGGCCGAAGATCTTTTACATGAACACGTCAGCGGAATACTGGGGCGCTGGCCGCGTGGCGGGCCTGTCGCACACTAGCGCCGACGGCACCCGGGACGCCCCGCTGCCGGACAACGTCCGGTCCTATTTCTTTGCCGGCACCCAGCACGGACCGGCGGCCTTCCCGCCCGCGGCTCCGGCAAAGGACGCCCCGCTCGCCAATCCCGTCAACGCCAGCCCCGTCGTCCTTACCTTGCGTCTGGCGATGCATTGCTGGGTCACCGAAGGCACGCTGCCGCCGCCGAGTGCCTATCCCAAACTGAGCGACGGCACCTTGGTGCCCGTATCGAAGGTTCGCTTCCCGGCCTTGCCGGGGATCACGTCGCCCTGGAGCGTGAAGGCCGGGGTGCGCCTGCGGAATCCGCTCTGGCCGCATGGCGCAGGCGTCGGCATGGAGCTGCCGCTGCTGGTGCCGCAAGTTGATGCGGATGGCAATGACCTCGCGGGCATCCGGATGCCGGACGTCAGCGTGCCTCTGGCCTCTTGCACCGGCTGGATGTTCCGTCCCGTCTCGATGGGCGCCCCCAAAGAGCTGCTGCCGTTGCGGGGTTCCTGGATTCTCTTCGCCGCCACGCGCGGGCAGCGGGAGCAACTCGGCGATCCATGCCCGGCGCTCGACGAGCGTTATGCCACCAAGGAAGCTTACCTGGCACGCGTGAGCGAGGCCCTGCAACAGCTCATCAAACAGGGCTACCTCCAGACCGAAGACCTGGATCCGATGCGGAAGCAGGCAGGGGTTCGCTGGGACTGGGTCACGAGTAGAAAGCCCTTGTGATTTCCTGAACTGTACGTTGCACCTTTTCCAATCATCACCCCAGCCAACCGCTTTTCATGAGGCATTGAGCGTGCGTATTGACTTTGTCTCTCCAGAACGGTGAACATCAGAAAACCACCAACCGAAAGAGCTACGATGAAAACAGCCCTCAAAACCGGTTCCACTTCACGACGCGTCGCTTGCCTGCGCGCGCGCAGCACGCGATTCAACGTGCCGTTCGACATGGAGCGGTTCGCCCAGTGGGTTGACGAGTATCGCCGCGACCCGAGCAAGTGCAAGTCGAAGCAGTGGGTTGACGCCGGCTTTGCCGCCGACTGGTACCGCGGCAACCCCTAATCGTTTCGCTGAGTCTGATCCTCGACACCTCGCCCTTTCAACATCGCTGCGAACTTCTTCGGGAAACTTGCAGGATCATCAAAAATCAAGGCCTTTAGGTGGTCGACCCCGCCATTTGCGTACTCTTCCGCGATGGCGTACACCCTGGCCAAATCGTTGATCACTTTGATGTCCTTCGTGTCGGCAACAGCGACGGCTTTCAAAAGCGAATC
>JAPLNP010000255.1 GCA_026401055.1 Planctomycetia bacterium
GCCGGGGGCGAGCCGAGACAACCTAACGCCGCGCGGAGTTCGGCGGCGTCGAACTTCCGCCGGTTGATTGATCGGGCACGGCCGGTTCGCTCGGCGCCGACGACGTCGTTGGGCGTGGCCACGAGACTGTGAAAATACACGGCTGGCACGCCACGCAACGACAACATCAACGCCTGGCTCGCAAGGAACCGCCGGACCTGCACGGCCAAGCCGTCCGCCCGGTCGGGCTCGGCCAGAGCGGAGAAGTACGTCACGTTCAGTTCATAAGGACTTTCGCTGCCGTCCGGGTTGCGCTTGGTGCTAACCCGGCCGCCGCGGCGGATGACCGACTCGATGAGCCGCTCGAAGCGATCCGGCGGCATCAGTCCTTCCAGCGGCCGGACGCCGATGCCGTCGTGCGAGGCGGTGAAGTTCAGCGTCGTCGTGCCCGGCGGCGTGGGCTCCAGCTCCGCGAGCCACCCGACCAGCAACCCGGCGTCGCCGCTGAGCAGGGCCTCCAGCAAAAGCGGCGCCAGGCTGAACTGGTAGACCATTCGGGCCTCGTCGCCGCCGTCGCCGAAGTAGCTGGTGTTCTCGGCCTGCGGAACGTTTGTCTCGGTCAACAGGATCGTGCCCGGGGCCACGGCGTCGACCACGTCGCGCAGGAGCTTGACCACCTCGTGCGTCTGGGGCAGGTGGATGCACGGCGTGCCCGGTTGCTTCCAGAGGTACGCGATGCCGTCGAGCCGGATGATCCGGGCGCCTTGTTCGAGGTAGAAGAGCAGGACGTCGATCATTTCCACGAGCACGTCCGGCTCGGCGTAATTGAGATCGATCTGGTCGTCGCTGAACGTGGTCCAGAGGTATCGCGTGCCCCGCGCCGTTTCGACCGGCGTCAGCAGCGGCAGGCTCCGGGGCCGAGTGACCGCCGAGAGGTCGGCGGCCGGATCGACTTCGAGGAAGTAGCGGACGTAGGGCTCGCGTCCGGCCGCATAGGCCGCGTACCAGGGGCTTCGGCGCGAGACGTGGTTGAGCACCAGGTCGAGCATGAGCGAGTGCTTTCGGCCCAACGCCCGAACGTCGGCCCAGTCGCCCAACGCGGGATCAATTCGGCGGTAGTCGATGACCGAGAAGCCGTCGTCGGACGAGTAGGGAAAGCAGGGCAAGAGGTGGACGGTGTTGATCACGCGATCGAGGCCCGTCTCGCCGAGGAACTGTCCGAGGGCGGCCAGGGGGCACCGGTCGGCCGCGCGGACCTGGTCGGCGTAGGTGATCAGGACCACGTCGCGCTGGTCCCAGGGCGTGTCCCGCGGCGGCGGCATGTGGGCAGCGGCCTTCCGCGCCCGATCGAGGATCTTATCGAGACACTGCTCGGCCCGGTCCCCGTAGAGCCTCCTCAGCCGGGGAGCGAGACGGTCGCGAAGCACGGCGTCGAGCGACATCGTTCGGTACTCTCGGGTCGGCAAACTCCACCATTCTAGGCCGGAAGCGCGGCGAGTCCAACCCTTCCGACAACGGGATGACCTTGGGTTCCCAGGGGACTGTCCCGGTCTTCGCGGCGCACCGGGCCTGGCGCCGCCAACTCGCGTTTTCGCCGCGAAAATGGGACTGTCCCCCTTGCGACACGCACGAAAGGGCGTAATCTGGAGTGTTCGCGGGCAACCGCTTCCGTGCCCGACGCTTGCATCAAGACCCACGAGGCCCGAATCGTGTCCGACATTGTTGCCGAACTCGCGTGGCGAACGCTGATCAACCAGACCACCGACGACGCGGGCCTGTCCGCCTGGCTGGCCGAGCGGCCGCGAACGGTCTACGCCGGTTTCGACCCGACGGCCGACAGCCTGCACGTCGGGCATCTGATGACCCTGATGATCCTCCGCCGGTTTCAGCGATCGGGCCATCGCCCCATCGCGCTGCTGGGCGGGGCCACCGGCATGATCGGCGACCCCAGCGGCAAGAGCGAAGAGCGCGCGCTGCTGGGCGAAGACGTCCTGCGGGCCAACATCGCCGGCATGGAGTCGCAGATGCGCCGCTTCCTCGATTTTGACCGCGGCGAACACTCGGCCCTGGTGCTCGACAACCACGACTGGATGGGCCGATTCGGCTACCTCGACTTCCTCCGCGACGTCGGCAAGCACTTCCCCGTCAACGTCATGCTCACCAAGGACTCGGTCAAGAGCCGGCTCGAACGGACCGACGGCGGCCTGAGCTACACCGAGTTCAGCTACATGCTCGTGCAGGCCTACGACTTCGTCCATCTGTACGACGAGTTCGGCTGCGAGATGCAGGTGGGCGGGAGCGACCAGTGGGGCAACATCACCGCCGGCATCGACCTCGCCCGGCGAATGCGAGGCGTCCAACTCCACGGCATGACTTGCCCCTTGCTCACGAAGAGCGACGGCACGAAGATGGGCAAGACCGAGTCCGGCGCGCTGTGGCTTGCGGCCGAAAAGACCAGCCCCTACCAGTTCTACCAGTACTGGATCAACCTCGACGACGCCGACGTGGGCAAGTGCCTGCGATACTTCACCGACCTCGGCGAAGAAGAAATCGACGCGGTGCTCGCCGAGCATCGCCAGGACCCGGGCCGACGCGCCGGCCAGCGCCGCCTGGCGGCGGAACTCGCGCGACTGGTCCACGGCCAAGAGGGACTCGACACGGCGCTGCGCGCCACCGACATCTTCTTCGGGGCCGAAATCGCCGAGCTTTCCGACGACCAACTGGTCCAGATCTTCGCCGACGTGCCGAGCAAGGAGGTCGCCCGAGGGCGGCTCGACGGCCCGGGCATGACGATCGTCGAGGCGATGTGCGAGGCCGGTCTCTCGAACACCAAGGGCGAAGCCCGGCGAACCATCACCCAGGGCGGCGCTTACGTGAACAACCGCCGGATCGACGACGTCGACGCCCTGCTCGGTCCGGAGCGGCTGGCCAGCGAGACGGTCATGGTCCTCCGCTCGGGCAAGAAGCGCTACGCGCTGTTGCGGTTTGTGTAGCCCGGCTCATTTCTTCATCTTCGCCTGGTAATCGCTGAAGCTGAGCGAGCTGAACATGGCGAGGAACTGGTCGGTTTGGGCAACGCGGCGACGGTCCGATTCGACCAACTGCGGAATCAGGTGATGCTCGCTCCGCATGTTGACCCGCTTGGGCGGAAGACCCTTCTTGAGCGTCAGATTCAGTTCCACTTTCATTGGAATCTCGCCCCGCTTTTCGAGCGCCTCGTTGACGATCAGCCGGGCAAACGGCGGCCGGCTGCCCGGCCGGAGGAACGTGTTCAGCCGCGCGTAGGCGTCCGAAAACTCGCGGTACTGACGCACGCTCTCCACGTCGTCCGTCGCCGCGCCCGACACGCGATACGTCATCCAGTCGCTTTGGAACACGAGTTCCCCGGTCGACGGGTCGACCTGCTCGTCGAACGACGGACTCGCTTGAAACCGCGTATGCGGATCGTCGCTGTCGCCAAGTCGCGCCTTCACCCGGTCGATCGCCTTGCCGATCACCTCCAGGGTCAGTTCCGCCTTGATTCGTCGGGTCGGGTCCAACAGAACGAACCGCCCGCGGGCAGGGTCGAAAATCGTCACTTCCGCCGGTTCGGCCAGATAGTCGTAGACCATTCCGCCGTGAAAGATCGTGGTGCTTTGCGCGGTTGGCTCCTTCTGGCCGCCGAGGAACACCTTGTTTTCCACCCGAAAGTCGGACCCCAAAGCGGGCACCACGGCGGCGAAGACGAGGGCCGCCGTTACAACTCTCAAGAGTGCTCGTCCATCCATGTTCGATCTCCGTTGGGCAGGACCCCCCTTTGGTCGAATGGGGGCAAATGGCGGAAGGCAGCGTGCCCAAGGATACCGCAGGCGGCCCGTGCGTGTAAAGCTGAGTAATTCGCGTCAGCGTTTCGCGAGGCGAAGTTACCCTGCAAGGCGGTTGACCGGTTTGGCCGAGAGTGATAAACTACAACGTTCCCGGGGGATTAGCTCAGTTGGGAGAGCGTCTGGCTGGCAGCCAGAAGGTCATCGGTTCGAGCCCGTTATCCTCCACCTAAGGCCTTTCGTAGCAATGGGTTACGGAAGGCCTTGTTTGTTGCCTGCCGTGTCACTTGTCAGGGGAGGATATGTCCTTCCCACGAGGCACCCCGGGTTTCTCAGCCTCCTCGGCCGCCGCGATCTTGTGCTCGCCGTGGCAGTCGGTGCAGACGA
>JAPLNP010000084.1 GCA_026401055.1 Planctomycetia bacterium
CCGCAACTGTCTCTGAAGGACGCTGAGGACCTGGTGAACTACCACCTCGCCCACAACAAGCAGGCCAAAGCCTCGCATCGCAAAAGATGGCTGGCAAAACACCTAAACCCCGTTCCGCGAAAATGATGTTGTAGAACTAGGTTCGATGCAAAGCACTCACAATAGTCGTCGAAAGCGCCCACAGCATATGCCTTGGCGTTCCTAACGGCATCGAGGCATCTCTTGAATACCGCCGTTGTGCCGAGAGACACATGCTCGCCTTCACATAGGAACAAAGGCTTGTTTCCAAGTTCGGGTTTGACATAGAGAGGTTTGTCGAATATCCATCTCAGCAGACGCTCGAAGTTCTCTGCGTACTGATCAGATTCGCTCAGATCAATGTAGATACGAGACTTGTAGTATGTTGGAAGAAATGGTTTTCCATCCTGATCTTTGTGTGTGACAACTGCGACAAACTTCTCTTGGGCCTGCTTCTCATAGACTTCCCTTGAGATGATCTGCGTCTCCGTCCCCACGCCGCCGGATCGTCCATCCGCTTTGGCAGCGTATTTCTCATCACAGATGATCGCCACCTTGTTGATCTCTGGATTCGTAACCATCTGCTCCATGAAAGGGACAGCATCATGCCCTTCCTTGAGATCCCATTTGTCCAAGATGACGTCGACGCCGGACTCGCGCAATTCCGTGGCAAGCTTCACGACCCATTGTTGGTGTTCTCTGTCCGACCAACTGTACGAAATGAAAAGCTTAGGGGCGGTCATTCGACTATGCCTCCGTCGTCTCGGATCCAGTATTGCTTTCGCCACAACACGATGGGGTCGACGGTTCCGGGCATGTGTTCATCGTCTGCACGGGCACGGCGCTGTACCGGACAGGCGGACACCGACCCCATCGGCGAGCCATTCTACCAGGGTTCACGAGAACCACAAGTAGTGGGGACGTCGCAAAACCGAGCCGCGACCGTGAGGGAGCGGGAAGTCGTGGCGGGATGGGGTTTTTGGACTGCGGCGATTTATCGCCGCTTTGGCGACGGATTTGACCTGCGGCGGGCTGGGGGGCATGGGCCGGGAGACGTTCGGACGCGGCGGACGCGATGGGCTCGAAAGCGGCGATGAATCGCCGCAGTCCAAAACGGCGAACGCCGGGCCGGGGGCCATGACGCGTCGGACCGCTCCCTGACGGTCGCGGAACGGTTGGGCGGGCGGGACTGTTGGCCGGCAGAGTTGGTGGGGCTCGCAAACCGGGTCTTTGGCGCTGCGGCGTCGGTTGTGGAAATCGCGTTCAGTCGGCGGTCCGAGCCAACCGGGATATCGGTTTGCTCGAACCCACCCTACTGAGTCGCGACGGTCGCGCCCGCGGCGGCTGGGGGCAGTTGCATGACGACGTCGATGTGGGCCGAAAGATCGTTGCCGGCCATCGTGGCGTCCATCGTGAGGCCGCGAAACCAGTTCAACGGTGGGGCCGCGTAGCCTTCCGGCACGTTGACGTCGAGAAAGCCGCCGGCGCCGCCCGACTCTAGCGCCGTCGAGATCCACTGGCCCGGGCCGCCGGGCGTCTCGCGGTATTCATACTTTCCGCCCAGCGGACAGATGAGTTTTGCGTCCAAGACCAGTTCGGCCGCCGCGCGGCAGTCGGGCCCGGGCACGTGGAGTTGCTGCTCCAGGGCGTGCATCAGGCGGAGGTTGCCCAGCGACGTCTCCCGCGTGCGGAGGTAGCCGAGCGTGTTCAGCGCCGGGGTGAGCCGCGCCGAGGCGACGTCGCCGACGTGAAGCCGGAACTGCGCGGGCCGCTCCGCCGGTTCGAACCGCAGTTGCGGTCGCACTTGAGCCAAGACCTCGCGCTCGAGCGAGAAGACGGTGAAATCTCCCTGCTGGTAACGCCACAAGCCGGGCTCGCGACCGGCGTAGCCCTCGGCGTCGGGCGGGCCGGCGACGCCGACGTCCAGCAGGCTGAGGAAGCCGAGACTTCCGGTCGTGCCGGGGCGGGCGAAGGGGCGTAAAGGGGTCGGGAGTCTTTGTTCTTGATGAAGGCGGAGGAGAGCGGTAATCCCTGGCCATGCCACGACGATTGCGATTTACCAGCGGGGATATGCGTACCATGTGCTCAATCGGGCCGTGGGACGGATGCGGATCTTCGGCAAGCAGCGGGACTTCGAGGCGTTCGAGGAGGTCATCGCCCAGGCCAAAGAGCGATGGCCGATGCGGGTTTTGGTGCGGTGCGTGATGCCCAATCACTGGCATTTCGTGCTTTGGCCGCGTGGCGACGGCGACATGTCGGAGTTCATGCGTTGGCTGACGGTCACGCACACCCAGCGTTGGCACGCGGCTCATCGCACGTCAGGCACCGGCCCGCTGTATCAGGGCCGTTTCAAGTCGTTCCCCATCCAGGAGGACGACCACCTGTGGACGGTGCTGCGCTACGTCGAGCGCAATCCGCTGCGGGCCAACATGGTCCAACAGGCCGACGCATGGCGGTGGTCGAGTCTTTGGCATCGCGTGCATGGCAACGACGCGGCTTTGTTGGACGACGGCCCGGTGCCGCTGCCGCGAGGTTGGCGAGGGCACGTGCAATCCCCACAGACGGAAGCGGAACTGGAGGCGTTGCGGCGGTCGGTGGTTCGCGGCGCGCCGTTTGGCGAGGCGTCGTGGCAGACGCGAACGGCCAAGCGATTGGGCTTGCAGTCCACCCTGCGCCCTCGCGGTCGGCCGTGGAATACCGTGCCCAACCCAGAATAAAGACTCCCGACCCCTTTACACCGTCCTTTACACCGTCCCCCGCCTACCGCCCACCGGCACTACGACGCCGGTTTGGCCTCGGGCGTCTCGGGCTTTGCTTCCGCGGGTTTCTTCTCCGCCGGCCCGAGGAGCTTCTCGAGCCCTTCTGCCAACCGCGGGCCGCGAGCGTCGATCGAGACGACCTTGCCGTCTTGCCCGATGAGGATCATGGTCGGAACGCCGATCACCCCGTAGAACTCGGGCGTGGGATGCTTCGACTTGCCTTCGCCCTCTTTGATGTCCGAGAGCACGGTCCAGGGCGGTGTTTTCTTGGCGAGGAACTCGTCCAACGCCTGGCGGTCGTCGTCGATGCTGATGCCGACGACCTCGAAGCCCCGGTCGCGATAGAGCTTGTAGGCTTCCTCGACGTTGGCCAGCTCGGCCATGCACGGTTCGCACCAGGTCGCCCAGAACTGAACCAGGACGACCTTGCCCTTGTACTTCGCCCAGTCAAACGGCTTGCCGTCGACCATCGTGCCCTGGACCTCCATCGGGCTGCCGACGAGCTTCAATCGCCGGACCGTGCCTTCGAACAGCTTGGCGAGCTTGCCGATATCGGGATCGTTGCTCTTGGCGAGGACTTTGCCATACTCTTCGCAAAGGGCGAGGACCTGGTCCGTCTTCTCCGACTTCTCGAAGAGTTCGAAAGCCAGGTAGACCAGGCCGGCGCTGGCCTCGTCGGGCTTGTCGGCCACGAAGGCCCTGATCGCGTCCTTGACCTGGTCCACGGTCTTGGCGCCGGGCTCGCCGGCCACGGTCGCGCGGAGTTGCATCTGCAGCAGCGCGGCGTGGACGTCTCGCGCCACTTCGGGCAGCCCCAGCTTGGTCAACTCCTCGGGCATTCTCTCAATCGCGTCGGCCGCCGCCTTGTCCCGCAATCGCATGAGCAAGGCCAGCCCGCCGAACTTCGCGCCGACGGCCTGCGTCTTCTGCTCCTTCGTGGCCGTGCCGGCAAGAATCTTGTCCGCCGCCTTGACCGCGGCCCCCGCCGCCTTGTGCAGAAACGCGATGACGCTCTCTTTGTCGCGGTTTTCGGGCTGCATTTTTTGCAGGGACTCGATGAACTTCAGCAACTGCTCGGGGGTTCCGTCCGGCACGGCGAACGGGTCGCCTTTCGGCTGGCCCGCCGGCTCGGTCTTGAGGACGGGCACGTCGGGCTTCCCGGCGGCTTCGCCCGGCTTCTTGTCGTCCTCGGCGGCCCAGGCCAGGCAACACGAAATCAACACACCGGCCAGCAGCGCGGCAAGACCAGTGAAACAGACGCTCTTGGTTGACAACAACATGACGGGTCTCGGTTCTCTGAGGGGAAGTAATAGTGGAGACGGGCGCGAGGCGACTATCTTGCCCAAAGCGCCCAGCTTACCGGCGTGGCGGCGGTGACAGAGGATTCGCGCGAACCTGCTCTGGCAGTGTAGTTCAGGTGTGCTCCATGTGCAACTCGACGGCTCGAACGGGGGGAATCGTGTCGGTTGGCGTAACGGTCACCCCACCTTTCGTGTGCTTTTCCCGGATCAGAATTCCCCGAGGCCCCCTCCGCAACGGCGTCGGAGTTGGTAAAATCGCCGTGGGTCTGCGGGGGGAATCGTGTCCCTTGCCCCCGCAGCCCGCCCGGCAACCGGGACCATTCGGCCGGCGGCCGAAAAAAATCGGCCAAAGGGGTCTTGCAGGAGATACTGAACACCGATATACTGTTCATGTGTTCACGTTTCGCGACGGATGCCCGTCGCGCCGATGTCTCCTCGAGCGAAAGGAACCCCGGCCATGGTCGCCACCCTCCAAGCCAACGGCACAAACCACTCTATCCGAAAGTCGAGCAGTCACATGGCCAAAAAACCACCCTTAACGGCGAAAACGGACTCCAAGGCGGACGCGAAGACGGTGGCGGACCGGATGCTCGACGCGCATCCGTCGCTCAAAACGACCGTCGCCCAGATCGAGAAGGAGTTTGGCGAAGGGGCGATCATGCCCCTGGGCATCGAGCGAAAGGGCCCCATGCCCGGCATCTCCACCGGCAGCCTCTCGCTGGACATCGCGCTGGGGGGCAACGGTTTGCCCTGTGGGCGCGTCGTCGAGATCTACGGCCCGGAGTCCAGCGGCAAGACGACCTTGGCGCTGCACGTGATCGCCCAGGCACAGAAGAAAGGCGGCATCGCCGCGTTCGTCGACGCCGAGCACGCCCTGGACCCGAGTTGGGCGAAAAAACTGGGCGTCGAGCTGGAAACCCTGCTCGTGAGCCAGCCCGGCAGCGGCGAAGAGGCCATGCACATCACCGAGATGCTGATCAAGTCCAACGCCGTCGACGTGATCGTGATCGATTCGGTTGCCGCGCTGGTTCCCAAGAAGGAACTGGAGGGCGAGATTGGCGACACCCACGTCGCCTTGCAGGCCCGGCTGATGAGCCAGTCCTTGCGAAAACTGACCGGCGTGATCGCCAAGAGCAAGACCTTGGTGATTTTTATCAACCAGATGCGCGAGAAGATCGGCGTGATGTTCGGCAGCCCCGAGACCACCCCCGGCGGCCGCGCCCTGAAGTTTTACTCCTCGTGCCGGCTCGACGTCCGCCGGATCGGCCAACTCAAGGAGGGCGAGGTCGTGATCGGTCAGCGGGTGAAGGCGAAGGTGGTCAAGAACAAGGTGGCTCCCCCGTTTCGGGTGGCCGAATTCGACATGATGCACGATGAGGGAATCAGCTACGAGGCCGATCTCTTGGACCTGGCGATGCTGCACAAGATCATCACCCGGACCGGCGCCTGGTTCCGCTACGGCGAGGAGCAACTCGGCCAGGGACGCGAGAAGGTCCGCCAATACCTCAAAGAAAACCCGGCGCTGTGCGAAACACTCAAGACGCAGGTCCTCGCCGCGATGGGCCTGGCACCGGTGGAAGAATAGTCTTGAGTGCCACTGCTGGCTTGTCCAGCAGTGCGAGGGCACGGTTGGGCAAGCCAACCGTGGCACCCGTCAAATGGAACTTGGCCGACCGCCAGGCGTCCTGATAGGGGTAGGGAAGACCGATTGGGTTCGGTCTCCCCTCCCTCCGAACCGGACTGGCGGGTTTCCCGCATCCGGCTCTCCAGTTGATAGTCTTACCTCTAAGGATTTGGTGCGGAATAACTTCCCGAATTAGGCACCGTCTATCGAGTTGCCACAAGTCATTATGCGTCAAAAGCTTACGTGCGCTGTTTCTCGGCCACGCCTAGGTCGCGCAAATCGGGAAGTAATTCTGGACCATATC
>JAPLNP010000664.1 GCA_026401055.1 Planctomycetia bacterium
TCGAATCGCTATCGACATATGGCCGTCCCTCCCCGCCTCGGCACTCCTTCGTCCTACGTCTTGAAAAACCAATCGGGCAACCGCGGCTTCTCGGGCCGCAGCGGCGGCCACACCTTCTTGAATTCCATGCCTTGCAGGCCCGCCTCCTCGACGCGGTCGTGAAAGACATCCGTCACGTATTCGCGGAAAGGGTCTCGCGGCAGACGAAAGATCGCCGCGTCACCAAGCCGCTCCTTGTGGATCTCGAAGTGCCGTATCGTGGCTATCGCGTAGGGTTTCAGACGAGGACGCGGCCCGGTTCGGTCAATATCTTTCATCCAGTCGATAGCCGATCGTTCCTCGTCCAGCAAGTCGATGATCCTCGTGATGTTGTAAACGAAGAACTCCCCTTCGTCGCATTCGACCGGCAAGATCTCGCCGTCCCCGGCTATCAGATCGCCCAACACGTCGATCGCCCGACGGCTGAAAGCCGGGAGATGATTATAGGTTGGCGTGGCGAAATAGGGGTAATCTGACGGCAGGTCGTTGTACGTCTCATGAATTATCTCGACTCGTGGCGGTCTCCAATTAGTTGCCAGGCTGATTGGCACGTAGACGTGATCTTCCACATGGCAGAACTGCGTGTAAAGGAGATCTTTCGCAGCATCATCAATGTCATCTACGAGCCGCATTCCCCAAAATGGCTCGTCCAAAATGGCAGCGAACTGATATATCTCTTTCACCATTGGCGGTTGCCTTTTCAGAACTCGAATATCCCCAACAGGAGTTTGTTCCGGACGTGCTGCAATTCCTGCAATGCCTTTGCGCCCCCGCCCGACTTAATGATACGATCTGCGAGCGACTCAACATACTTCTTCGTGTGAAGTCCCTGGTGCAAGCTCTTATTCAAGAACACGCCATTGAAACTGGAGTCCAGATACCTTCCCACCATCGACTGCGCCTGCTTCAGTTTACCTGCGACTCGATCACCATATCGGCTGAACGTCCCTTTCGGCAAGATGTGATGCGCCTCATCGCTGGCGGTGTGCCATACACCCGCCTTGTTCATCTTTCCGGCAAGCGCGCATCGGTTATGCACCCAGATCGCCGTCTGCGACCCTTGGCCGTCTTCGACGAAGTAGGTGTGGCCGGCGGCGACTTCCAGATTGTACACCATTGTGGGCGTGTCGAGCAACTGGGCGTAGTTCTCGACCACGATCGCCGTCCGGCCGTCGGCGGTCGTCACGACCGTGCCCGTCGTGAGGTCCCTCGCCGCCACCCAGCCGATCTGGTCCACCCAGAATGGGTGCTCGTCGGTCGTCGTGAGCGTCTCGACGTTGCCCGAGGCGTCTTGAATCGAAAGCGTGCGGACCGCGTCGGTCTCGTGGGCGAACGTTTCGAGGACCTGCTGTTTGACCAGCGGAGCGTCGGGGTCGTACTGGTCGCGGCAGAGGACGTAATCGCCGACCCGGATGTCCTGGATCGACCGGGTGACGTAGCTGCCGTCCTCGTTGATGTCGACCACGACCTGGGTGTCCTCGACGAAGCAGAGGACGCCCAGCTTGGCCGCGCCGTAGCCGAGCGCCGGGGCGAAGGCCAACACGTCGCCGATCCCCACGTTGCCATTGGCGATGTGCTGCCCCGCCTGGACCATGCCCGCGACGGTGTCGACCACCGTATAGACTTGAGCCAACCTGGCGAGCGTCGAGCCGGCGGCGAACAGGCTGCACCCGCCCGACATCGCCCCCAGCGCGATCTGCCCCGCGATGCCGGTGACGACGCCGGCGACGTATCCGCCCGTGTAGTAGCCGTCGTGGCCGAAGGCCGCCCCGCCGAAGAGCGTCGCGTCGAACAACCAATCCTGGAACGGATTGATTGTCGTGAGCACGCCATCGACCCAACCGCGCAGCGCGTCGACCGACCGGGCGCCGACTTCCGCCGCCATGTCGAGGGCCGTGGCGACGATCTCCTGGCTGTAGGCCCCGGGGTCGGCCCTGAAGCAGAC
>JAPLNP010000257.1 GCA_026401055.1 Planctomycetia bacterium
TCCCCGAAGGTTGACACCCGAAACAGGGTTCCTATCGTGCTGGACATGCCGGGCCCTTTGTCTTGGAGATTTCCGATGACATCCCAGGATTCTATGGGACCGGGCCATGCGTGTAAATCCGTCACAAAATGACAAAAAGGGCTCCTACAGCGACCAGCCTTCGCGGTAGGTGCCGTGGACCAGGGCGTCGGCTTCGGGACAGTTCGTCGCCTTCAGGGCCGCGCCGTCCCAGTCGAGCTTCTTGCCCAGCTTGTACGCCACCGCGCCCAGCAGGACCGCTTCGGTCAACGCGCCGGAGTAATCGAAGTTGCATGTCGTCGGGCTGCCGGTCTTGCAGGCGACGATCCACTCCTTGTGGTGACCGATCGACGCGGGGATCGTCGGCTCGGGCGCTTTGAAGTCGGTGTATTGCGGCTCGGGCAGCAACATCCGGCGGCCGTAATCGGCCAGGAGCATCCCCTTCGCGCCGATGAACAACACGCCCGAGTCCCATTCGGGAATCTTCTTCTCGGCCAGAAACGGGGGCTTCTTGCCGCTGTCGTACCACGTCAGGCTCGCCGGCGGCATGTCGCCACGCGCCGGGTACGTGTAGCGGACGATGAGCCACTCGGGCGTGCTGGCCGGATCGACCGGCGGGCCTTCCGCCTCGACGGTGGTCGGATGCCGCAGCCCCAGCGCCCAGAACGCCAGGTCGCCGTAGTGACAGCCAAAATCGCCCAGCGTGCCCGTGCCGAAGTCCCACCAATTCCGCCACCAAAACGGCGCGAACTTCAGGCTATAGGGATGATACGGCGCCGGGCCGAGCCAGCGGTCCCAGTCGAGTCCCTCGGGCGTCGGCGGATACTCCTTGGGCAGTTCGCCGCCGTGGTACTTGGCGGCACTCCAGACGTGAACTTCGCCGACCGGGCCGATCGCGCCGCCCTGAACTAGCTCGACCACGCGACGGTAGTTGTCGCCTTCGTGGATTTGCGTCCCCATCTGCGTCGCCAGCTTCTTCTCCTTGGCGACTTCGGCCATCCGCCGGGCCTGGTGGACCGAGTGGGCAAGCGGTTTCTCGCAGTAGCAGTGCTTGCCCAAGTTCATCGCCGCCAAGGCGGCCACGGCGTGGGTGTGGTCGGGCGTGCTGACCACCACCGCGTCGATTTCCTTGTGCATCGCGTCGAGCATGTTCCGGTAGTCGCGGAACTTCTTGGCGTTCGGATATTGCTTGAAGGCGCCGGCCGCCCGGGCGGCGTCCACGTCGCACAGCGCGACGATGTTTTCGCCGGCGACGCCCGCCAGGTTGCCCTCCGCGCGGCCGCCGCAGCCGACCAGGGCGACGTTGAGCTTCTCGCTGGGCGACGCGCTCTTGTTTTCTTCGGCCCGGCTCCGGAGGTTGCCGGCCAGAAAGAAGCCGGCACCGGCCAGGGTAGTGTTCTTCAGAATGTCGCGACGGTTCAGGGGTGTGGACACAATCGGTTCCTCCTGGGGATTGGGATCATTGGGCAGGGGTCACGGCGCGAGGTTGGCAGTCGCAAACGGGGACTGGCTCCGTCGCCTCGATAATCAGTTTCTCTCCAATACGGTGTCCGGCGACGGTGCCTGTCCCCTTTTGCGACGGGTCACCGACATGGGGCGGAAAAGGGGGACAGGCACCGTCGCGGCACCAGCCTTGGCGGTAGTCGCGGCGGACGTACTGTTGAGCCTCCGGGCAATTGGTCACCTTCATGGCCGTTGCGTCCCACTCAATCGCCCGGCCGACGCGCAGGGCAATGTTGCCCAGCAGATACCCCTCGGTCATCGGGCCGGAATAGCCGAAGTGACAGCCGGTCTGGTCGCCTGCTTTGATCGCGCGGATCCAGTCCTTGTGGATCTCGATGCGCCGCGGCAGCGTCGGCTCCGGCGGCTTGTAGTCGGCGAATTTCGCCGTGGGCAATAGGATGGGGTTCCCGTCCTGCAAGAGCAGTTTGCCCTGTTGGCCGACGAACAGCTTGCCGTTGTCCTTCAGCGCGACGCCTTCGGCAACCTCCGCCGAGGGCTGCTTCCCGCCGTCGTACCACGTCATGCGGAGCGGGTCGTGGTGCTTGCCGGCCGGAAAATCGAAATGAATGATGCTCCAGCTCGGGAACGCCTCGGGCATCATGCCGGAGGACTCGGCCTCGACGCGGGTCGGAGCGCCCAGTTCCAACGCCCAAAACACGACGTTCATGCTGTGCGGCGCGATGTCGCCCAACGCGCCGGTGCCGAAATCCCACCAGCCTCGCCACACGAACGGATGGTACACGTCGCGGCCCTGGAACGGACCGTCGGCATAGACCGACTTGTACGGCCGCATCGGCGCCGGGCCGATCCACAGGTCCCAGTCGAGATGCGGCGGGACGGGATCCTCGCCCGACGGCCGGTTCTGACCCTGCGGCCAAATGGGGCGATTCGTCCACACGTGGGCCTCGCGAATCCGCCCGAGCGCGCCGGATCGGATGATCTCGACCGCCCGAATCTCGTCCTCTTCGCTCTGGGCGCCCGTGCCCATCTGCGTGACCAGATTCTTCCGGGCCGCGGTTTCGCTCATCACCCGGGCTTCGCCGATCGAGTGGGTCAGCGGCTTCTCGCAGTAGACGTGCAGCCCGCGGTTCATCGCCATAACGCTCGCCGGGGCGTGGCAGTGGTCGGGCGTGCTGACCACCACGGCGTCGAGGCCTTTCTGTTCGTTCAACAGCGCGCGGAAGTCGGTGTACTTCCTCGCCTGGGGGAACTTGCCGCCGGCGGCGTCCAGTCGGCTGCGGTCCACGTCGCACAGTGCGGCGATGTTCTCGCCGGCGACCGCCTTGAGATTGTCGCCGCCGCGACCGCCGACGCCGATGATGCCGAGGTTCAGCCGGTCGCTCGGCGAGCGGCCTTGGCCCCGGGCGGTTTGGATCAACGTGGGAAGCGAAACCACGGCGGCGCCGCTAGCGGCCGCTTGACGCAAGAACCGACGGCGATTCAAATAGTGAGCCACGCGGTGGGTTCCTTTCATTCTCGCCGTGGCGGCAGCCGGTTGCGTGGCGACGGCGGGGAGGCGGGAGGTGAGGAAACGGCGGGGGGTCTTCTCGGCTTCCATGATAACCCGGCCGGGCGGGCTGTGCAATCGGCTGGCGGTAAGTGGTAAGTGGACGGGGCAAACAGCCGCGCGACCGAAGCCCGGAACCTGGAAGGATCACGCTTCCCCCGCTGAACGGGTGGTGGTGTGCGGCGGATCAACCACGGTCAGAATGACGCCTTTGCTCCGCAATGTCGCCTTTCGCTCCGCGAAAGTAGCGG
>JAPLNP010000543.1 GCA_026401055.1 Planctomycetia bacterium
CGTATCCCAACGAATGCTCGCGGCACTCGCGCCGTCCAAAACAGGGAGCAAATCGCCCGTGCAACCCCTGCAACCGTGCCGCCGCTGCGCGCAGTTCGACCGTATCCATGATAAAGTCCTCCAAAAGACTTCCATGACACACCGAACCGGCCAGTTCGATTCACCATCCCTCCTGTATGCCTCAAACCGCGAAAACCTCCAATAGCAAAATGATGTTGTAGAACTAAACCCCGCAGATCGCGCCAGTGGAAATTGTCACACACGAGGCGGACATGCTCGGGTCACACCCTCGCTCACACCGGCTGACAAGCAGCCGGCGGCACCACACGCAGCGGTCACTTCAACGCCCCGACCGCCTTGCCATCCAGCCGGTCATCGAGCCGTTTGAGGATCGCCATGCCGCCGGGGGTTTGTTCGAAGTTGGCGGCCTCGTGCATGTCGATGCCGTCGAAGCGGTTGCCCAGCACGCGTTTGGCCCAGGCGGCTAGATCGGCGTCCAGCGCCTCGGGCATCGTCCCGGTCCGCCAGCGTCCCGGCACGGCCAATGGCATCACGTTCGTCACCCCAGAGGACGAGACCGGCACGGCCAACCTGATCATCCGCCCGAGCGTCCGGAAGCGCTACCGCCCGGCCACCCTCGGCGCCACCGTCCTGTTGGCTCACGGCCGCCTCCAGCGCCGGGAGAACGTCATCCACGTCCTGGTGACCCGGCTAGAAGACCTCTCGGGCCGCCTCGAAGACCTCGGCGTGCAGTCGCGGGATTTCTGTTGACAAGGGTGCGTACTCGCACTCGCAATCACTGGCAAACCCCCAACCATGACCTATACTTGATGACGTAACTTGCACTACCCGCAAAGCCCCATCAAGGAGTCGCGTATGTTCGGAATTCGCTATGTCAAAGTTCCGCCGACGACGTACATCCTCCAGCATCGTTCCGGGAAGACGGTTCGAGCGGGCGCGGGACTGTCGTTCTTTTATTTCGCCCCGAACACCGATCTGGTCAGAGTCCCCTTGGCGACCGAGGACGTGCCGTTCGTCTTCAACGAGGTGACCGCCGATTTTCAGGACGCCACGATCCAGGGCGAGCTGACCTACCGCATCCGCGAACCGCAGCAAATAGCCTCTCTGTTGGATTTCAGCGTCGATGCGTCCGGCCGCTACCGTTCAAGCGATCCGGAGAAGCTCAACGACCGTCTGGTTCACGCCGCGCAGATTCTCGCCCGCTCGTTCACGCAGAGGCATTCTCTCGGCGATTTGCTGGTCAGTTCCTCCGCGCTGGTGCATGAGATGACTGAAGGTCTGAAGTCTTGTGAACCTGCGACGATGCTGGGCATCGAGGTGTTGACGCTCTCGATCCTGTCGATCAAGAGCACGCCGGAGATGGCCAAAGCCCTTCAGGCCGGTGCTCGCGAGGAACTGCTTCGCAAGGCCGACGAGGCCGTGTTTGTCCGCCGCAACGCGGCCGTGGAGATGGAGCGCAAGATCAGAGAGAATGAGTTGGACACGGACATTGCCGTCGAGCAGAAGAAGCGGCAGATCCGCGAGGCCCAGATGGAGGCCGACCTCGCCGTCGAGGAGCAGAAGCGGCAAATCCGCGAAGCCCAGATGGCGGCGGATATCGCCGTCGAGGAGCAGAAGACCCTGCTCGTGGATCGCCGCGTCGCGAACGACAAGAAGGAGGCCGACACGCGCGCACAGACGCTGCGAGCGATGCTGGAGCCGCTCAAGGAAGTCGACTGGCGGACGCTCATGGCCGCTTCGTCCGGCGGAATCAACGCAAAATCGCTCGTGGCGATGGCGTTTCGCGATCTCGCGGACAATGCCGCGAAGATCGGCCAACTCAACATCTCGCCCGATCTGCTCAACGCTCTGCTTTCCGCCGACGAGAATCGATAGCCATGTTCGTCCTGCCACCGACGATTGCCGTCGTTACGCAACCCACGCGGCTGCACGGCCTGGTGGAGCGATGGGCCACCCGCAGCGCCGCCAAGTTCCATGTCAAGCAGGCGGTGGTTCAAGAACACGCCCTCCGGCCGCCGGCGAGCAGGCGGCGCGACGGCCGGGCGGTTCCCGCGAACGCGGCCCTGGCGGAGGGCATCGTGGCCGGCGAGGCCGCGTTCGCCGAGTATGAACAGGAAGACTTCGCGCAGCGCCGGTCGCTCGACGAACTCAAGACGGAACTCGATTTGGGTTATCCGCTGAAGTTCGTCGAGCGCCGGTATCTGCCGACATTTGATTTTCGCGGATGTGTCGCGGCGGTGGTCGTGGGGCAGGACGGTCTCGTCGCCAACACGGCCAAGTACGTCGGCGACGTGCCCATCGTCGCAGTGAATCCCGACCCAAGCCGCATCGACGGCATTCTGTTGCCGTTCCATGTCCGGCAAGCTCGCCAAGCGGTCGTGCGAACGCTCGAAAACCGCGCCAAGGTTCGCCAAGTGACTTTGGCGAAAGTGACCCTCAACGATGGGCAGAGCATGTTGGCGTTCAACGACTTCTTTGTGGGATGCCGTAGTCACGTGTCCGCCAGATACGTGCTTCGCGTCGAAAACCGCGCTGAACCGC
This sequence comes from Planctomycetia bacterium, assembly GCA_026401055.1. GTDB lineage: Bacteria > Planctomycetota > Planctomycetia > Pirellulales > Thermoguttaceae > JAPLNP01. Next base: position 2,563 of record JAPLNP010000543.1, read on the forward strand.
AGTCGTCCAGCGGGATGATCGTGTCGACCGGCGCTGGCTCCACCGGATGGCTGTCCTCCGTCTGCAACATGGCGGGTGGTTTCGCCGCATGGATCGGCGAGGCCGAGCAGCAGTCTCCCAGCGCGATGATCGTCCCGGCGGGCGCCGGCTCCGCCGGATGGCTGTCCACCGTCTGCGACACGGTCGACGGCGTCGCCGCGCCGATCGGCGAGCGGGCGGAACGTCACGTCAAGATGACCTGGGAAGATCGCCGCCTTGTCTGGGTGGTTCGCGAGCCGTTCCGCAGCAAGCTTTCGGGCAGCGACCTGGTGGCCGGCTTCCTGGAGCAAGACCAGGAGTTGGTCATTGAATCGCTCATGCCGTCCAACGGCGTGATCTTCTCGGACGGCATCGAAGCCGACTATCTCGAGTTCACCAGCGGCGCGATCGCCCGCATCAGCGTCGCGCCGCAATGCGCACGGCTCGTGGTATCGTGACTCACGCGGCTACGATACCTGACTCGGTGGCCGCAGAGTCATGTAGGGTGGGTCGAGGCCGCCGAAGACTCGCTGGGGCCTGCAAACCACTTCGCGCCGAACTACTCTCTCTGCCAATAACCACGTTTGATCGGCGGCCGAGGCCCACCAGGATCACTTCAACGCCCCACCCGCCTTGCCATCCAACCGGTCATCGAGCCGCTTGAGGATCACCATGCCGCCGGGGGTCTGCTCGAAGTTGGCGGCTTCGTGCATGTCGATGCCGTCGAAGCCGTTGTCCAGCACGCGCTTGGCCCAGGCGGCTAGATCGGCGTCCAGCGCGGCGGGCGGGCCGGGGAGCCATTCGCTGAATAGGTACAGCCGCGTCTTGCCTCGGCAGTACGGCTGGTACTGGGCGGCGGCCCAGGCGAACAGGTCGCCCGACGGCGGCGGGTCCAGGGCCTTCGTCGTCCAGTACGCATGGGTCGGCGACGCGCAGATCTCGTAGTCGCCGACTATGAACGCATCGGCGATCTTCTCGTCGACCAGCGGCTTCCACAGATTGCGATACCGGGCGACCACGTTCGTGCTGAAGTGCGGATCGGCCGAAAGCTGCGTGTACGGGCCGAGTTGCAGGCCGATCCAGAGTTCCTTCTTCCGCTCGCGGCACACGGCGGCCAGGTCGCGGTAAAGCTGGTTCATGAACTCGCCCTTGATGGCGTGCCAAGCCTCCTTGTCAAAATCCGCGGCCGTGCGGATGTCGACGCCGTATCGCTTGCGGAACTCGTCGACCACGGGCTGCTCGAATCCGTAGGCGTCGCTCTCGCGGACGTTGGGCAAGTGCCGGCAGTGCGCGCTCGTGGAACAGTGGATGCCATCGGCCCCCAGGTCCAGAAGCTCCTTCGCCTGAGCCACGCGGAACGCCCGGGACTCGGGCCAGGCGTAGCTCACCAGGCCCTGGAAATGGGTTTTGCCGTCGCGCGCCGTCCACTGGCAATGCGGGTTTTCGTCGAGGAATTTCGATCGGTGCCCGGAGTACATGTCGTCGAAGATGTCGATCCACATGATGACCTTCATCCCCAGTTCGTGCCCGACGCGGATGAAGACTTCCGGCGGGTTGAACGTCTCGATCACCTTGCGGTAGCGCTCGTTGGCCGCCTGGCGCGTTTTGATGAACTCCTCCAGTTCCCCGGGCGGCAGATCGCGGCCGTAGGGATGCCGGCGGGCGTGCTCGGCGTCGAAGCCGACGGGGTAACTCAGTTTGGTCCGGTAGGGCAAGTAGCCGAGGTAGCCCATCCGCACCAGGAGCGTCGTCGCCCCGGCGGCGTGCAGATCGCGGACGAGCCGCTCGACCTGGGCCTCGGTGATCGGCTCCGGGCGGATCATCACTTCGTCGTTGAAATCGACGTCGACAATCAACTCGGGAGCCGGCGCGGAGACCATCATCGACAAGGCCAGCGAAAGCGCAAGACTCATGGGCATTCTCCTTCCTCTGTGCCGCGCCCCGAGCGCGCGGCGCAGGGCGTGGCTGAACGGCTGCGATTCGCCCCTACGCCCTTCGCCCGAGGCTCAGGGACGTGCCACGCGGCCGCGTTTTCGCAATTGTGCCACTGCCTGCATCACTCGGCCAGGCAACCCCAACCGCCCCGCGACGCTCTGGGGCAATGGAGCCTCTTCCGGCAAAAGCAGGCAGTGGCACACGGCGTGACTGATCCTCGGACTCGCTGTCACGGCGCCAGACGCACGAGTTTGCCGCCGCCCGGTGGCAGTCGCAACTCGACGCGCGAGTCGCCCGCGGGCGACCAGACGCCGGTCGTGGCGTCGAACACTTCGAGCTTGGCCGGACCGACGAGCGTGTGTACCGCCTCGGCCTTGTAGTCCAGGTTGACGACGACAACGTGCGTCGGCTTGTTCGGCTCGCCAAAATATCCGAGCACCAGGCCGCGAACCCGCTCGGGCGGCTTGTACTCCATCGCGGCGACCGGCGGGTCGAGGCGCAGCGCAGCATCCGCGGGCAGCGGCTCGGCTCCCGGCGGCTTCATCCCGGCGTGATACACCGCCAGCGACTTCAGCGGCTGAACCTGTGCGGTGATCGCCGCGAACTCGCGATTGAGCGTTTTCAGGGCGTGGTAGATCGGCGTGGGCGTGCCGTCGGGCAGGGCGATACCGCCTTTGATGTCCGGGTGGCAATAGACGAAGTACGAGATGCCCTGTCCCCCGTAGGCGAGCGTCGTGTAGACGAGGTATCGCATCTCGTCCGGCTCCGGCACTCGCATGGACGGCGCCCACGAACTCGCCTGCACGATGTTCAGAAACGGCACGCTCGCGTCCTGGGCCGCTCGCCGAATCATCGCGAGGTTGAGGAAGTAGTCGGGGGTGTCTCCACCGGTGGCGAACTGATAGTGGTCGTAGCTCACCAGCGCCGGCTTGACAATCTCGACGAACTGCCGCAGGTGCTCGCGATAGGCCGTGACCGTGTCGCCCGTGGTGCCAAGCTGCTGGTTGTTGGCATACGTGGGAAACAGGTTGATGTACGCCAGGTGCCCCGGGTCGCGCTCGCGGAGGTACGCGACCAGCTTGCCCAGTGGCGGAAACGCCGGCGCGCTGGGCTCGTCGATGATGTAATAGCTGTACATGGCCGGATGGTTCTTCACCCGGGCGATCAGGGCATCGAGCTTCTCGCGCTGCGCCGGATCGTCGAGCGTGGCCGGCGACAGCAGCCCATCCTGCAACAGCGCCCTCAGCCCGTGCCGCTGGGCGACGTCAAGTTCCTTCTCGGTACACCAGACCATGTTGAACCCGCCCTCGGCCATCTGTTTGGCGACCGGGTCGGTCATGGCCGGTCCGGCCCAATAGGTCACGATCGGCGTGCCGACCTTCCAGGCACTCGAGGCGGCCGGCTCGGGATCGGCGGCGGCCGCCGACCGGGCAATCGCGGAAAGGACGAGCAACAAGACGGTCAGACCTTTGCGCATGGCGTGTCTCCTGGTTCGAGGTCCCTTCCGCGCCGCTGCTCGCGGCTGGCGACGCTGGTGGAGCGTCGGGCGAGAGGTGGGACAATTCGCTTCAGCCGTCCGGGTTCGGCGGGCGCCGAGAGGTGGGCCCGAACGACACACGAACGAGTATAGCAGTCCTGGCCCGAGCAAACCAGCAGATCGGACGCGATTTCAGATCGGCCGGGAACCCTGGGGAGCCCGGTCCATATGGGGGGTCGGAACGAACGACGGTTTCCGCACGGAGAGCGAAATGGCGATCTCGCCGAAACGTTGCAGGGCTTCGGCCGAGACGGGGATGCCCTCCTGCTTGCGGTTCCGCCAATACTCGCCTTCCCGACGGCCCGGATAACGGGGCGGATCCGCCGGGTCGCGCGGAGTGGACGACTCGACGTGGTCGACGTACTCGCGCATCCGCTTGCCGAAATCGTCCATGGGCATGACCGCCGCGGGATCGATCACCATGACGACGATACCGCTGCCGGCCGACTCTTCGGAATGGTCCACGATGCTGGCAATATCCGTCGACAGCCGGTTGCCCGACAGTATGCACGAGAGCGTCTCCAGCGCCATGGCCAGCCCAACGCCCTTATGGGCGCCGATGGGCATGAGTTGCCCCGTCCAGGCTTTCTCCGGGTCCTGCGTCGGCTCGCCCTGGGCATCCAGCGCGACGCCCTTGGGCAACGTCCAGCCCTTATGCCGGCAGGCTTTGACCTGGTGCCGGGTGATGGCGGCCATGCCGGCGTCGAAGAGGAAGGGAAAACCGTTCTCGACGGGAGCCGCGAAGGCGACCGGCGACGCGCCGACGCGCACGTCGGGACCACCCCACGGGCTGATCGAGGCCATGGTCTGTTGCGAAACGATGCCGATCATTCCGGCGTCGGCGGCCATTTTCGCGTACACGCCGCACGCGCCGAGGTGGTTCGCGTTGCGGCAGGTGGCCAGGTGGATGCTGTTGTCCTGCGCCTCGCGGATCGCGTGTTCCATGGTGGTTCGCGCGCCGGCCAGGCCCATTCCGTGCCGCATGTCCCAAAGACCGGCGCCGCCGTGTCCCGTGATCCGGGCGGGCTCGTTGTTGGGGCTCAGCCCGCCGCTTTTCAGGTGGGTCACGTACATGTCCAGCGCCTCGATTCCGTGGGAATCGATGCCCATCAGCGAGGCGTCCAACAGGGAACGCGCCGCCAGCGCGGCGACGTGCCCGGCCACCTTCAGCCGCGTGAATACTTCGACGATGAACGCTTCCAGCGCGCCCTCCGCGATACGGGTCGAATCCACGACGGACCTCCTCATGGCTGTGAGCTATTGGTGAACGATAACCACCTTGTTGCGGTCCGATCGGTCCATCGTCGCCATGGCGTCGTTGATCTCGTCGAGCGCGAACCGGTGCGAAATTTGAGTTCGAGGCCGGCGGATCAGCCGGTCCCGGCACGAAGTCCTCCGGACGGAGCATCTCCGGCTCCAGGTAGACGTCGCTTTCGGCCACGCCGACCCCGGCCAAGGGAACCCGGGCGCCCTCGACGGGCATGTACGGCCGCGTATGGACCAAGAGCCCCTTTCCCCGCCAGAAGTCGCGGTGTCTGGCCAGAATCGCATTGAGCCGGCCGGACGCGGCGGCATCAATGGTTCGATAGGTTCGTTTGTGCGACGACGGGCAACGTCACGGATGCACCTCCGACTCGGGGCGAGAAACGATCTCACGGAACGTCCAACGGGCTCGTTGGGCGGTTTCCGGCGTCGCGCCCCAACCGGCCACCCAACTGATAGCATATCCGAGAATCAAGGTTGTCAGAAGGCCGCGGCTTCAGAAAAACCGAGCCGCGACCGTGAGGGAGCGGTGTTGAAAACTCGTCCATCATGTCGCGTCGCGCCACTTCCTGACGGGCGCGGCTCGGATGTCGGGCTCCGGGACTTTCGCCACCGGCACCGATCCGGTAGAATGATTCTCTGACTCGTGCAGGAGGAATCAGCGATGCGTACCGCCTTGGTTTTGCTCTTGGGTATCGTGCTCTTGCGGTTCGGCCTCGCGACGAGCCCCGGCCTTGCGGCCGATCCGGCGCCGACGCTCCGCGTGCCCAAATTCGACGGCGAGATCCGGATCGACGGCAAGCTCGACGAAGACTGCTATCGGCGGACCGAGCCGTTGGCCGACTTCCACGTCGCCGGCCGCTCCAACGAGCAGCCGCCGCGAACGCGGGCGTGGGTGTTTTGGCGCGAGCGCGGACTGGTCGTCGCGTTCGAGTGTGACGACGCGCGGCTGGTGGCAGAAGCGCCGGCGGCGGATGAAATGCTCGCCGCGGCGCAGGACCGCGTCGAGATCTTCCTCTGGGATGGGCGGCCAGAGAGCGCCTATCCCTGCGTGGAAATGGCGGCTCGCGGCGCGGTGCTCGACTATTCGGCCCGATTCTATCGGCGTTTCGACAACGCCTGGAGTCTGAAAGGGCTCAAGTGCGCCGCCCGCGTGGCCGGCGACCGGTATTGGGTCGAAGCGGAACTGCCGGCCGACGCGATTCGGCCGCTGGGCATCACGTTGGCCGAGGGGAAGCGTTGCCGCGGCGGCTTGTTCCGCGGCGACTATCGGACGGGCGAGAAGGACGAGGAACCGGTCTGGATCACCTGGGTCAACGCGCCCGTCGAAAAGCCCGACTTCCACATCGCCGCCTCGTTCGGCACGTTCGTGTTCGTGGGATCACCGTAATCGGGTGGCACGTCCCTGAGCCTTGGGCGAAGGGCGTGGCGAATCGGCGGTGTCCGGGGGGCTTGACGCTTCTGGCGAACCTCTGTGTAATACGGGGCGGTTGGTCCGACAACGAGGCCGCCGCCACGTGCCCCCCGAGTACGAGATGATCCCATGCGATGGTTGACCGCGATTCGCGTTTTCTTCCGCGTGCTGTTTAGCGCCCAACTGGCCGAGCAGGTGAAACGGCTCCTCGACGGCGAGCCGGCGCGGACGGTGACCGCGCCGTTGCCGGAGGCCAAACCGGCGCCCAAAAAGCCGCCGGCCAAACCGGCCGAGCGCAATGCGGCGATCGGCCTGTTGGCGGCGCTTCAGCGGGAAGCCCGATTCGTCGATTTCATCAACGAGCCGCTGGCCGGCTATTCCGATGCCCAGATCGGCGCGGCCGCCCGGGACGTCCACCGCGATTGCGGCATCGTGTTGGCCCGAATGTTCGCGCTGGAGCCGCTTCTTCCGGGCGAGGAAGGCGCCGAGGTCGAGGTGCCCAAGGGCTTTGACGCCGGCCTGTACCGCCTGACGGGCAACGTGGCCGGCGAGCCGCCGTTTCGCGGCACGATGGTCCATCACGGCTGGCGGGCGAGCGTCTGCGAGTTGCCCCAATGGTCCGGCAGCGCCGAGTCCGCCCGGGTGGTCGCCCCGGCCGAAGTCGAGTTGCGGTAAGGATTGGCGCGGAAACGAGTGTCGCCTTTCGCTCCGCGAAAGCGGCGGTCTTTCGCGGACCGAATGGCGAGAACGCTACTTTCGCGGAGCGAAAGGCGACAATGTTAAGGAACCCAACGCATGGCCGCGCAATACGTTATCGGCATCGACCTGGGCACGACCAACAGCGCGTTGGCCTACGTGCCGCTCGGCGAGGACAAGCCGCGGATCGAGCTCTTGCCAATTCCCCAGTTGGTCGCCGCGGCGACGATCGAGTCGCGGCTGCTTCTGCCGTCGTTCGTCTACCTGGCCGGCGAGCACGAGTCGGGCTCCGGCTCGCTCGATTTGCCCTGGGCGTCGGACCGCGATTTCGCCGTCGGCGAGTTCGCCCGACGCCAGGCGGCCGAGGTGCCCGACCGAACCGTCGGGGCGGCCAAGTCGTGGCTGTGTCACTCGCGGGTCGATCGCCACCAGCCGATCCTGCCGTGGAACGCGCCGGCGGGAGTGCCCAAGATCTCGCCGGTCACGGCCGCCACGCGATACCTGGAACACCTGATCGCCGCGTGGGAAGCCGCGTTCCCGCAATCGCCGATCGACCGGCAGCACGTCGTCCTGACTGTCCCCGCCTCGTTCGACGTCAGCGCCCGGGAACTCACCCGCGAGGCCGCCCTGGCCGCCGGGCTGCCCGAGAGCCTGGTGCTTCTGGAAGAGCCGCAGGCGGCGGTCTACTCGTGGCTGGCCGCGATGGGCGATCGGTGGCGCCGGGCGCTGGCGATGGGCGACACGCTCTTGGTATGCGACGTCGGCGGCGGCACGACCGACCTGACGCTCGTCCACGTGACCGAAGAGGGCGGCGAGTTGGTGCTGGGCCGCAAGGCCGTCGGCAACCATCTCCTGGTCGGCGGCGACAACATGGACCTCGCCCTGGCGTACCACGTGGCCGGCCGGTTCACCGAACGCGGCACGACGCTCGACCCATGGCAGTCGGTCGCCCTTTGGCACTCCTGCCGCAACGCCAAGGAGGCCCTGCTGACGCCCGACGGGCCGGAGCAGTACACCGTCGCCGTCCTGGGCCGCGGGAGCAAGCTGATCGGCGGAACCGTCTCGGTCGAGGTCGATCGCGAGACGGTGGCCGAACTTTTGGTCGACGGGTTCTTCCCGCGGTGCGGCTTGAACGACCGGCCGGCGCGCGGCCGCGTGTCCGGCTTCCGGGAGATCGGGCTGCCGTTCGAGTCGGACACGGCCGTGACGCGACACCTGGCGGTGTTTCTGCAAGCTCACGGCAGCGACGCGGGCGGCCCGGTGCGCCCGACGCACGTGCTCTTTAACGGCGGCGTGTTCAAGGCCGAGTCGCTCCGGCGGCGGCTACTGGACGTGCTGGGCCGGTGGTTCGGCGGCGCGGCCGGAGGGCCGAAGATGCTCGAAGGCACGCACGACCTGGACCACGCGGCCGCTCGGGGCGCGGCCTACTACGGCTGGGCCAAGCACGCCGGCGGCGTTCGGATCCGCGGGGGCACGGCCCATGCGTATTACGTCGGCATCGAGACGTCCGGATTGGCGATTCCCGGGGCGCCGCGGCCCCTGCGGGGGCTGTGCGTCGTGCCGATCGGCATGGAGGAGGGCACGGAAGCTGACGTTCCCTCGGACGAAATCGGACTCGTGGTCGGCGAGCCCGCCCATTTCCGCTTCTTCCGCTCGTCGGTCCGCGCCCAAGACCGCCCGGGCGACGTGCTCGCCTCGTGGACCGAGGACGAACTGATCGAGACCGACCCGTTGGAGGCGACCCTGCCGGCCGACGAATCGATCGACGAGCCCTACGTGCCGGTGAAGTTCCACTCCCGCCTGACCGAATTGGGCGTCTTCGAGCTTTGGTGCGTCAGCACGCAAACCGACAAGCGTTGGAAGCTCGAATTCAGTGTCCGCGAGGAGGCGAGGCAGTGACCGGACCGAGCACCCATGACCAATCGTCGCGTGACGGTGACGCCGGAAGAGGCTCCGGCGCCGCGAGGCATCCACGGCCCGGATAGCCGGGTGCATTCGGCGCCGCACGTTCAGCACCGCAACGCCCGGAGTCGGAGCGTTCCTCGTATGGCCGTTTCGCCCCGATGCGGCTAAACTGAACGAAGGCGGGGCGGCCCATGCGGAGCCGCCGGGCGGCGCGGGAACCGGACTTCGAGGGCGAGGCATGATCCTGCTTATCGACAATTACGACTCGTTCACCTACAACCTGGTGCAGCGGCTCGGCGAGATCGACGCCTCGCTGGACATCCGAGTGTACCGCAACGACAAGATCACGCCCGAGGAGATCGACGAACTCGCCCCCTCCCACCTGATCATTTCCCCCGGCCCCTGCACCCCCAATGAGGCGGGTATTTCGCTGGCGTGTGCCAAGCGGTTTGCGGGCAAGATGCCTCTGCTGGGGGTTTGTCTGGGCCACCAGGCGATTGGCCAGGCGTTTGGGGCCGCGATCGTTCGCGCCGGCCGGCTGATGCACGGCAAGACCGCCATGATCCAGCACGACGGCGGGGGTCTTTACCGGGGCCTCGACAACCCGTTCGTCGCCACCCGCTACCACAGCCTCATCATTCAGCCCGACACGCTCCCCGATGTCTTTCTGGTGGACGCTTGGTGCGACGCCCCCGACGGGACGCGCGAGATCATGGGCATCCGCCACCGGGAGTTTCCGCTTTTCGGCGTGCAGTTCCATCCGGAGAGTTTCCTGACCACCAGCGGCGTCCGACTCCTGGAGAACTTCCTGAGCACCTCGAGGGGGAACCACGGATGAACTCCCGGCGGCGCCACGATGTGGCACCGCCGCCCTCGGCGGTGTCAGCAAACCGATTGCGAAACCGGCTGTTGGCGTTCTGCCGCTCGACGTTCGGCCAGGCCCTTTGCGGCGCGGTCTTGCTTTGGGCCGCGCTGCCGCCGCTGGACCTCGGGTGGCTGGCGTGGATCGCGCCGGTGTGGTGGGTGATGCTCGCCCGGCGTAAAGAGCTTCCCGGACGGCATCCTTACCGCGTGCTGTGGCTGGTGGGCTTTCTGTTCTGGATGGCGGCGTACCATTTTCTCCGCCTGCCGCACCCGGCCACCAGTATCGGCTGGGTGGCGTTGTCGGTCTACCTGGGATTCTACCTGCCGATTTTCGTCGGTCTGGTTCGCGTGGGAACCCACCGGATGCACGTCCCGCTGATCCTCGCCGCGCCGATCGTCTGGACCGGCCTGGAACTGGCTCGGGCACACCTTTTGACCGGCACCACGCTGGCCAGCCTCGGTCACACCCAGTACCGGTGGATCGCCTTGATTCAACTGAGCGATCTGGCGGGGGCGTACGGCGTCGGGTTCGTGGTCATGTTCGTCGCCGCCTGCCTTGCGCGGATGTTGCCCTGCGACGAGCGGCGCTGGACGCTCTGGCCGGCGGCGCCGGGCGTGGCGATCCTCGCCGCGACGGTCGGATACGGCTACTTCCGTCTGGCCGTGCCCCCGGTCGAGCCGTCGGCGCGGATCGCACTGGTCCAGGGCTCGATCGACATCGAGTTCAAGAGCGATCCCGACAAGGCCAAGCACATCAACCGGCACTACCACGATTGGTCCGTCGAGGCCGTTCGGCGGTTCAAGGACCTCGACCTGATCGTCTGGCCCGAGACCATGTGCCGCGAGACTCTGCTCAGCTACGACGCCACGGCGACCGCGCCGCCGGAGTGGCGGGGCACGGAGGAGGAGTTTCAAGCGGACTTGCCCTACTACGCCGAGCAGAGCCGGCAGAACCTGGTCGCCATGGCCAAGGAGCTAAACGTGCCGATGCTGTTGGGCGTCGACACGGTCCACTACACCGCCGGCGGGGTACAACAGTTCAATTCCGCCGTTCTAGTTACCCCCCAGGGGGAGGTTGTCGACCGCTACGACAAAATTCACCGGGTGCTCTTCGGCGAGTACGTCCCCTTCGCCGATCGGTTCCCGTGGCTGCAAGGGCTCACGCCGTTGCCGGTGAGCCTGACCGCCGGCAGCCGCCCGGTGGCGTTCGAGGTCAACGGCCTGCGTCTGGTGCCGAACATCTGCTACGAGAGCGTCCTGCCGCACGTGATTCGGAGCCAAGTCCGGTCCCTTCAAGAGCAGGGTATCGAGCCCGACGTACTGGTGAACCTGACCAACGATGGCTGGTTCTGGGGTTCGAGCGAGTTGGACATGCACCTCGTTTGTGGGGTATTTCGCGCGGTCGAGTGCCGCAAACCGATGTTGATTGCGGCAAACACGGGCTTTTCTGCGTGGATTGACGCCGACGGGCGGATCCAAGCCCGGGGGCCCCGCCGCGACGCCGAGGTGCTTCTGGCCACGGTTGGGCCCGACCATCGTCAAAGCTGGTACCTCCGTCACGGCGACTGGCCCGCCGGGGTATGCCTGGGCGCATGTGCGGTTTTTGCCTTCGTGGGAATGTGGGGTATTCTGTTTGACAGGCGAAATTCAGGGAAGTTATACTGATGGGATAGCTTCGTCAGCCCGCAACCCGGTATTGGAGACGGTTTTCGGCATCCTCGCTTAGCGTGCGCATCCCGAGCCGAAGCCGCGCGGCCCGTGGTCGGTGGTGGCGTTGTCGCTCGGCTGGTTCCCCGTCGTGTGGTCAAAGGAGAGGCACCTTATGAACCTCGTCGGCAAAATTCTCACGGTCCTGATCCTCGTGATGAGTCTCGTCTTCATGACGATGGCCGTTATCGTTTACCAGACGCACACCAACTGGCGCGACGTCGTGATGCGCGAGCAAGCCACCCCGGGGCAGCCGCGAGGGCTGAAGTTCCAGTTGGTGGACGCCACGACCGAGAAGGCGAACCTCCAGGCCCTGATGGAGAAGCTCCAGGGCGAGCTCAACACCGAGAAGACGGCCAAACGCGAGCAGGTTGCCGAGTTGACGACGAAGATGGAAGAACTCACTATCGAACGGGACAAGCGCGAAAAGGACATCCAGGATCTCAACAAGAACACCGCCGAAGCCGTGGCGGCGATGAAGACCACGCAGGGCACGCTGAACGGCCTGCAGACCGAGGTCGAGGCCCTGCGCAAAAACATCCAAACGGCCCAGCAGAACCGCGACGACAGCTTCAAGAAGGCCGTGGCCCTGGCCGACGAGTCCTACCAGTTGGAGAACGAACTGACTCGGCTCCAGTCGCGATTGGCCGATCTGACCGCCGACCGAAATCGAATGAGGGACCTGTTGCGGGCGTATGACGTCAATCCGGCGGACGACCCGGCCGGCAAGTTGCCCAAGGTGGAGGGCAAGGTCACCGCGCTGGCCCAAGGCGGCTCGATCGAGGTCTCGATCGGCGCCGACGACGGCCTCCGCAAGGGCAGTCACCTGGAGGTGTACCGGACCGGCAACGGCCAGAGCACCTATCTCGGCCGCATCGAGGTCATCCAGACCGAGCCGGACAAGGCCGTCTGCAAGATCATGCCCGAGTACCGAAAGGGCGCTATGCAACCCAATGACCGCGTCGCCTCCAAACTGGATTAAGATCATGGCCGGACCCCAGCGCAAGCCCCATGCGGACATTTACACGGCGCTCTTGGCGATTGCGCTGGTGGCCATCCTTCTGTCGATCCTCTTCATGTATCTGGAGACGGCCGACTACGGCGCCGACAAATACAAGGGCGCGCCGCCGGTCGCCCGACTCGATTTGCCCGCGACACCGATGTATGGCACAGTCGCCCTAGGCCGTGTCGGTCGATTCTGCACAGCCGAGGGCGACTGTGCCACGTGAAGCTCCGCCCTAACCCCTAACCCCCAATCCCCAATCCCCAATCCCTAAACCCTAAACCCTAACCCCGCATGGATGCTTAATCGACTCCTCGGCTATTTCAGCCCCGACATGGCGGTCGATCTGGGCACGGCCAATACGCTGGTGAGCGTGGTCGGCGAGGGGATCGTTCTCGACGAGCCTTCCGTGGTGGCCGTCGAACGCGCCGGCGGCCGGGTTCTCTCCGGCGGTTGCGCGGTGGGCCACCTGGCCCGGCAAATGCTCGGCCGAACGCCCGAGTCCATCCACGTCGTCCGGCCCCTGCAAAGCGGCGTCATCACCGACTTTCAGCAGGCGGAGGCGATGCTGCGGTATTTTCTCCGCAAGGCGCGTCCCACGGGTATGGGCCGCAAGCCCCGCGTGCTGGTGGCCGTGCCGGGCTGCATCACGCCCGTCGAAAAACGCGCCGTCTTCAACAGCACCCACCGCGCCGGTGCCCGGCAAGTTTTCCTCATGAGCCAGGCGAAGGCGGCCGCCATCGGCGTCGGACTGCCCGTCACCGAACCGGTGGCCAGCATGGTCTGCGACGTCGGCGGCGGCACGACCGAGGTGGCGGTGTTCAGCCTCGGCGACGCCGTGGCCGCGCGGTCGATTCGCACCGGCGGCGACGCGATGGATCGAGCCGTGGTCGATTATCTTCATCGCCACTATAGCCTCCGCATCGGCGTGCCCGCGGCCGAACAGTTGCGAATCGACATCGGCAGCGCCTACCCCTTGGAACAGGAAACCAGCCGCGAAATCCGGGGCCTCGACACCGCAAGCGGTTTGCCCCGGGCGGCGACCATCACGAGCGAAGAGGTCCGCCAGGCGCTGGCCGATCCGCTCGAAGCGATCCTCGACGCGGTAAAGGCCACGCTCGACGGTTGCAGCCCCGAGTTGGCCGCCGACCTGGTCGACCAGGGCCTCGTGCTGTGCGGCGGTGGGTCGCTGCTGCGGGGGCTCGACCGCTACCTGGCCGAACAGACCGGCCTGCCCGTCCGCGTTGCCGACGAGCCCCGCGCCGCCGTGGCCCGGGGCACGCTGATCTGCCTGGAACATCTCGACCGTTGGCGCGCCGCCCTGGAGTCGAGCGACGATGACGTATAGCACCCCAACCATCCCCGGCCGCCTCCGATCCCGTCTTGCCTCGCCCACCGGCACACTCCTGCTGGGCCTGGCCGCCGTCGTCCTCCTGCTGCTGCTTCCCGGCGGATGGACCGTGGCGATCAAGGGACTCGCCCACGAGGTGCTCCGGCCGGGCCAACTCGCCGCCCTTGCTTTGCGTGAGCACGCCGAGCGTGTGACCACGGCCGTCAAGAGCCACTTCCAGTCGGCCGCCGAACTGGCCGAACTCGAAGAGGAACTCGGGCGGCTGCGTGAAGAGAACCGGCGTCTCGACGGCGCCCTGACGGCGGCGTCCGCGGCGAGCGAACCGCCGGACGACGCCTCCGAACCGCTGCTCGGCGTCCGCGTGATTCCCGCCCGAGTGCTCGGCCACCAGGCCCGGGTCTTCCTCGCCCAGGTCGGACTGCTTGACGTCGGCTCGACCTCGGGCGTGCGGCCCGAGTCGTTCGTCGTCGAGATGCCTCCGCTGGTGGATCGGGGCGAAGACTGCGGCGTCGAGTCGGGTCAATGGGTCGCCAGCGGCGGATGCGTCTGGGGCAAGGTCGTCGAGGTGGGTCGGCGCACGAGCACGGTTCGTCCGATCACCGAGCCCGGCTACCGCGACCTCGTCACCCTCACCGGCCCCGATGGCAAAGGCCGCGGCCCGCAAGGCATCCTCGAAGGCACGGGCGAGCCGCTCGCCCGGGTGCGACTCGTCGCAGTGACCGAGCCGGTCGCGGTGGGCGATCTCGTCTGGACCGCCTCGGGCAAGGGCCTCTTGCCCAAGCCGCTCTTGTGCGGCCGAGTCGTCCGCGTCGAGCTCGCCTCCGGCGCAACCCACTGGGGCATCTGGATCGAGCCGACGGTCAACTCCGCCGATGTCGAGCACGCCGTTGTGTTGCAGGCGGAGGTGGTCGAAAGCGGAAAGCCGAAAGCGGAAAGCGGCGCTGGCAAGCACAAGCAAACCGAGCCGCGATCGTGAGGGAGCGGTGCTGGAGACTCGCCGATCCATGGCTCGCCATACCGCTCCCTCACGGTCGCGGCTCGGTTTGAAGGGCTCGATTTGGAGGCTACTTCTCATTCGCGACCGCTTGCAGGCGTTCGCCGGCTTGGTTCTCGACGTGAAAACCGCCTTGGGCCTGGTTCGCGACGGCCAGGCACGACGCGGCGTCCTTGCCGACCTGGACGTGCGTTCCCTTCTTGGCGAACGTACATGCCTCGACGATCGCCTTGCCCGCGTCCAATTGAATCGCCGGCGCGCCTTTGCCGTGGTTGTTCCATTCGACGAAGTTGCACGCTTGGGCCGTCATCTGGCCGGACGGGCTTCGCATCCAGATGCAGCGATCGATCGGTCCCCAGAACGAGCAGTTGACCAGGCTCACCTTGCCTTTCGCGCCCGGGCTGATCTCGATGGTGACCGAATCCGTGCTGCCCCATCGCCCGACAAACTCGCCGTTGGTGATCAAGAGTCCCGGCAACTGCGCCTGCTCGACCAGCACCGCCCGGCGACACGAATCGGCCCCGATGCCGAGAAAGTTCCCGTTGGTGCTGCCCGCCTTCGACTCGGAGAACTTGTACCCCACGCCGTATCCGAAGCAGAACGTGTTCGAGACGTAGTGCCAGTCGGTCCGGGCAAGCTCGAAGGCGACGCCCTCGGTGTTGACCCATTTACAGTACGGCTTGTCCGGGGCGTAGGCGACGCCGAACGGCCAGAAATGGACGTTCTCGATGTGGCCGATGTCCATGCACTCGTCGACGTAGATGCCCCGTTTGCTCGGGTAGCCCGTGACGTTGCGGATCAAGTGCCGATGGGCGCGGACGAGTTGGATGGCCTCGTAGGGATTCAGAAAGCAGCAGTCCAGGATGCCGACGTTCTCAGTGTCCCGCGACGCGACGCAGGGCGGATAGGGCACCGGCGGCACGTCGGACTCCTTCCACTCGGGATACTCGACCACCAGCCCGACGACGGCGGCATTGTCGCCGGCAAGGCGCACGAACGGCGGCCCTTCGGCGGAACCGCGGCTGGCGTAGGCCATGAGGATGGTTCCGTCGGGTTTGTCCGTCATGTTCGCGCGCGTGGGAGGGACGCGATAGGTTCCCTGGAGCGTGACGCCCCGCGGAATCGACAGGTTGCCGGCGATGCGGAACCGTCCGGCAGGCGCTTCGACAATCCCGCCTCCGGCCTGTCCCGCCGCATCGAGCGCTTTCTGAAACGCGGCGGTATTGTCCGTCGTGCCGTCGGCAACGGCGCCCGACTCGATCACGTTCCATCGTCCGGGCGACGCCGCCTCGGCGGACCTTGCCGCGAGCCCGGCGCCAAAGACCAGAATTGCCGCAAATGACAACGATCGCTTGAACATGATTCTCTCCTTGGCTGGGGTCTTTGGAGTTCTTGGGGAGTGTCTGGAAGGACGGGGGCGGGCCGAACGGGGCAGGTATCACCGTGGATTCTACCGCCGGAGCGTGGTGGAACAAGTGGTCCCCGGCCCATGACGGCTCCGGACCGCCGCCGCGATTTGCCCCGGCCACCCACCGAATCGTTCTGCAACCCCCTCGGTAGAGATCGAAATGCAGCCCAAAAATGCTTGACACGGCCTCCGTGGTCGTGGAGAATCGTCGGAAGGCGTTGGACGACTCACAGCCACTTTTCAAAGCGGGAGATGCATCATGGGTACGCGGAACCAGAGTTCGACACGTCCGAGAATCTTTACCGTTGGCATGTTCTTGTCGGCACTTGTGCTCCTGTCGCCCGGCGATGCCAGGGCAATCACGTTCGGCGAGTGGGCGACCAACCAAGGCTGGCCCGCCGGCTGCACCGTGCCGGCCGGGGTCTACGCCCAAGGTGCATCGATTGACAGCCTCGCCGGCATCGGCGACTACGACTGGACGATGACACCGACCACGTACCTGTACATGTACGGCAACCAGATATCGAGCATCGAGTCCGGCGCTTTCGCGGGCCTCGACGACTTGGACACGCTCGACTTGAGCTCGAACCCGATCACGAGTGTCGCGTCGGGCGCGTTCGCCGGCCTGGGCAACTTGAGAACTCTGAATCTGTACTACAACCAAATTACGAGCGTGGAATCGGGCGACTTCGCCGGACTGGGAAACGTGACCACTCTCTATTTGCACCACAACCAAATCCCGAGCGTCGAATCCGGCGCCTTCGCCGGCCTGGGGAACCTGACCGACCTCTATCTGTACAGCAATCAGATCACGAGCGTCGCATCGGACACCTTCACGGGGCTGGGCAATCTGACAACCCTGCACTTGGCCTCCAACCAAATCACGAGCCTCGAATCGGACGCCTTCGCCGGGCTGGGCAATCTGACCGCCCTGCATCTGTA
>JAPLNP010000372.1 GCA_026401055.1 Planctomycetia bacterium
GGCGGCATGGCTGGTATGCCCGGCGTGGGCGGACGCACCGGCGGACGGGGCTATGGTCCGGGCATGGGTGGCATGCAACCGGGCCTGGAAGGCGGCATGGCGCCGGGCATGATGGCAGGGGGGGGCCTCGGACGGCAACGCCCGGGAATGGGCATGGGGATGGGCGGGGGGATGGGGGCGGGTCTGGGGATGGGTATGGGCGATGGCATGGAAGTCTCCCCCTACGTGCTCTTCCGCTTCTTCGACTTCAATGTCCAGCCCGGCAAACGGTATCGGTACCGTGTCCAGGTCTGGGTCAGGAACCCCAACTTTGGCGTGCCCCCGGAATGTGTCAACGCGGAAGTCCGAGAACGCATGAAGGACACGAAGACCTGGAAGCAGTATCTCCGGTCCGCGTGGAGCGAGACGAGCGACATGGTCGCGGTCCCGCGAGACGACCGCCTCTTGGCCGTCTCGGTGAAGCCCTCCGTCAAAGCCGACGGCGAATCGGCCGCCAAGATCATGGCCATCCACTGGGACGTGAAGGAGGGTGTCGAGATCGCCGATGAATTCGAAGTCCGACCCGGACAACTGGTCAACATTCTCGACCAGAAACCCCCCGAGCCCGCCAACCAGACGAGTCCCATGGGCGCGATGGGTGGGCCGGGTGGGCCGGGCACGAAGGGCACGAAGGGTCGGCAGCCGAAGGGCGGCGAAGGACCGATGATGGGGCCCGGGATGGGAATGGAAGGCATGTTCGGCCCGGGCATGGGCGACGACGGCCGCGGAGGCGCAAAGACCAAGGCTAAGAAGAAGACGGACCGAACGGCAGCCGGGAACGGGTTGCCGCCGGTTAAGCCTGCCCAAGAGCAAAAGGTCGACTACCGCACCGAAATGCTGGTGCTGGATCTGGATGGCGGCGGCACCCTGCCCGGCAAAAACCGCGACCTCACCTGGCCGGGCGAAATGCTGCTTCTGACCCCCGAAGGCGAACTGGCGGTCCGCAGCGACGTCGAGGATCACGACGACTATGTGGCGCAGAAGACGATGCCCAGCGCGCTGGACCCGTTGCGAGGGCTCGGTGGCCGCGGCGGGATGATGGGCGGGGGCATGGAACCGGGCATGATGGGACCCGGCATGATGGGACCCGGCATGGGCGCCCCGGGCAGGCGAGCCCCCGGCGGGATGCAACCCGGCATGGCCCCGCCGGGCATGATGCAACCGGGTATGGCTCCACCGGGTAGGATGCCGTAGCCCCAATACCTCCCTCTCCCAGAGGTAGAGGGGGCTTAATTCGCCGTCTTGCGCAAACGGTATTGGCCGTGGACCCGTAAAACCGAGCCGCGACCGTGAGGGAGCGGCCCGCGCACCGCTTCCTCACGATCGCGGCTCGGTGTACCGGCTCTCCTCCCCGCGGCCTCAATACTCCCCCCGCCGGATGCAAGAAGCGGTGGCCGGGGGACCTCTCGTCGCCGATCCGGCGGCAGATTGGCCGTCGAAGGCGACATTCTTCTCGAAGTGCCCTTGACCCGAATCCGGCGTCGCGGTATTTATCCCGCTCTCTTCTACCCGTTCCTGAAAATCTACTTAAAAAACCCATCGCGGTTGGCGCTGCTCCGGCGGACTTCGTCGGCGCGCGCGGCCCATGATTCCGGCGGCGAACGCCGAGCCCTGGGCAGGCGCCCTGCGCGTCTCGATTCGTGCTCGTGGCACGGACGGACAGCCGTCAATCGCAACGGGACTCCTGCGAGGCTTTTGCACAGAGGAGAAATGAGTTGAAAGCGACCGCAAGAATGCTCACGGTCCTGACTGCCGTGGCGTGCTGTGTCTCGGCATCCCCGACCCTCGCGACTCCCTTGTGGGTTGTGACCGAGGTCGGCCTGGCCACCGTCGTCGCCGGCCAGGCGCCGTCCTCCGGTTCTCTTTCGCGGGCCGACAAGCTCCGCCAGGCGGACGATCTCCTGGCCCGGGCGCGACAGGCCATGAGCGAGAATCAACTCACCGTGGCGGAGAAGTTGATCGCCCAGGCCGAGACGCTCGGCGCGGAACACAATCCCCTGAACCCCCTGGCCGACACTCCCGTCAAGGCTCGCCGGGATCTGGAGCGGCGTCGGGCGAGCACCCAGTCCGCTTCGGGCAGTCTGTTCACCGGGCTGCCTCTCGGCAAGGGTCGAGACAATCCCCCGGCGGCCGACCCGTTCAGCCAAAGATCGGCTGCCTTGGCCGGCGCCGGCGCGACCGGCCCGATCAGCGACGCCGCGATCTCGGATCAACTCGCCGGTACCCGCGTAACGCCCTTGCCGGCGATCGTTCCGGAATCGTCGCCTGGCTTTGCGACCGTCGAGGCCTCAGCGCCGGCGGGACCCCCGGCGGCGGGCGAGACGCAAGCACGCCTGGCGGCCGACGGCCTTGTGCTCGCCGGACGTCGCGCGTTGGCCATGGGCGACGTCCGCCGCGCCTCGGAGATGGTCGAGAAGGCCAAGGGCTGTCGCGCCACCTACGGACCCAAGGACGACAGTCCCCAACTGCTTCAAAACGCCATCGAGAAGTACGGCAATCTGATCGTCGATCAGGCCGCGCGAAAACACACCGAGTCTTACCGCCGGCAGTTCGCGCGGCTGATGATGGAGCAATCCGACGCGCTGCTGGCCTGGAGGGACTACGGCGAGGCCGAGCGGCTTGCCAACCAGGCGAAAGCCCAGGGAATCAACTACGGGCCGCTGGAGGCCAACCCCGATACGCTGCTGGAGCGGATCGCCGTCGCGCGGCGACAGAACCAGGCCGCGGCCGCGATGCCCGGCGGCGTCGCGTCCGATCTCCCCGGCGCGTCGCTTGCCGCAAAGCAGAACGTCTCGCGGCTGGTCCACCAGTCTCGCTCGGCCTACGCGGCGGGCGATCTGGGCGCGGCCGAGGCCTATGCCAAGGCGGCGGTCGCGATGCAGGTGCCGGAATCGAGTTTCGCCCCCGGCGAGGACCGACCCGGAATGATCCTGCTGGACATTCAGAAGGCGCGGCTCGCCGGCGCCGGCGCGGTGGTGCCGGCCGGCGGAAGCTACGTCGCGTCGCCGGGCGAGGGCCTGCCGCCGTCGCAGCGGGCCTCGCGCGCGGTTTACGACGCCAATCAGGATCGAACTCGCACGATTCAGGCGGCTCATTATCAGGAAACACCGGCTCAGCCGACCGCCGCGCCGAATACGCCAACGCCGGCGCCACCGACTCCGCTTTCCACGGCGACCCCCGCGGCGACCCCCGCGGCGACCCCCGTCGGCGCCAACGCCGGCGAGACCCTGTTCCAGCAGGGCGAGGCCGCGTTGAAGGCGCGTAACGTCGATCAGGCCCTGCAATACTATCGCCAGGCGGCGGCCTATCGCGACCAGTTGGATCCGCTGACCGCCCAGCGGCTGCAGGATCGACTGCAACTGCACTCGATGCCCGCGCCCGAGAACGTGGCCGCGCCGCCGCCCGGCGCGTCGTTGGCCAAAGACGCCCCGGCGAAGCAACAAATGCTTGCCGGAAAGGTCAACAACGACGTCTCGCACCAGGAGCGCCGCGCGGCGGAGCTTTGCGTATCCGATCCCAAGGCGGCGCTGGACCTCCTGCAACAATCTCGAATGCGGGTTGAAGCCGCGGGCCTGGAGCCCGCCGCCCGAACGGCCATCCTCCGTCGCGTCGACCGGAACATCGCCGAGATGCGGCAGTTCCTGGAGGACAACCGGTCTCGGATCGAGCTGACCGACCAGAATCGGCAAACCTACGAGGAGGTCGACCGCCAGCAGAAGTTCCGCGTCGAGGTGCAGGAGAAGATGGCGCTGTTGGTCGACGATTTCAACCGGAAGATCGACGAGCAGCGCTATCCGGAAGCCGAAGTGATCGCGAAGCGGGCGGCGGACCTGGAACCCAACAGCCCGGTCGCCCAGCAGCTTGTGTTGCAGGCGAAATTCATTCGCCGCGTGATGAACGAGGCAAGCATGGCCGACGCGAAGGAGCGCGGGGTCATCGACGCCTTGGGGTCGGTCGACGATTCGTCCAGACCGTTCGACGACCGCGATCCCTATCGGTTTCCCGATCCGACGAAGTGGAACGAACTGACGGAGAACCGCAAGAAGCTGCTGGCGGAACAGGGCCGGCGCCGCACGGAGCGCGACATCGAGATCGAGCAAAAGCTGAAGACGCCGGTTTCGTTGCGGTTCGAGAATGCGTCGCTGGCGACGGTGCTGGACCACCTGGCCCAGTTGGCCGAGGTGAACCTGTACATGGATCCCCAGGGGCTGCAGGAAGAGGGCGTTTCGAGCGACACGCCGGTGACGATCAATCTCCGGTCGGATATCTCGCTCAAGAGCGCGCTGAACCTGATCCTGCAACCCCTGCACCTAAGCTACGTGATCAAGGACGAGGTTTTGAAGATCACCAGCGAGCAGTATCGCGACAACGAGCTGGTCGTGGCGACCTACAACGTCGCCGACCTGGTGATCCCGATTCCGAACTTCACGCCGAACTCGCGGATGGGCATGGCCGGCGCGTACAACGACGCCATGGGTCGCAACGGCTTCAACAGTGCCCCGTTCGGCGGCGACGGCTCGCCGCTGGGCGTGCTGGCCGAAAGCGGCGCGCCTCGGAACACGGCGATTAACAGCTCGGTCCTCGCGCAAATGTCGCGCCAGACCGGCGCGGCCCCGACCGGCGGCGCCAACCCGAACATGCCGATGGGCTTCGGCCCGGGTGGGCTGGGCGGCGGAGCGAACGCCGACTTCGACAGCCTGATCGAGTTGATCACGACCACGATCAAGCCGCAGTCCTGGGACGAGCTCGGCGGCCCGGGGTCGATCAAGGAGTTCGCAACCAACCTGACGCTGGTCGTCAGCCAGACGCAGGAAGTCCAGGAAGACATCGCCGACTTGCTGGCTCAACTGCGGAGACTCCAGGACCTGCAGGTGACCATCGAAGTCCGCTTCATCACGCTCAACGACAACTTCTTCGAGCGGATCGGCGTCGACTTCGACTTCGACATCAACGACAACATCGATCGGCCGTACCAGGTCTTCGGCCGCAAAATCGAAACCACCGGCGACGATGATGATGACACCACCGCCAACACCGAACCGGCCCGCAACACCACCGACACCGACGGCGGTCGGAGCGTGACGGTGGGCATGTCGGCGCCGGGCATCTTCGCGGCCGACCTGGACATCCCCTTCACCCAAGGCAGCTTCGGGTTGGCCGTGCCACAGTTCGGCGGGTTCGACGCGACCGCCGGCGCTTCGCTCGGGTTCGCCATCCTCAGCGACATCGAAGCCTTTTTCTTCATCAACGCCGCGCAAGGCGATCGGCGGACCAACATCCTGCAAGCGCCCAAGGTGACGCTGTTCAACGGCCAGCAGGCGTTCGTCTCCGACACGTCGCAAAGCCCGTTCGTGATCAGCGTGGTCCCCGTGGTCGGCGACTTCGCCGCGGCCCAGCAGCCGGTGATCGTGGTCCTGTCCGAAGGAACCTTCCTCACC
>JAPLNP010000412.1 GCA_026401055.1 Planctomycetia bacterium
CCTCTCGGACCCCGCGAGGCGACCGGCCGGCGGAATGTAAGGAATGGACGCTGGGCACCGTGGCCCTGTTCCGCCCACGCAAGGGAACCGAGGTTCTGCTCGAATCGCTTGCGCGGCTGAGAGCCCAAAACCTCCCGATCCGGCTTCTCGCCGTCGGTGGTTTCGAGACCCGCCAGTACGAGCGTCACGTCAAGGACCGCGTCGCCGAACTGGGGCTGACCGATGTGGTCGAGTGGACGGGCTTCACTCGGGACGTCGACCGCGAACTGGCCCGAATGGACCTGTTTGTCTTGCCCAGCCTCTTCGGCGAGGGGCTGCCCATGGTCGTGCTCGAAGCGATGGCGGCCGGAGTCCCCGTGGTCGCCAGCCGGGTGGAAGGCATCCCCGAGACGATCCGCGACGGTCGCGACGGCTTGCTCACCGAGCCGGGCGACCCGGAGGACTTGGCTCGGGCGATCGGGCGAGTCGTCCGCGGCGAGGCCGACTGGCAGTCGCTCCGCCAAAGCGCGCTTGCCCGACACGCCGAGCATTTCTCCGATCGGAGCATGGCGGCCGGCGTGGCGGAGGTGTACCGCCGCGTGTTGGCAGCCGGGGGACTGTCCCGATTTTCGCGGCGTGAAAGACGCTGCCTCGACCACTGACGTTTTCGCCGCGAAAATGGGACTGTCCCCTTCCGCGACGACCCTTCCGCGACGAACCGTCGCGCCGCGTTCATTCCTCTTCGCCGGCGGCGGCTCCGACCGGTTCCGGCTCGCTCTGGTCCCGTCGCACGGTCGCCTGCTCGACGCGGGCGGCCACGGCGTTGAATTCTTCGGCGAATTCGTGCCAGAAGTCGCCGTTGCGGAAGTGGAGCGGTTCGACGTGTTCCCCGCGCGCCAGATCGCGCATCGAACGTCGCAGCCGCAGCATGGGACCGGCGAACCGGTTGCTGTAGCGGATGACGTCGACAATCACCAGCGGGAGCAGGAGCAGCGATACGATCAGGGCCGGGCCGTAGTGGAACCACATGTCGTCGAAATGGGTGTAGAACACTCGCGCCGGGCCGGTGATCATCCGCCAACACAGCAGGATCGTGGTCGTCGCGGCCAGGCAGAGCATCCAATAGAGGATCAACCGCCACACGAGGCCCCCTTGCACCCGGGGGTCGACGAAGAACTGTTTGCGCAAGCTTTTTTTGGATGACATGGACTGACACCTCGGGAGTTTTTGGGGATTGTCGTTGTCACGGCGATCCGTGGCTGCGAGGGGGACAACCACGATTTCCGCGCGCCCACCCTTCGCTCAACCATAGCTTGCCCGAGGTGAAGGCGCCGCCAAACCGAGAGCGAAACGCGCCGAATGGAGCGGTTGTTCCGGTCGTGACGGCGCAGTCGGTCCGGGTGGCACGCCCCGAGGCACGAAGGGTGTGGGCAAATGACCGCAAGTGTGCCACTTGCATCCACCGGCGCGGCGTCCATTTTCGACCCGGCACGAACGCCCCTGAGCGTTCCATTGTCACCGAGTGCTAGCAGTGCCGGAACGGCAACACGGTTGATCCCGCGGCGGCACTGCTTGCACCTGTCGACGATGGAACGTTCGACGGCTTGCAGTCCGATGAGACGATGGACAACTTGTCGGCGGAAGCAAGCAAGTGGCACACTATGCTCACTCGCCCTTGAGCGTTGCCAGTTCGGCCTCGGTTTGGGCGATCTGCTTCTGGAGTTCGGCGGCTTCGGCGTCATCGTCCCTCTGTTTCCTTGCGCCGGCCAACTGCTGGCGGAGTTTCTGAAGCCGTTCGTTCAGATTGTGCATTTTCTTCTTCAGCTTCTTGTCCATGTTCGCTCCTCTCCTGGGAAATCAGCCGGTCGGCCAGCGCCAGGGCTTCGTGCTTCGTATGAACCTCGCCGTCCAGTTGGGCATCGCGAATTCGCGCCAACAAGGTTCGATAGGCCGGGCCGGGAAGAAGCCCGCGCCGGCCCAAGTCGTCGCCCGTTACCAACGGCGGCGGGTCCAGAATTCCCCGCGGCTGCGCGAGCAGCGTGCGGCAGAAGTCCACCTCGGTCGCCTCTCGGTCGTCGGCCGACGCCGCGGCTTCGGCTAGCGACAGCAATTCCTCGATGCCCGGCGACACCAGCCGCTTCTGCAGCGCCGACCATCGCATCGACTCGGCGCCCGCGAGGCTTCCATGCTCGGCCACGAGCCACGCGGTCCGCTCGGTCACCTTGTTCGGCAGTTTCCATCGCCGGCACGCCTGCTCGGCTTGCCGCGCGTCGACCCAGCCGTGCAACAACGCCGCCAACGCCAGGCTGAACGAGGGCCGCCGAAGCCGGTCGAGCAAGGCCAACGTTCGCTCGAGCCGGTCGCGGCCGGGTTGATCTTTCGGGACCACCTCGGGCAAGACGGCGTCGGCCA
This sequence comes from Planctomycetia bacterium, assembly GCA_026401055.1. Classification (GTDB taxonomy): domain Bacteria; phylum Planctomycetota; class Planctomycetia; order Pirellulales; family Thermoguttaceae; genus JAPLNP01. Next base: position 2,392 of record JAPLNP010000412.1, read on the forward strand.
GCCGTGTGTCCAAGAGCAGTCGGACCGCCGTGGCGCGCCCGGACGAAACGAGCATGCGACGGATCTCGGCCGCGATCCGCTCGGCACTGACCACGGTCACCTCGGCGGCCATTTCGCGGATCGTGTGGTGTGTGCGATCTTCGAGCGCGAAGCCGAAGGCAGCCGCGAATCGGACCGCGCGGAGCAAGCGAAGTTTGTCCTCGGCGAATCGCTTGCCCGGCTCCCCGATCGCGCGGATCAACCCGGCCGCCAAGTCCTCCTGTCCGCCAACGAAGTCGATGACCGCTTCCTCCACGGGGTCGTAGAACAGTCCGTTGATCGTGAAATCGCGGCGCAGGGCATCTTCCCGGGCGTCGCTGTAGGTGACGCTGTCCGGATGCCTCCCATCGCTGTAGGCGGCGTCGCGTCGAAACGTGGCCACCTCGATCGCCCCGGCGCCCCGAGGCCCAAGGACGCTAATCACCCCGAAGGCCGCGCCAATGGCCAGGGTCCTGCGGTGGGTGAACAAGCCGCGAACCTGCTCGGGCGTGGCATCCGTGACGACATCGTAGTCATGGGGGGTACGCCCGAGCAACTGGTCGCGAACGCAGCCACCCGCAAGATAGGACATAAACCCCGCCTCGCGGAGCGTCCGCACGACCTCAACGGCAAAGCGGTGCTGTTTTTCGGGCACGATTTTCAGCATGAAGGAAGAGACTAGCGGAGATTCCAGCCCATGGCAATCAGTTCCGTGGGGTGGGCCGAGCGCGGCGAGTCCCGCTATGACACTGGTGGGGCTTCCGTCGCCGGTCGAATGTGGTTCTCGCCGCGGAGTGTTGTTCGGCGAGAGGGCGGTTTGTGAGCCCCACCAAGGGTCAGTCGGCCTCGACCCACCCTACCCTCCGGGGGCATTCACGGCCCCAAATACTCGAAAATAAAAGAAACACAATATTTGACAAGAACCGCGTCGAGACATTAGAATGAGCTAACACCGGTCGGTGGGCCGAGTTACTTCTTGGCGACCGCGTGTCGGATGCATTGACGAGGCGGAAATATCGGTCTTATGTCATTCATCTTGTACCGGGCGTTTTCGATCGGCGCGTTTTCGATCGGCGCGGCGGTGGTCGCCGCGCGGGTCTCATTCTCCATTTTTTCCTTTGAGGAGGTGTGACATGGTACTCCGTTCCCGGAAGCGAGGGTTCACCCTCGTGGAACTGCTGGTGGTGATTGCCATCATCGGCATCTTGATCGCCCTGCTCTTGCCGGCGATCCAAGCAGCCCGTGAAGCTGCCCGTCGTGCTGCCTGCATCAACACCTTGAAGCAGATCGGCCTGGCGCTTCACAATTTCCATGATGCCCGGAATAAGTTTCCCGGCTCGAGCAGCCTGCCTTGGGGTAAGGACAACCTTCTCCCCACCGAGAGTTGGATTGCGCCTCCAGGAGGCGCTATCCCGGCGCTGGCTTCGGCGCCGAGCTACGTCAACCCGAACGTCACGCCGAATGTCACCGCGACGCGGCCGCAGACGGGCGACGGGTTCTCTTGGTTGACGATGATCCTTCCGTTCGTGGAAGAGAACAACCTTTACCAGAAGCTCGACGTCGTGAACGATACGACGACGGCGGCGGCCCAGCGTCGCACAGGTCCGTGGGACACGACCGTCCCGGCGGCCGGCACCAACTATCCAAACCACCCGCTGGTTTGGCAGATGCCGGTTTCGGCGTTCAGGTGTGCCAGCTTCAACGGCGACGACATGACCCAGGCCAACCCGACGAAGGGCGTCGACATCGCCACCGACCCTTACGCAACCGTCAACAGCGTCCCCAGCCGCGCGGCGATTACCAACTACGTGGCGTTGGCGGCGTCTCACCGAATCAGCCTGTACAGGTACCAGAAGTCCCTGACCAACAAAGACACGGGCGGATTTCATGGTGGAAAGCAGCATCCCAATGGTGTTATGTCTCCCGGCTCGACGACGAGCTTCCGGAGCATCGCCGACGGCTCGTCGAACACCGCGATGGCGTGCGAGACGAGGGAAATCAGCCTCTCGGCTTGGTTTGAGGGAAGCACCGCCGGCGTGGTCGGCTTGGTTGGCATACCGTCGATGATCAAAACCCCCGTCGTCGGCGCCAATTATGGCATTCCCGCGGCAGGGACGAAAACGACCATCAACTACGGCGATGACCAGAAGGTGGATGCTGCGGGGGCAGTAACACTGCTCTACCATAAAGCGGCGGAACAGCCGCTCCCGCCCAGCGGCATCGCGTGGGTCCACGGCCCCAGCAGTAGCCATCCCGGCGTGGTCAACCACCTGCTCGGCGATGGCAGCGTCCGAAGCGTTTCGGACGGCCTTGACGCGGCGCTCTACATGCACCTGATCACCCGAGCCGGTGGCGAGCCGGTCAACGACTTCCACAATAACTAAACCGCGACTTCTTTCGTCCCCATCGGACGATCGGCGGCGTCGAGCCCAGGCTCGAGCGGCCAGTAGTGAATCGGGCTGTCGCGGCGCGCGGGCGCCGCGGCAGCCTTTTTTCGTGCATCAGGGTGGGTCGAGCAAGCCGCGACGCCGGTAAAACCTCACCCTTACCGAAGCGGGTGATTTGCCGACTGAGGATTTGGTGCGGAATAACTTCCCGAATTAGGCACCGTCTATCGAGTTGCCACAAGTCATTATGCGTCAAAAGCTTACGTGCGCTGTTTCTCGGCCACGCCTAGGTCGCGCAAATCGGGAAGTAATTCTGGACCATATCC
>JAPLNP010000018.1 GCA_026401055.1 Planctomycetia bacterium
CGTCAACCAGGCGTACGACATGCTCAAGGTCATCGCCGGCGAAAAGCCGACGGTGCCCCTCCCCGATTTCGAGGACGCCTATCGCACGCAGCGGGTGCTAGAAGCCGCGATCATTTCGGCCGCCGAGCGACGTCCGGTCGATCTGAAAGACGTTACCTAGTCCTTAAACAAGCGAACATCGATGGGTAAATGGGGCTGTATCTTTGGATTCGACAGGTGCGCAGCGGGTCGGCCCGACGCGGGTGGCGTCGGAAAGCGGCGTCGAGTTGTTGGTTGCGTCATGTCGGGCCTCATTTGCACTTCTGTGCGGTTAAGGATGGCGGCGGACCGGAGCGTCCAGACTCCGGCTTCAAGGTTGGCTCCGTCAACAACGCAACTCCCGACACAACCGGAAGAACACCAGCAAGTGCGGGTTGTAGTTCAATACGCGGTAGATCAACCGGCGGCCCATGCGTACGATCTGGCAGGGAATCCTGATGAAAGCGTTCAAAAACGTCTTGAACTCCATCCGCAACACCTCCTGCTTCTGAGCCTGATGCTCTTCCCGCCAACGGCCCTCCTCCGGCAGCCACAACGCCCACCACGACTTGAGGTTCCACGCCAAACTGGTCATCACCATGTACGCCCAATTGCTGTACAGGTTGTCCACCGGCGCCGACAATGCTCGCACGCCACCGGCCAACTGGGCAATCAAGTTCTCTTGATCGCAACGGTCGTTGGCCTCGAACACCACGTCTTCCGCGTCGATTGCCCAGTCGTTGGTGATGTAGAAGAAGTAGCGAATCTCGTCGAACAATCGCGACTCGCCCTTCTCGTGCGAGATGTTCTTGCGGAGCACGATCATGCGGCACGACTGCTGGCAGGCGACCGGCGTGTACTCGAACTCTGCATAGTCCTCACCCCGCAACCGCAGGACCTCGAACTCGCGGCGGCGGATGATCCGTTGTTTCACCTTGACAGGCTTCTGCCGTGCTTCGGTTTGCACCTCGTAGCGCGGCTCGCGGAGGAGCTTTTGCCAGGCCGTTTTCGGCAGATTGTCGGCGATTTCATCCAGATTCGGCATGGCCTTGTAGCCGAAGTAAAAGCGCACGCCGTCGGCGTCCCAGGCGTCGAGTTTTTCCGACTGGCTGAAGGCCGTGTCGCCGCGAAGCACGATCTTCCGAAAGCCTGCTCGGCGGCACAGGGCAATGGCCTGGTCCGCTTCCGCCGCTGCTCCCTCGTGGCTGGGGCGATTCCCCGAGCGGTTTATCAGGCGGAGAACCTCGCCGGTTTCCGCCAGGGTGACCAGCAGCGGATGGTAGCCCCAGGTGCCCTTGTAAGAGATGTCCATCCCGGCCTTGCACTCGCCGGTGGTCACCACCAGCGTGCCGTCGAGGTCGATGGTGGCGCGATCGAAGAACTTCTTGGACTGCTTGGCCCAGACGTTCAACCGCGCCTCGTCGGCCGCTCGCATCAGCGCGCGGATGTCGCCTTCCTGGAAGCGGCGGCAGAAGTCGCCGGCGGTGGTCGGGTCGGGAATTCGCTCCGTGCTCAGGGCATCGAGAAACACTTCGTCGTTGCGTCGCAGTTTGATGTCTTCCAACCGCGTGCCGTCGCACAAGGCGTTGTAGGCCAGGTTCAGCACGTGGTCCGACTCGTGATAGGGCATGTGGATTTTCAGCAGGTGCAGGCCGCGGTCGATGGCGGCAATCAGTCCGATTTCCTGGGCGAGCCGATGCACCAGCCCAATACCGCCGGTGCCGATGCCGCGCACTTTATCGGCCAGTTCGACGTGCATGTTCGCCGCTGCAAACATCGGCTTTCCTTGGTCAATACGTCGGCCACCCAATCGCCGCTCGATACGCCGCTTGGCTTGTCGCAAACGTTTCGGTATACTGCGTTTCACTCGAAATCCTCCTTGCTTCGTGGAATGGGTTGGTTGAACGCACCCATTATATCCGCGAAAACACGGATGGTTTCGAGCTTTTTTGTGCAATCAGCCTGAAAGGTTCGCTTGGTTAAGGACTAGTAGCATCGGGACTGACGCAAAAATGTACTCCCGGCGCACGGTTCTTTCGAGGTTCTTTAACTCCCGAGCGAGGTCGAATGTCGAATCTTTCCGCAACGCATCAACCTTGTCATGCACCCAAAAGCTAAGGCGTTGCCAGTTGTCGTAATAGAGAAGCTGGGAGAAGATGAACCCAAGGAACGTTTCGACCAAGAACATCAATGCTCCCGGCAGGCTGCCGAAAGGATTCCCAACGCCAGCGACGCTTTCCGCCACTTTTCCCCAGCCAACCCTGTGGATGGAGAGCACGGTAAGAGCGAAAACGGCGAGCGCGCCGAGAAATATCAGGCTCATCTGAAATCGGTCATTTGATGTTGTCGCCCGATAACCGTTTCTAGAAACATAAAAAGCAATAGCACAGACAAGAATGATCGGGGCAACTTGGAGAAGTGTC
>JAPLNP010000105.1 GCA_026401055.1 Planctomycetia bacterium
GCCCAGCTATCCCTAGACAGGTTGCGTCCCCGCAGAGCCCGTTTCCGTTTCGCCAGGCAACCCAAGTCTAGCATAGGACTTACAACCACTCCAAAGCAAACCTGAGCGAACCGTTGACAAACGGCCCCTACAGAGATAAAATCGGCGAAACCCCGCCGCCGGCCGCCGAGTGCGGAATCCATGAGAGACACCTTCGGGTGGTTTGACCAGACAGACGGACAACGTGCCTTGCGCGGCAGGACGCCCAGACGCCGCTGCCATGCATATCTGCCTATTCTATCGAGTATTTCGCCCAGAGCAACCTTGGCGAGGAATGCCCCCGGGTGGGGGCTGAGCCCGCCAGCCGCCGGTGCAGCAGGACCGCGCCGGTGACGGCGGTGGTCAGGAGCACGGCGTTGACGATCGGAACCAGCGTGACGAGCGCCACGGCGGTTCCCAAGCCGAGCACGTGGGCACGATGCCGCCGGGCGAACTGAAGCTTCTCCCGGCGCCGCATCCCCCGGAGCGACATGGGGTGGTCGAAGTAGTCGCGCCCGAGCGTGCTACATGAGAAATAGTAGCTGCCGGCGAGCCCGACGACGGACCCGAGGCCGGGGATGATCTGGATCGCCAGGCAGCCGAGATTGACTCCGCCCAGGAAGCCGACGTCGCGGAGCGTGTCGACTACCTGGTGGGAAAACGGCACGTCGCGGATCTCCTCGGGCCGCAGGCCGAGTTGCCGCTCGACCTGCTCGGCCAGCTTACCGTAGAAGTGGCCGCAGAAGATGCCTTGCAGCACGACCCAAGCCACCGCGGCCAAGGCGATGACCACGACCAACAGCCCGGCGGCGGCGAGCACTTCGGCCACGAGCCACGCCCAGCCGTCGCCGAACCGCGGGTGGAGGATCGTGAAGAGATAGACCGTGGCGGCGACGAGCACCGCGAGCACAAAGGCGGTGACGAGCAGATTGAGCAAGACCGGCAGGATGCCGTAGCGCCACAGCGCCGGCCGCGAGCGCATGTAGCGAAACCCAACCCAGGGCGCGGCGAACCCCTCGCGAAACGCGGCCCAGGCCGCAGGGCGGGTTGCGACCCGGCAGTCTCTCAGAGCGTTGTCTTTCCATGCCGGGTCGCTACCCGGCCCACGGGCCATCATCGTCGAGACCCTTTCCACTCGTCCGAGACCATGCGCGAGCCGAGCTCGACCCGAATTGCCGATTCGTCCCCAGGCTACCAGCATGTACCCCCCGCTGCAAGCACCGTGGGACGGATCATGGCACTGAGGCAGCGGGACGGCGAAGCATCCTTGCGGCCAGGGCGCCCCGGCCAGACGGCTCGCCGGTTCTGTTGACAGCCCCACAGGCTGCCTCTAAACTGAAAGCGACACACGATACCCTTTAGAGGGGTCCATGAGGACTCGCTGTCGCTACGAATCGCCAGCCACCGAAAACGGCGGAAGGAGACTTTCGCCGGGCAACATCGCTGGGGAGGGAAAGGCCATGGCTCCCATTTCCCGGAGGCGCCGCCATCGCGGGGCATTTGCCTTGGTCGAGTTGCTGGTCGTGATCGCCATCATCGCCATCCTGATCGCGCTGTTGTTGCCCGCCGTGCAGGTGGCGCGGCGGTCGCGGTGCTCGAACAACCTGAGGCAACTCGGATTGGCCATGCTTCAGGCCGAGCATGTCTTCGGGCATTTCCCGAGCGACGGCTCGGTCCACGGCATCGGCTACGACGTCGATCGGACGGCCTTCGGACTGTTCGGCAGCCGCGCCGACGGTGAGGTCGCGGAAAGCGAGTTTTGAGGAACGTGATTTTCACCGCGGGGGACGCGGAGAGACACGGAGGAAACAAGACCGGAGGATCGTCTCTGTTGTATCCTCCGTGGTGAGACCTCGACAAAGCCGAGCCGCGACCGTTAGGGGGCGGCATGATATTCGCGTTTTCGTTCAACCTCGCTCACACCGGTTCGCAGGCAGCCGGTGGCACTTCGCGAAATGCCTAACACGTGTGTTACCACACCACGCGCCAGGAGACTGGACAGATGCCTTTCGAGAATCCTGACATATTTGATTTGGTCCGGCTTCCTCCAGAGTTGGACGCTTACTTGCGGGACATCAATCCCTGGTGGGCCGGAAAACCGGGCCGAGTGTTGCCCAAATTCCACAGATGGGTTTTCGACGTGCTCCTGAAGAAGTTGCATGCCAAGCTGGCGCCCGCGGTGGTTTTGCGCGGCGCTCGTCAGGTCGGGAAAACCACGCTTCAGGAGCAGACGATTCAGTACCTTCTCCAGCAGAAGAAGATCACGCCCAATCGGATATTGCGCGTGCAGTTTGACGAGTTCTCGAGTCTGCGGGAGTTGAACGAACCGATTCTCGCCATTGTCCGATGGTACGAGAACCGCGTGCTTGGGTGCTCATTGAACGAAGCTGCACACGACAACAGGGAAGCATACATCTTCTTCGACGAAGTCCAGAACCTCCCGGATTGGGCGCCACAACTGAAGGCGATTGTCGATCACCACACCGTGCGTCTCGTGGTGACGGGGAGCTCCTCCTTGCGGATTGAAGCGGGTAGAGATAGCCTTGCCGGAAGGGTGACCACGATCGAAATGGGCACCCTGTTGCTTCGAGAAATCGCGGGGATTCGCGGCGAGGGCGCTGTTGAACCACTTCTGCTTCACGAAGCTGGCCTCCGGAGTCTCATGGAACCCGATTTTTGGGAGGAAGTCTCCGCGAACGGCGTAAGGCACCAGTCTGTGCGCGATCGAGCATTCGCCGCGTTCTCGTCACGCGGCGGTTATCCGGTCGGTCACGCAAATCCAGATACGCCATGGCACGAGTTAGCCGACCATCTGAATGAAACCGTTATTCAGCGCGTCATTCAGCACGACTTGAGGCTCGGAGAAAAGGGTCGCAAGAGGGATCCCCAGCTTCTGGAGGAAGTCTTTCGCCTCGCCTGCCGCTACGCGGGCCAATCCCCTGGCCAAGCGATTTACGTCAATGAACTGCGGAGCATTCTTCGTGCGAATGTGGGATGGCAACGGATTCTATCTTACTTGCGATTCCTTGACGGCGCTTTGTTGCTGCATCTCGTGCGACCTCTTGAGTTGCGGCTTAAGCGTCTGAAGGGAAGCCACAAGATATGCCTCATCGACCCCGGACTTCGCGCGAGTTGGCTGGAGGAGTCCATCCCGTTGGATCCCATCGCGCTCGCCGAAGCCACTCATCTGAGCGACTTGGCCGGCCACCTTGCCGAGAGCGTTGTTGGGGCCTTCCTTGCGGACATTCCAAATATGGACATTGCCCACTTCCCCCAGCGCGCCACGGAACCGGAGGTGGACTATATCTTGACGGTCGGGGAGAGAAGGATACCGGTTGAAGTGAAATATCGCAAGGGGATTGATGCCCATCGGGATACGGTCGGCCTGCGGTCCTTTATCGAGAAGGCCCATTACAATGCGCCGTTCGGAATTCTGGTGACCATGGATGACAAGATCACCTTGACCGATCCCCGGCTGATTCCAGTTTCTCTGCGTTCCTTGCTGTTGATGCGGTAGACAGACTACGGCCGAGGCCGTTCGATGCCGAAGGGGAACTGCTTCTGGGGGTCATGCGGGGCGTCGGGGTTCAGCTCGGTGAACAACATGCTCGGCTGGATGTCCGTGTTGTTCTGGTACTTCTCGCTGGCGTACTCGGTGAACGTGCCGCGGATGTCGTGGTAGAAGATCTGGCAGATGGGCACGCCCGGGTAGACGCGGACCGATTGGACGGCGAACATTTCGAGCGTCCAATAGCCGCAAAACCCGACGTCGCCGAACCCGGCGGTGACGTGAACGAACAATCCCAGCCGGCCGATCGACGAGCGGCCTTCGATCATGGGCACGAGGTTATGGGTCTCGGTCCGTTCGACCGTTCGGCCCAGATAGAGATGGCCCGGCGAGAGCACGATCCCTTCGGCGGGGATCGGGATCCGCCGCACGCGGTTGGTCTTGCGCATGTCGAGCACGACTTCCTCGTAGACCATCAGTTCGTCGTGCAGGCAGAGGTTGTAACTGTTCGGATTGAGCCGCGACTCGTCGAACGGCTCGTTGACGATGTTCGTGCCGAGTTGCGCGCGAATCTCGTGTCCGGAAAGAACCATGGCGGAAAAGAGGGATTGGGGGTTGGGGATTGGGGATTGGGGAAAAGCGGAACGCGAGAGACTGTCTGAAACGCTACCTTCATCACCTCCGCTTTCCGCTCTCCGCTTTCCGCTTTTCCTCGACTCCGATCCGTGGGCAGAGGTCGCCCAGCGGACACTCGTCGCACTTGGGTTTGCGGGCGATGCAGATTGTGCGGCCGTGGAGGATCATCTGGTGGCTAAAGGCCGTCCATTGTTCCTTGGGCAGCCGGTCCATCAAATCGCGTTCGACCTTGACGGGGTCTTTCTCGGCCGAAAGGCCCAGGCGGCGGCTCACCCGGCCGACATGCGTGTCCACCGCAATGCCCGAGGTTATCCCGAACGCCGTGCCGAGAATGACGTTGGCGGTTTTTCGTCCGATGCCGGGCATTTGGACCAAGGTGTCCATGTCCTGGGGCACCTGGCCGTCGAACCGGTCGATCATCATCCGGCAGCACGCCTGGATGCTCCTGGCCTTGTTGCGGAAGAAGCCGGTGCTCTGGATGTCCGCTTCGAGTTCGGCGGGCTCGGCCGTGGCATAGTCGGCGGCCGAACGGTATTTGGGGAACAGGTCTTTCGCGACCTCGTTCACCCGCTTGTCGGTGCATTGGGCGGAGAGGATCGTGGCCACGAGCAGTTCCAGCGGGCTGGCGAAGTCGAGCGTACACTGGGCATTGGGGCAGACGCGGCTCAGCCGTCGGGCGACGTTAGCGGCAAAGCGTTTCTCTTCGGCGGTCACGGCCATCGTCCTCACCATCCTTCTGGCTCCCTGCTGGGGGGGTCTATTGTCGCAGCCCGGCCGCCACGGTGTCAAGTGGCCGGCGACGCGACAGGGCGGGAACGATTCCGTTCGTCTCGGCGGCGCCGGGCGGCTATAATCATTACGGAGACTGTGCTCGGACGATGGCCGGCCGGTCGAGACTCGATGGGGCAGCGGCGGGCTGATGACGAGAGATCGGACCCTCATGCCCGGCATGAGGGGTCGTCATCATGGATCGTCATCCGTGATCGCTCGTTGCCTGATACGGCGCCTTGATTCTGGTCCTTTACCCATGTCAGCATTTGACGGCTATGCGTTTTCGCCGGGAGAGTTTTCCGGGACGGCGCGATTATTTCCGGTGCCGGGCCTGGTGATGTTTCCTCACGTGATGCAGCCGCTGCACGTCTTCGAGCCCCGCTATTGCGACCTCTTGGGCGATGCCGCGCGGGACGATCGGCTCATCGCCATGCCCACGCTGGCGCCGGGCTGGGAGCGCGACTACGAAGGCCGGCCGGCGCTAGGAGCGACCGCGTGCCTGAGCCGCATCGTCGCGTCCAAGCCCTTGGGCAACGGGACGCACAACCTGTTGCTCGTCGGGATGCGGCGTGTCCGGTTGCTTCGCGAGATGCCCCCGACCAAGAGTTACCGCGAGGCGGAAGTCGAGGTGTGCGAGGACGTCTACCCCGCCGGTCAGGAAGTCTACCAGCGCGTCTTGACGCGCGAGCTGCACCGAGCCATGGGCCAGGTTCTCCCGGGTCTACCCCAAGCAAGGGAGCAACTCGAGCAACTGCTCCGCGGCGAGGTCTCCCTGGGCGTGCTGACCGACGTCATTGCCTACGCCCTGGACCTTTCGCTCGCTCAGAAAGAGTCGCTTCTGGCCGAGACTAACGTTCACCGCCGGGGGGAGTTGCTGCTGGAGTGTCTCATGGTGGTGGACCACCGCTGTGCCGCGGCGGCGCCGGCGATGGCGACCTTCCCGCCCAGCTTCAGCGCGAATTGAGGCTAGGCGGCCTTGCGGCGCTCTTCGAAGGTCGGGTGGAGGCCCAGCGGAGTGAAGATCGGAGCCGTGTGCGCGGCCGCCAACAGGCGATCGTTGCGCTCCATGTCGGCCCGCACCAGCGGCTTGTCGTGCTCCAGATGGTACAGCATCGCCGAGAACATCGCGTCGCGGCGGCGGACTCCGCTTCGCATCAGACGCAGCGCGAACTCCGTGTCTTGACGCCAGAAGCCCAAAAACGCCTCGTTCCAGCCGTTGATGGCGTCAACGTCGTCATAGAACACCGCCAGGTTGCACGACTGGACGTGCTCGATCGTGCGGTTCTCGCGTCCGATACCCGGCAGGTGCACGAGCCAATGGGGCTTGGTCAGACCGCCGTCCGCCCAGAGGCGAAGCTTCGCGACGAGCGACTCCCGCCCGGTGAAGCCGTGAAGCGCCTTGTATTTCACCCACATGCGTTTGCCCTGGACGAACCAGCCCGGCCGGGCGAGTCGCGCGTGGTCGGCGACAAAACGACGCGTGGGGACGCAATCGCCGTCCGTGTAGATCAGGTAGTCGCCGGTTGCCGCCCGGGTGCCGAGGTTCCGCGCGTGCGAACACCGCGGCGTGCCCGCGTGCGGCTGCCAAGCGTGAGCCACCCGGAACGGCGCCGCGCGGGTGAATTGGTCGACGACCGCCCGGGTGGCCGCGCCGGAGCCGTCGTCGGCCACGATCAGCTCGTCGGGAGGCCGCGTCTGATCGAGATACCCGGCCAGAACCTTGCGGAGGTAGGCGGGTCGATTGTGGGTCGTCACGAGCACGGAAATCTTCATGGCAGGAACCCGGCGCTCACGCGGCGATCGGCTTGTGATAAAGCTGTCGGTTATCGGCGTCCAACTCCCACATTTCGTTGCGCATGTGGGCGCGAAGTTCGTTCTCGACCGGGCCGAGCCCTCCGGCGGGCGTACACGTCACTTCGCCGAAATAGATCCGACCGGCAACGTTGTACAGGTCGATCCGCACGAAGTCGAACCCGCGGGACAGGGCCTCGGCGACGCGGACCATCTCGTCGAAGTTGGGGGGATTGACGAGTCGCGCGGCCTCGTCGGCGGTGAACTCGCCCTCCAAGACGTTCCAGTGCTTGTCGAAATGGACCGCCTCCCGGGTACGCGGCGAGTCGATGGCGATGGCGTAGTCGAAGCCGTTGCGGCCGTGGTAACAGAAGAAGTTGTAGTCGGCCGGCACGTCGTCGCCGTCGACGAGCATCTGTTCGGCGAGGATCCTCGGCTCGATCAGCCGGTAGTGGTATTCGCACGACTTGCCGCCGTAGTGCTTCTTCATCAGCCGGTTGAAGTACCGGACGGTTGCCGGAATGTCCAGTTCGGCCTTGTCCCAGACGATCCGATTCCATTTGCAGCCGTGGTTCGCCTTCATGACGAAGCGATCCGGCAGTGTATCGAAGATGTCCCGTGTCAGGTGGCTGTATACGCCTAGCAATGGTATGAGGTATTCGGATCCCACCCGATCGGCGATGTACCGGCGGACCCGGTACTTGTCGGCCATCAGCGCGTAGTGCTCATGGTTGCCGTAGAGTTTGCGGAACTGGACCTTCTCTTGGTAGGTCCGCGGCGACTCGAAGTTGCCCCGGACGCCCATCTTCCGTCGAAACCGGCGGTGCAGCCGCCACCGTCGCAGCGTCAGGGCGAACCGTCCCTCGGCACGCCGGCAAGCACGAGATTCTAACATGGCGTTCCCCCCCAGCGCCAGAAACTACCCAGTCGTCATGACCGGTGTATCAGGGGCAATCGACAGGATGTGTCCCGGGCTTCATAAGAAATCCACGCGGTGCGAAAAACTCGCACGAAGGGCAACGAACGCCCGAAACATACAGCCTCCAGGGGGTAAGCTACCGGCCGTTTCGGCGAATCATCTCGCCAAGATGGACGGCGACCGAGTCGGCCAGGATCTGGGGGTGGTAGCCGCCTTCGAGAACGCTGACGAGTCTACCGCCGGCATGGGCATCCGCCGCGTCGAGAACGAGATCGGTTAGCGCGATGAAGTCTTCCGTCTCCAACCCCAGCGAGCCGACCGGGTCGAGCCGATGCGCGTCGAAACCGGCGCTGAGCAGGATGAGTTGCGGCTTGAGCCTGGCCGCGAACGCCTCCAAGCCGTCGGAGAATCGCCCGAGGTACTCCTCGCGCGAAATGCCGCGGCGGACCGGCAGGTTGAGCGTGGTTCCCCGGCCCTCGCCGCTGCCGGTTTCGTCCGCGGCCCCGGTGCCCGGAAAGAAGGGAGCGCGGTGGATCGAAAGGTAGCCGACGCGGGGCTCTTGGTAGAAGCTCGCCTGCGTGCCGTTGCCGTGATGGATGTCCCAATCGACGATCAGCACGCGATCGAGTCGGAACTCGTCGAGGGCCATCTGGGCGGCGATCGCCACGTTGTTGAACAGACAGAATCCCATGCCCCGGTTCGCCAGGGCATGGTGTCCCGGCGGGCGGACCAGACACAACGCCCGGCGGTCCTCGCCGCGGAGGATTCGCTCGGTGGCGTCGCAAGCACAGCCGGCGGCCAGCAGGGCAACGTCGTAGGAACAGGGGCTGACGACCGTGTCCACGTCGAGGTCGCCGCCACCCGATTTGGCCAGCGCCCAAACCTGGTTGACGTACTCCGGCGAGTGGATCGCGGTGAGTCGATGCCGGGCGACCTGCGTCCACTCGGGCCGGGCGCATTGGCTGTCCAGTCCTTCTTCTTCCAGTCTGGCGGGAATCAGGCGGATCCGGTCGGCGCTTTCGGGGTGTCTGCCGGTCTCGTGCTGCAGAAAACAGGGTTCACTGTAGAGGAGGGTCATGCGCGGTCTCCGATGTCCGGCGGCCCGGGGAGGCGGCCGTAACAGCGTTTCCTCGGCGTTTCCCCGGCGCTGGCCGGAAACCCCTATCGTACATTGTCACAAGGTGTACCGTCAAATCCCCCATTAGAGAACACCACCTTGCGGAGGGGGTTTAGTTGATACAGCTTGACACCACTGCCGCGGCATTGTTAGGGTATATAAGGAACATCTTCTCTTTTGGCCACCGGCCGCCGGAGCTTGCATGCCCATGCCGAACCTGCGTCGTGCCTTCACGTCCCCTGTTTCAGGGCATCGCTTCTGGCTAATTGTAGCGGCCCTCTGCGTAGGGTCGTCGGTCGCTCTGGCCCAAGATGCGGGCAAGCCACCCGTGAAACCGGAGGTCGAGACCCCGCCGCCCGCCGCCAAAGAGGTCCCGCCGCCAGCCGCCGAGGAGGCACCGCCCGCCAAGGAAGCACCACCTGCCAAGGAAACGCCGCCCGCCAAGGCTGCCACGGCGAAAGCACCCGCCGCGGAGGAGCCTCCGCCGGATCCGTACGACCATTTGACGCCCGACGAGAACCTGAAGCAGTCCAGCAACGCGGTCAACGGCATCATCCACAAGGACAGCTTTGTGGCGGGCGAAGAGGAACTGCTTGACAATTACTTCAGGAAATACGTACTGGCCCAGTGGACGCTTCCGAAGAACTATCCCAATCTGTTCCGGTCGCGTCAGACGCTGCGCGCCCAACTTGCGTCCGCCAAGGGCGCCCCGGTATTTGCCAAGCTCAACGCCCTACTCTTGGAAGAAATGCCCAAGATGGCCAAGGCGAACTATCACCCGGCGGTTCGCGTCAACGCCATGATGGTAATCGGCGACCTCAACGTTCGTCCCCCGGCGTCGCCAACGGAAGTCGCCAAGCCCTTGCCCGAAGCCTTGCCCATCCTCATGGCCAACCTCCAGGACGAAAGCCAGATCGACGCCGTGCGGATTGCGGCACTGTCGGGCATCGTTCGCCATGCCAAGCTCGGTATTGCCGACGAGGAGGCCCGACGACAGGTCGCCGTCGCCATGCTCACGCTGGCGGGCACGCGAGAGCCGGGCGACCGGACTCCCGAGGGCCACGCCTGGGTGCGCTGCCGCGCGATCGACCTCTTGGGAATCTTCAAATCGCCCGGCGAACAAGGGTCCGTCGCCCAGGCTTTGGCCGCGATCCTCTCCGAGCCGGATGCCCCGTTCTCCGTGCGCTGCGCCGCCGCCCGCGCCCTCGGACAACTCGATCTCAACCCGCAGAGCGGGCTGGACGCGGCGGCCCTCACCCGGGCATTGGGGCGGCTGGCGATGGACGCCTGCAAGGACGAGGTCGCGAAGTGCAAGAAGGATGACGAGCGTCTGGTGAATCCGCGGTTGCTGAAGGCCCGTCTGGTTTCCGCTCGCATCGGGTTGACGGGCGAGAAGGACCCGGTTGAACAGCCCACCAAGGGAATCGCCGCCGTGGCAACCAAGCCCGAGGACAAAGGTTTCCTCGATAAGGTACGCAAAGCGATCGACACGTGGCTGGAGAAGCTCGACAACAAGGAGCTCATTCCCGCCGAGGTCGAGCCCGGAGATCTCGGCCCGGCGGAAGGGGGCATGGGAGGGATGGGGGGCTTGCTTGGTCCGGGTCAAGGTCGCGGCATGGCGCCCGGCATGGCCCCTGGTATGGCGCCCGGCATGGCCCCGGGCATGGGCTTCGGCACTCCGGTGGACCCGGCGAAGAAGGCTTCGGACAAGTTCATCGAGGAACTCTCCAAGGAACTGGAGGAATTCGAGACGCTGCTCCAGACGGTCGCGGCAGGCGCCACCCAAAAGTGAGCCCGCGCGACGCAGCGATGACGCGACCTGAGGCGCCGGGATGAGTCGGCCGGTCCGCGTGACGGCTTGGTTTCTTGACGCCCGTGGCAAAAGGATTTGCCCCACGTGTTCACTCTGTTCCGTCGATTGACGACTTCGCTTCGCGCGATCCGGCCGCCCGGGCTCGTCGGCGCGACGGCGGCCGTGCTGCTGGCCGGCTGTCAGGGTTGGCCCGGCGGCGCGTCGGAGCGCTTCGCCGCGGTGGCGGCCCGGCGCGAAGACTCCGCCGCGGTGGCGGCCGCCATGCCGGCGGAAGCCGCGCCGGGGCGAGCCGAGATGCCCGTCGCGGCGGATTCGGCGACGACCGCAGCCGCGGAGTCGGCGTTCAGCGCCGCCGAGGTCAGCGCGGTGCTCACCAAGCCGGACGCCTGGAGCCTCCGACCCGCGCCGCGTGGAGCCAGCCCCGGCGAACCCTCATGGCGATGGCAGCACCCCGCGCTGGAGCAAATGCTCGCGGAGCCGGCGCGGCTGGCCCCGGCGCTGAGGTCGGCCCTGGGCGCCAAGGACCCGACCACCCGAGCCAATGCGGCGATCGGGCTGGCGCGGCTTGGTGACGCCTCGGGCAAGGCCGAGTTGGTCGCGGCGGCTCAACGGTTGATGCCCTTGCGATCCGCGGCGGCCGAAGCATTGGGATCGTTGGCGGCGTCGGACGCCGTGGTGCCGCTTCGCGAGTTGATGGACCGTTACGGCGACGTTCGTCGGACGGCCCGGGCAAGGTATCAGCCCGAATTGCACCGCGAACTGTTGGCCGGCTTGGCGCGTCACGTCGATCCGGCCGACGACGCCCGATTTCTCGACGCCCTGCGGAGTCCCGACGCCGACGTGCGCGCGGCGGCCCTCGAGGCTTGGGCGCGAGGGCGTGCCGGGGCGTTGCCCGACGCGGCGGCCGACCTGGCGGGCGACCCCGACGCCCGGGTTCGCGCGGCGGCGATGCTCGCCCTCGCCCGGCGACGGCATTCCTGGGCGGGACAGCTTCTCGCCCGCGGGGCCCGCGAGCAGGATCTGCACGGGCGGCGTGCGGCGATTGCCGGAC
>JAPLNP010000183.1 GCA_026401055.1 Planctomycetia bacterium
CGGCGCGGTCAGCGGTCGCCCGGTCAGCGACGCCGCGCTGACCCGGATCGGCCACAACGTCGCCGGATAGCACGTCCGGAACCGGCACGGGTCGCCGTCGATGGCGTCCGTCTCGAGCGCCGCGCCGGCGGGGATTTCGTACCCGGTGGCCAACTCGCCCTGCCCGCGATCCAGCACGAACTGGGCCACGGCCATGGCGGGAATCGGCGCGAGATAATGCGGATAGAGGACGCCGAGCATGGCGTCGCTGATTTCGGGGAAGTCGTCTTCGAGCTTGTGGCGGGTCCGGGCGTTGAGCCAGGCGAACGCCTCGATCAAACGCTCGACGTGCGGATCCTCGACCGTGTCGGCCCCCAGGCGCAGACGCCCGGCGATCTTCGGATGGCTCTCGGCGAATTCCGCTCCGAGCCGCCGGATGAACGCCAATTCGCGGTTGTAATAGGGCAGCAGTTCGTCGGTCATCGGCCCTTGTTCACCTCCACGCTTCCCGTCGACGGCTCCATCGCCGAATCAAACACGACCGGCTCCGGCGCCGGCTCCGCGTGCAGCAGGGCGTCGATGCGAAATCGCAGCGTCCGATCCGTCGGGTCGATGTTCTCGAGCATCTCGACCGTGACCCGCTTGAACCGCAACTCGAAGTGACGAATCACCCGCTCCAGCGTCCGGCAGAATCGCTCGCGGTCGCGGGCGGCCGCCAGGTCGGCGCCGGTGACGTCGGGAATCCCGTAGTTCACGAGCGACAGGTCCAGCTCGTCGAGGTCCTCCGGCCAACCGGTCGAGCGCCATCGCGTATTCAGCAGATTCTGGAGATCGCGGCGGACGCTCTGCTTCATCTCGCGGAGCACCTGGTTGCGCGATTGCGGCGGTTCGCTCTTCGCCCCGGGATTGTCGTCCAGCAGGCGATCGAGCACGGAAGGAATCAGCGGTTGATTGGGGTGCGCGCGCGTCATGGCTTGTCGTTGGCGAGTCCGAGGCCGCTCAGAGTGTCTATTCTATCAACGCCTTGAGTATCCACAAGCACGGGAACAAGTCGCGCGACACGCGCCACGGGGCTCATGCGGGACGCGCGGGTTCTTCCGCGGCGCGGTCGGAGTTTGGCCCGGTATTCATGCCGCGCTGCCTCTTCGCGCCGCCAAACAGCAGCCGTGACAGCCAGCCTCGCGGCAGGTCGTCGACCACGAGCCGCCGCTGGAGCCCGAGTCGCCGCAAAACCGCCTCGGCGGCCAGGTAGCCGCTCCGAACCGCCCCCTCCATGGTAGCGGGCCAGCAGGTGGCTGTCCAGTCACCCGCCAACATGAGGTTTTCCACCGGCGTCGTCTGCCCCGGACGCAACCGATCGGTGCCCGGGCGAACCGAGAACACGGCGGCCGGCTCGATTACCATCCGGGAGCGCAGAAGCTTCGCATTTTGCCCGGCCGGCCGGATCGCGCGAAGCTCGCGGCACACCCGGTCGATCACGTCCTCGCGGTCCCGCGGGTGGATGTCGTGCGATGCGCTGATGACCACTTGGCAATAGCTCCCGTCGGGCTGAAA
>JAPLNP010000586.1 GCA_026401055.1 Planctomycetia bacterium
ACCCAGGCCTCGACGGTGAAGCTGCCGCTGGAGAGGCTTTCCAGCGAACTGCCGACCGGGAGTTGCGTGCGGTACTTGGGCGAGGCGATCATGGCACTGGTGCCGCCGAACCAGGCGGCCGTGTCGCCGTCGGCCGTCACGCCCGGCACGCCCAGCGTCACCGTCTGAGCGTTCCAGAGCCCTTCCGTGCCGTGGTAATCGCGGAGCGTTTTGTAGCCGTTCTTGCAGTCCATGCGCCAATAGGCCAACAGGCCGTCCTCCTGGGAGATCCGGCTGGTGTAGCTGTACTGGGGGTCTTCCTGCAGCAACTGGCCCGCCTGGATCGACCCGCCGATGTAACGCTCGTTGTGCCGGACGGCGTCGGCGGTTCCCGTGTCGGGCGAGGTGGACCAGTCGATCTGGTTGGTCTCCCAGTTGTACCCGTTGCACGACATCGCCTCGGTCAGGTCGCGAATGAAGATCGGTTTGTTGTCCATGTACCGCTGCATGTTGATCATCCCACACGCGCGATAATCCAGACACCAATTCGTGGCGTGGCCGGCGAAGATCAACTGCTCGATGTCCCGGTCGGCGATCAGATTCCACAGCTCTTGGGCGTTGTCGCAATTGACAATGAGGTCGTTGGGGGCGATGACGAGGTCGGGATGCTGTCGAGTCGTGGCGGGCCAAACGGGAATGCCGGTCACGCCCGGCGGCGTCATGTTCTGCGACTTGGCATAGTAGGGCGCGTCGGGGGGATTGAAGGATTTCGGGCTGGGCATGGCATGGTAGGGAATCGCTTTCATCGCCTGCCGCTGGGCATATCCGTCGTGCGAAGGGACCTCGTAATAGGGAATATCGTTTGCCGGCGCCCAAACCACCTGCATTCCCAAATCGCGGCAGATGTCCATCGTCTGATTCATCCGCGGAATGACGTTCGGAGCGCGCGTGACGAACACGTCGTCATAATGGGAATCCCACATGTCGATCACGACGACCGCCGTCTTGGCGGGATCGATGTCCACCGTCTGTTGCACGGCCTGGCCCGTGGCGTCGCGCGTGCGCACGTCCAGCCAAAGTGCTTCGGCGGCGGTGGTCCCCAAGAAGAGCGGCAAGACGATTGCGACCCATCCCAATATGACGATACGTTTCATGGCGGTGCGTTCTTCTTCAGTGAGACCTGTCGTTCAACGAGGCTTATCGCGATTTTGGGCGGCGGTTGAGGACGTCATGCTGCAGTTCGACCGGACCGCTTGCGCCCGGCTCAATGGTGACCTCCCAACCGCTTGTCTTTGGGTCGAGGTACGACTCCGGCACGTAGGCTTTGCCCGGCCCATAGACCGGTTCCCGCTCCCAGCACTCCACCGCGACCCGATACGTGCCGGGGGCCAATCCATCAGCGTCGGGCGGTTCCAGAGTGAAACGGCCGTCCGTGCCGAACTTGGCGGTAATGCCGGGATCGGAGGCGTCCTGCTCCGAGGTGACCCGCACGAAACGAACCACCCCCGGTTTCGGCCACGGGCCGCCACCGAGGGTGACTTTACCGTGAACGGGCACGCGGCTTTGCCCACAGCCGCCGAGAATCAGGCACCCGACGAGTAACAAACGCCAGCACTTCACCGCAGGGGATGACATCAATGATCGTTGCAGTTTCATCGCTCCGGAGTCTCTTGTCAGTCCTACCCTACCGATCCACGGTCTCGCCGCCCGCGATCGAGCCCATCGCTTGCCATACCGCCAAGTCAATGCCGTTTTCGACGAACTGGACCGAACCGTCGGCCAGGACCACCTGGACGCCGCCGGGATGGCGGCTTCGCGAGCTGGCGAAGCCCCCGCCAGCGGGACCGGCGACGCAGGGCAAGTTGAGTTGCGGCATGTTGTAGCACTGCGGCCCCCAGATCCGATCCGGGGTGGTCGAGTTCGGGCCGAAGCGGGTGAAAACCATGCTCTGGCTCGGGTTGTCGCCGAAGTTCATGCCGCGGTAGTCGTTGGGTCCGCTGGGGCCGACGTAGCGTTTCTGGCTCGCCACGCCGGTGAGGTATTCGCCCAGAAGCATCGTGTGGCTCGTGCCGTCCGCGATGTCGTTAATCTTCGTGAAAACGTTGAATCCGAAGGCGTGACGTTTGTGGGCGCCGAGGCCGTCGAGAGTCCGCGATTCGTCGACGTTGCCGAAAAACGCCAGGTAGTTGTTCAGCGCGTACGTTCCCCATTCGTCGGTCGATGAGGTTGCAATGATGAACTTATCCCCGCCCAGCCCATCGCTCGGGCAGCGCAGGGTCGGAACGACCTGGGCGGTCGGCGAGTAGGGTCCGACCGAATTCGAGGTGTGCGCCCAGAGCCATCCGAGGTTGACGGAGCTAGCTTCCGAAAAGTCGAATTCGTCCCAGGCCGGCGCCTGTTCGAGAAACGGATAGAGGTGGATCAACCAAGGGGTCCTCGGCCCCGACATCGGGTCGTTGCCCCACTTGGCGTAATCGCGAATTGAGCCCGCCGGAAAACATCCGTGCGTCGAGAGATAGTTCTGAAACGCCACGCCGAGTTGCTTCAGATTATTGGCGCATTGGGACCGCCGGGCCGCCTCGCGCGCCGCCTGAACCGCGGGCAGCAGCAACGCAATCAAGATCCCGATGATGGCGATCACCACCAGCAGTTCGACGAGCGTAAAACCGTGTAGGGGCCGGCGAAAGCTATGCTTTCGCTGAGTTTCCACACTTTTTCGACCCCTAACACGGAGACCTTCAGTATGTCCGAGAGTATTGTAGCTTATCGGTCGTTCGTCGGCGTTGACT
>JAPLNP010000321.1 GCA_026401055.1 Planctomycetia bacterium
GCGACCGTTGAAGACCGACCTTCAAAACCGAGCCGCGACCGTAAGGGAGCGGTTGGGCGACGGGGTCGGCGGGTTTACGGTACCGCTCCCTTACGGTCGCGGCTCGGTTCTTGCGACACGCACGCTTTACGGCATAATGGAGCGCGTCCGTCTCGATCCTCCGTGGTAGCACCAACGCGCCCCCCTCCGATGTCGCACCTGAAAATCACCGGCCGGCGGCGACTTTCCGGCACGGTTCGCGCAAGCGGATCGAAAAACGCGGCACTGCCGATGATGGCGGTCGCGATCCTGGCCGACGGGCCGCTGCGGCTCGAGGGCGTCCCGCGATTGGACGACGTGCGAACGCTCGTCGACTTGCTCGGCGCGTTGGGCGTCGAGGCGACCCACGAACCCGACGACACGTTGCGGTTGGAAACGGTCGATCCCAAGCCGACCCGGGCGGACGACGAACTGCTGCGCCGCATGAGGGCGGGCTTCTGCGTCCTGGGGCCGCTCGTGGCGCGCCGCGGCGCCGCCGTCGTCTCGCTGCCCGGCGGATGCGCGATCGGCGATCGGCCCGTCGATCTGCACCTGGCCGGTCTGGCGGCGCTCGGGGCCGACATCACGATCGAGCACGGTTACGTCGTCGCTCGCGCGGGGCGTTTGACGGGCGCGGCGATCCACCTGGCCGGCCCGCGCGGCCCGACCGTCACCGGCACCGCCAACGTCCTCAGCGCGGCGGTCCTCGCCCGGGGCGAGACGACCATCACCGGCGCGGCCGTCGAGCCGGAAATCGTCGACCTCGGCCAACTACTCCTGGCCATGGGCGCGAAGATCGAAGGGCTGGGGACGCCAACGCTCCGCGTCACCGGCGTCGACCGCCTTTCCGGCGCGACCCATCGCGTGATTCCCGATCGGATCGAGGCCGCCACGCTGCTCTTGGCCGCCGCCATCACCCGGGACTCGATCGCTGTGACCGGCGTCGTGCCCGGGCATCTCGGCGAAGTGCTGGCCAAGCTGGCCACGGCCGGCTCGGCGTTGGAGATCGGCCCGGACTGGGTGAGAATCGCGGCCGGCGGCGCAGTGCGTCCCGTCGACATCACGGCGGAGCCCTACCCGGGCGTGCCGACGGACATCCAGGCGCAGTGGATGGCGATGCTGAGCCTGGCGGACGGCCGCAGCACGGTGCGCGACCGCGTGTTTCCCGGCCGGTTCATGCACGTGGCCGAGTTGAATCGACTCGGCGCGCGAATCGAACACGCCGACGGCACGGCCGTGGTCACCGGCGTGTCGCGTCTGACCGGGGCAACGGTCACAGCCACGGACCTTCGGGCCAGCGCGGCGCTGGTCTTGGCCGGGCTGGCCGCGGAAGGCGAAACGGTCGTCCGCCATCTCGAACACCTCGACCGCGGCTACCAGCGTCTGGACGAGAAGCTCAACCGTCTCGGCGCTGAAATGGAACGATGTGATGACGATTGATTGGCCAACCACTAACCCCTGCCCGGCTCGCGAACGACGATCTGCCGGCCCATGGCGTCGGCCATCTTGCGGCACAGGGCCATCGCCTTGCCGAACTGCTCGAAGGTGAGCGATTGGTAGCCGTCGCTCAAGGCCGTCTCGGGGTCGGGATGAACTTCGATAATCACCCCGTCGGCGCCGGCGGCGATGGCCGCGCAGGCCATGGGCGTGACCAGGCTGGCGTGCCCGGTGCCGTGGCTCGGATCGACCACCACCGGCAGGTGCGTCCGCTCGTGCAGGTAGGGCACCGAGGCCAGCGGCAGCGTGAATCGCGTGTGCGCCTCGAAGGTGCGGATTCCCCGCTCGCAGAGCATCACGTTCGGATTGCCGGCGTTGAGGATGTATTCGGCCGCCAGGAGCAGTTCGTCCATCGTGGCGCTGGGGCCGCGTTTGAGCAAGACGGGCTTGCCCGACGCACCGGCCGTCTCCAATAGGTGGTAATTCTGCATGTTCCGCGCGCCGATCTGCAGCACGTCGGCGTAGCCGGCGACCAGGTCGACGTCGCTGGCGCTGATGACCTCGGTGACCACGGCCAGGCCGGTCTCGTCGCGTGCCGCGGCCAGGATCTTCAGCCCGTCCTCCTTCAGGCCCTGGAAACTGTAGGGGCTGGTCCGCGGCTTGAACGCGCCGCCGCGCAGCGCGGTGGCCCCGGCGCGCTTGACCGCCCGAGCCGTCGAAAGCATCTGCTCCTCGCTTTCGACCGAGCACGGCCCGGCAATCATGCCGATGTAACTGTTGCCCACGGTAAGGCTTCCCGCGCGAACGACGGTGGACTCGGGCTTGACCTCGCGGCTGGCCACCTTGTAGGGCGCCAGGATCGGCACGACCTCGGCCACGCCCGGGCCGCTTTCGAGCGAATGGCGATGCTCGTCCCGCTTCTCGCCGATCGCCGCGATCACGGTCCGCTCCGTCCCGTAGATCGGATGGGGCTTCAGCCCGAGGTCCCGGACACGCTGAATCATGTGCTCGATTTCCTGCGGGGTCGCCCCCCGTTTCATCACGACGATCATGGTAGGGGTCAGGGGTCAGGGATTAGGGATTGGAGATTGGCGACTCAAAACGCCCGCCGACTGCGTCGGCGGGGTTGGGAACCGGCGGCCGTCTATTCCTCGTTCAATAACTCGGGCACCTGGCCCAGGGTGGGCTCCGAAGGCTCGTCGACGCGGGTGAACATGTCTGCGATCACGTCTTCCAAGGGCGGGTCTTCGACGCTGATATCCACGATCGCATAACGGCTTAACAAACTGCCGAGTACGTCGGTCACCACGTCGCGGCCGACCCGAAGCCTCGCCCGCGGCGGTTCGCTCGGAAGCACCTCGCCGTATCGGCCCAGGTCGTCCGGCGTTTGTCCGTTGGATAACTGGATCGTGACGACCTTGTGGCCGCCGAACCGGTCGATGATGCCCGACAGGGATCCGTCGTAGATGATCCTGCCCAGCGCGATGACGACGACGCGCCGGCACAGGGCGGCGACGTCCTTCATGTAATGGCTCGTCAAGAGGATCGTGATCTTGCGAAGCTCCTGATAATGTTTCAAAAACGACTGGATGTTGTGCTGGGCCACCACGTCCAGGCCGATGGTCGGCTCGTCGAGAAACAGGACCTCCGGCGAGTGCAGCAGCGCGGCGGTCAATTCCATCTTCATCCGCTCGCCCAGCGATAACTCGCGAACCGGCTGGTGGAGCAGCTTCCGGACGCCCAGCAGCCCGGTCAACTCGTCCCGACGCCGGTCGAATTGCCCCGGCTCGATGCGATAAATCTGCTGATGGAGGCGAAACGACTCGGCGGCCGGCAAGTCCCACCAGAGCTGGTTCTTCTGGCCCATCACCAGGGCAAACCGCCGTCGATAGGCGTTTTCGCGGTGCCAGGGGACATGCCCCAACACCCGGGCGGAGCCGCTGGTGGGGGTAATCACGCCGGAAAGCAGCTTGAGCGTGGTGGTTTTTCCGGCGCCGTTGGGACCGAGGAAGGCAACGAATTGCCCCAGCTCGACCACGAGATCGATCGACCGAACCGCCTCGACCACGGAGTAATGGCGGCGAAAAATACCCCGAATAGAGGCAGCGATACCCTCCGGTTTCCGGTAAACGCGGTAGGTCTTCGACAGGTTTTCGATCTCGATGATGGCCATAATCTCTAGATTATAGGGCCGCCGGGGGCCGCTAGAAATGGGCGGGCGGACAAACTCCGTTGTCGCGAGAAAAGCGTCGGAGTATAATCCGCCTCGTGGAAGTTGACCGGTCGGCAATCGTCAGGGAGATCGAGCCACGCAGACCTTCCGCGTTGGAATTGGACACGACACCCATCGACTCGGTTCAGGAGGACCGCTTCGATTGGGTGGGATAGTAATCGCCCATAATGCGTGTCTGCTCGGCCACAGCGACGCCGACGTGCTGCTGCACGCCGTCACCGACGCGGTGCTGGGCGCGGCCGCGCTGGGCGACATCGGCGTGATGTTCCCCGACACCGACCCGGCCAACCGTGGACGCGATTCGGCCGAGATGCTTCGCGCGGCGTGGGCGGCGGTCGCCGCGTTGGGCTGGCGGATCGGCAACCTCGATTGCGTCGTTTTCGCCCAGCGCCCGCGATTGGCCCCGCACCGTGACGCCATCCGACGCCGCCTGGCCGAGATCCTCGGCACCACGCCGGAGCGGATCGGCGTGAAGGCCACGACCGGCGAGAGCGTCGGCCCCATCGGCCGCGAGGAAGCCATCGCCGCCGAGTGCGTCGTCCTGCTCGAGGCCGTGTGAGTTGACGGTTGACGGTTGACGGTTGATGGTTGACGGTTGATGGTTGACGGTTGATGGTTGACGGTTGATGGTTGACGGGTGATACCTCGTCTACTCCGGCTACGACGTCACGCTCGTGATCAACGTGACCGACGTCGACGACAAGCTCATCACCGAGTCGAACCGGCGCCACGTCCCCATGGCCCAACTGGCCGGCGAGATGACCGCCGACTACATGGGCAACCTCCACGCGATGGGCGTCGATTCGGTCGACCAGTTTCCCCGCGCGACCGACAACATCGACGAGATCATCAAGCTGACCGCGACGTTGGTCGAGAAGGGGTTCGCCTACGAGTCCGACGGCGACGTCTATTTCGAGGTCGCCAAGTGCGACGGCTACGGCAAGCTCAGCGGACGCTCGACGGCCGACATGCTTGGCGAGGGCGGCGGCACGGCCGCGCGGAAGCGCGCCAGCGCCGATTTCGCCCTGTGGAAGGCGGCCAAGCCGGACGAGCCCTCGTGGCCCAGCCCCTGGGGCAACGGCCGGCCCGGCTGGCACATCGAGTGCTCCGCCATGAGCCGCCGCCTGTTGGGCGAGACGTTCGACATCCACGGCGGCGGGCTGGACCTCGTCTTTCCGCACCACGAAAACGAAATCGCCCAGAGCGAATCCGCCCACGGACGCCCCATGGCCAAGTACTGGATGCACAACGGCCTGATGCAGGCTTCGGACGAGGTGGGCAAGCTCGGCGGGCGGCAAACCCGGCCGGCCGAAGGCGATCTCGCCTCCCAAGAGTTGGGCAAGATCAGCAAGTCCAAGGGCTCCAACGCCTTCAGCGACATGCTCAAGCAGTTCCCCGGCGAGACGATCCGGTTCTTCCTCCTCTCGACCCATTACCGACGCCCGATCGACTTCAGCGAATCCCGCATCCGGCAGGTCGGCACCGGCCTGGAGACGTTCTACCGGTTCTTCAAACGCTACCACCGGGCTACCGGCCAGAGTTTTTACGGCCTGCCGACGCCGCCGAAGCGGCCCCAGGGCGATTTCGAGCCCGGCGGCGTGCCGCTGTTGGTCGACGTGGCGGCCCATCGCTGCGCGTTTCTCGACGCGATGGACGACGACTTCAACACCGGCGGCGCCACGGCGGCGCTGTTCGACCTGGTCCGGCGGCTCAACAAGTTCATGGACGACGAGAAACTCGAGGACAGCGCCGGCGCCAATGCCGACGCCGTCGCCGCAGTGACGCGGGGCGCCACGACGCTCCGCGAACTCGGCGCCACGCTCGGCTTGTTCCGCCAACCGATCGAAGAGAAATCGGCCGGCGACGGGCTGGTCGACGGCCTGATGGGCCTGGTGATCGAGATCCGCGCGTCCGCCCGAAAAAACAAGGATTTCGCCACGGCCGACCGGATCCGCGACACCCTCGGCAAGCTCGGCGTGACGCTCGAAGATCGTCCCGGCGGAACCGAGTGGAGCCGGTGAAGTAGTTGTCGGTTGTCAGTTATCAGTGGTCAGCATGTGCCCTCCGCCGCTTCGCATCCTCGGCATCGATCCCGGCCTGAACGTCACCGGCTACGGGGTGCTGGAGTGGTCGGCCGGGAGACTCCGGCTTTGCGAGGCGGGCATCGTGCGGGGACGCGCGCGGGGGTCGATCACGGCCCGGGTGGAGGAGATCCATCGCGGCGTGGCCGAGGTGATCGCCGAGCTGCGGCCGACGACCATGGCGATCGAAGAGCTTTATTCGCACTACGCGCGGCCGAAGACGGCGATCCTGATGGGCCACGCCCGGGGCGTGATCTGCCTGGCCGCCGCCCAGGCCGGCGTGCCGGTCGTCCACTACGCCGCCACGCAAGTGAAAAAGATCACGACGGGCTCGGGCCACGCGACGAAGGCGCAGATTCAGTCGGCGATCCAGCACGAGTTCGGCCTTTCCGCCCCGCCGGAGCCCCCCGACGTCGCCGACGCCCTGGCCATCGCCCTTTGCCACTACTATCTCAAGGACCGACCGGTTGAATTGCGGAAAAGGTAGGGCGAGGAAATGGACTAGCCCGAAGGGCTTGAGGAACATAGCCCGGGGTTGCGGCGCAGCCGCTACCCCGGGTCCCGAACGTCCCAAACGCGAGAAACCCCAACGGGGTTGATACGGTGACGGCCTGAATCTCACCCAGGGTAGCCGCTGCGCGGCAACCCTTGGCTATGATACGGAAGCCCTTCGGGCTAAAGCAGCGGAACGACCATGCAATGGGCAACGTTCACCCGTCCTAACCTTCTCTGGAGACTCTCCTCTTGATCACGAAAATCACCGGCCGGCTCGTGGCGCTGATGGACGACGCATTGACGTTGCAGGTGGGACCGTGCGAACACGAAGTCCTGATTCCCGAGTTCACCCGGCGGCAGTTGCAGGCGGAGATGAACCAGGAAATCAACCTGTACACGATCGAGTATCTCGAAGGCAACCCAATGCAGGGTCGGATGACGCCGCGGATGATCGGGTTCCTGACCGAGGTCGAACGCGAGTTCTTCGAGCTGTTTTGCTCCGTCGACGGCGTCGGGGTGAAGAAGGCCCTTCGGGCGATGGTCCGGCCGGTCAAGGAGGTGGCCACCGCCATCGAGGAGCAGGACACCAAGGGGCTTTCGACGCTGCCGGGCATCGGGCCGGCGATGTCCGAACGGATCGTCGCCAAGCTACGCCGAAAAGTCCCCAAATTCGCCCTGATGGTCGCCCGGGCGGAGGTCGAGTCGGAAGTCACCTCGGACGTCGTTTCCGAGACCTACGATGTGCTGCGCCGCCTCGGCCACGGCGAGAGCGACGCCCGGCGACTGGTGGACGCGGCCTTGTCGACGAAGGCGAAGTACAAGGACGTGCAGAGCCTGTTGCAGGCGATCTATCAGCAGGGGAGGGACACCGATGTCTGAAGCGAGCAGTTTTGCACCGAGCGTGGACGACGCGGGGCCGGCGTTGCGGGCGAGGGCGTGCGAGCATTGTGGCTCTCCGATCGAGACGGACGACCGGTTTTGCCCGGCCTGCGGCGGCACGCTGCCGGCGGCCGAGCCGCCACGCGAGCCGGCGGCCGCGCAGAAGCGGTTCGCGTGCAAAAATTGCGGGGCGGAGGTGGCGATCGATCCGGACCGGCGGAGCTACATCTGCGCGTTCTGCGATTCGACCTACGTCGTCGAGCTGCCCGAGCCCGAGACGCACCGCCAGCCGCCGGAGTTTGTGATCGGGTTCGCCGTCACGCGGGAAGACGCCCTGGCGAAGTTCCGCGAGTGGCTCGACCGCAATTCCTGGTTCCGGCCCGGCGATCTGAAGACGGCGCGGATCGAGGAGAAGCTCACGGGCGTGTATCTGCCGTTCTGGTCGTTTTCGATGCTGGCCGAAAGCCGCTGGTCGGCCGACGTCGGCGAACACTGGTACCGGACCGAAACGTACACGACCCAGGAGAACGGCAAGACCGTGACCAAGACGCGGCAGGTCCAGGAGACCGAGTGGTGGGACCTCGACGGCCGGCACCATCGCTACTACAGCGGCTACCTGGTCTCGGGCAGCCGGGGCTTGAATCAGCAGGACGCCGAGCGGATCAAACCGTTCCACCTGGCGGCGCTGAAGCGTTACGAGCCCTACTTCCTCGCCGGATGGCTCAGCGAGGAATACTCCGTCGACCGCGAGGCGGCGCTGGCCGCCTGCCAGCAGGAATTCCTGCGCCGCGAGCAGAACAACGTCGCCGAACACCTGCCGGGCGACACCCATCGCGGCCTTCGCGTCGACACCCAATTCAACTTGGTCAACTCCGACCTGATTCTCCTGCCGATCTACCTGCTGAGCTACCGCTACCGCGACAAACTCTATCGATTTCTGCTCAACGGTCAGACGGGCAAGGCGGCCGGCGACAAGCCGCTGTCGTGGTCACGCATCGGTGTGGCCGGACTGGTGGCGGCTGTCGCGGTGCTCGTGATCTTGTTCTTGATGCGGGCGTTGCGGTAGACGGCCGCGCGTCAAGAGACGCGCCACCCGACGGCTCAGCACGTGCCGAAGCGGCGGAGCCGGTCGAGCATCCCCTCGGCGGCATCGAGTTCATCCTGGCTCGCCGGGATCTTCTCGGGCCCCAAGAGGTCGTCGAGCATGCCCTCGGCATCGGCCGTCCCATTCGTCAGGCGGACCATCCAGAGCGAGCGGAACACGCCGGTCGAGTCGAACAGTTCTGGCGGGAAACAACTGAGCACGCTCGTGCCGATGCGGTCGTTCAGATCGGCGTTGGGTGAGAGCGGGGAGAGCCCCTGGCCGAAGGCGGCTCGCAGCGATGCCTGCACGAGCGGCCAGGCGTGCCGCCCGCCGGACAGGCGGCTCTGGTAGCCGAGGTCTTCGCCGAAGTCGGCTGCCCGGCTCGGGTCGATCGCGAATTGGCGGACGTCCACCTCGCCGGCCAGGTGCCCGACCAATAGATCAATCCACCGTTCGACGCGGCGTCGGAGCCGGTTGAGCCGCAGCGCCTCTTCGGCGCGGATGCCCGGCCCGCGCACCAAATGTCGCAACACCCGGGTTCGCGCCTCGAGATGGCCGAGCATGATGCTCCGCGTCAGGGGCGAGACGTCCTCGGTCCCTTGCTCGCGGTCGTGGGCACTCATGACGGCGGCGAACACCCGGGTGAGCACTTCGCCGGTGAGCACTTCTTCGAGGACCGCGCAAAAGAGCGGCCATCGCGTGCGCCGCCACTCGGGCGTCGGATGCGCGGCTTCCGTGGAGAATTCCTTGAGGTCGCGGGCCCAACGATCCAGCCGGCATTTCGACGCGGTCCAATACTGCTCGACGGCCGAGCCCGAAATCGTCGCGCCGCCGTGGATCAGCACCGGGCCATGGGCCGAGACGACTGCCGCCAGTTCGATCAGGTCGCGAGCATGCATCGACAGAACACCCGAGAGTCCGGCAGCGGGACGAGGACGTGGAGAAATGCGAAAAGGAGGCTTGCCGGACGACGGAAGAGCCCGAGGGGACGAAGGCTCTTCCACCGTCGGCACGCTGGAGTGAGCGAGGGAGCAAACCGAATGCCGAAGAAGCCGGCGGCCGGGTTTCCCCGACGACGAGGCGATGGAACACGTTGACGGTCAACGGCTTCGGACAAGCGTGCAAGACCGGTGTCCCCCGCCGCCGCCGCGGGGCCGCGGTGAGAAAAGGCAACGCGCGGTGGCAATGGCTCTCAGCACGCGGGCGCCACGGTTGGCTTGTCCAAGCACCGCCGGGTCAGTCTCGGCCGCCTCAACCTCAGGTGGGGTGAGGATGGGTGATTTATGCCCCCTGGACGATCCGTATGAAGAGCGCCCCATGAACCGCTTTTCGCACGGGTTCTTGGCGGTCTGATTTGCGAGGTGGCAGAATCGGGCAACCGCTCCAGGACTTCGCATCGCTTTGCAGTGACCGGCCGACTGCCGCGGGAACGGAACGGTTCCTGACAAGGAATGACGTTCACTGCATTTAGGGGTTTGTAGTCCTTGGTAGTTCGACAGGGGTATGATTGACAAGGCGTCGGGAGCGGGCAGAACATAGCGTCCTATTGTTCATCGCTCCGCGACGACGCGATAGCACTAGTCCCTAAACAAGCAAATAGCGATGTTTGGTTTCCCGGATAATCTGTGTAGCGGGCGTGGCGCAGCCGGACCGCTTGGCCCTGGGCGGCGTCTTGGGGGGCGTTGGGTTGTGGGGTGCTTCATCTCGGGCTTCGGTT
>JAPLNP010000149.1 GCA_026401055.1 Planctomycetia bacterium
CCTTTCGCTCCGCGAAAGTAGCGTGGATACGGCGCTACTTTCGCGGAGCGAAAGGCGACAATGCGACAGTCATTGGTCCGCCAATCCTTAGCGCCAAACCGGCCCCGCTCCTATCCGACCCGCTGGAGCAGTTGAAGCGACCGGGCTTCGAGCTTCCAGTCTTTCTTGGGCTGAGCCTGGCCGTCGCCGACGGGCACGTAGGGATCGGCGGTGTGGAGTTCGGCCGGGGTCGTTCCGTAATTCGCCAGGACGAGATAGGACTGCCGGTTGGCGAACACCGAAGCGACCACCTTATCCGGCAGCGGCCCGGTCCAAAGGTCCGAATCGGCGACTTCCAGCCACGCCCAGGTCCCCTCCTCGACCAGCGGCAAGTAGCGGCTCAGCCATCGCTGGTGCGTCGGCCGGGCTTCGGGCCGGCCCGGCACCGAGTCCCACCAGCCGTAGCTGTGCGGGCCGTCGGGATGGGCTTGGTACTGCTTCCAGATGGCCCGGCAGTGTCGCGTCCAGAAGCACTTGTCCTCGGGCGGGTACTCGATCCCCGGGATCACGGCCCGCTCGCCGGTGAAGGGCCTGCCCGCCAACAGCAGCGGAAACTGCATGTAGGGGATCGCGTGCAGATAGAGGTCGTCCTCGCGGTCGATCTTGGCCCGGCTCATGTCGAGGCACGGCACGACGTACGGGGCGTGGTTCTTCGTCGCCTCGCGCAGCAGGTCGCCGTTCTCGCCCGCCTCGCCCACCCAGAGATAATCGTAGACCTTGACGTCGGTCGCGGGAGCCCTCGGCCCGCCGATGTGGACCTTGACGATCCCGCCGCGGCGATTCACCTCGGCATGGATCATCCCCAGCAGGTCCTCCAGGGCGCCGTCGTGCGTGGGACTTTCGTCGAAGGCGACCACCTCGTCCCGGGACTGCGTCGCGGGATCGCCGGTCCCCGGCTGGACGTAGCCGAGGTCGTTGTAGAGGCCGTCGATGCCGTAGTCGTCGAGGATTGGCGCAAGGTGCTTGAGAAAGTACGCACGCCAGCCGGGACTCGCCGGCGAGCAATGGGCGTACTGGAAATAAATCTCGCGGAGGTCCGGGCCGGCGGCCCATTCCGGGCGGAAATCGGGGTCCTTGCGGTCGAAATAGCCGCTGGAGACGTAGACGATCAGCCTCATGCCGCGCCGGTGTACCATGTCGACGAATCGGCGGAAGCCGGCCGGATTGAGCGCCGCGAGCTTGTGCGAACCGAACCGGCGCTGCGAATCGTTCCACTCCTCGTGGACCTGGATCAACCGGATGCCGTGGTCGCGAAGCCGGTCGAGTTCCCGCTCGTCCCCGTCGTCGGGCTCCCACGGCTTCACGCTGGGGTACTCGCCCAGGTTGTAACAGCACTGGCCCGGCAGATAGCTGGTGACCAGGTGCTTGCGCATCGCGCGTCGGACGTGCTGCCGTGCGTGCGCGATGTTTTGCAGACGTCGCCGCTGCTCTTCCGCCGAATAGCTCGCCAGCACCGGCGGAGCCGCCGCCGCGACCGGCCGCTGGCCGCCCCCTTCCAACCCACGCGCGGACCCGGAAACCGACACGGCCGCCGCCGCGGCGCCCATCCCCAGAAAAGTTCGACGTTTCATGGCAGACCCTCGATGAAGAAAATGCAGAGGTAGACATATGTAGAGGATAGTCGCCCGACTACCTCCCCGCAAGCCTCGCCGCCAGAAGAACCGCTTGGACCATGCTTTCCGCCTTGGCCTTGCCGGTCCACGCGATGTCCAGTGCCGTGCCGTGGTCGACGGAGGTGCGGACGATCGGCAGGCCGAGCGTTACGTTGACGGCCGTGTCGAAGGCCAAGAGCTTCAGCGGAATCAGACCCTGGTCGTGGTACATCGAGACGAAGGCGTCGGTCTCGCGGAGCCGGTCGGGCACGAACGCCGTGTCCGGCGGCAGTGGGCCTTGGACGTCGATGCCCCGCTCCCGGGCCGCCGCGACCGCCGGGGCGATGAGGGTCTCCTCTTCGCCGCCGCCGAACAAGCCGTGCTCGCCCGCGTGCGGATTTAGCCCGCAGACGACCAGCCGCGGCGGCCGCCCCCGCAGGCGGCGCATGACGTCGGCCGTCAGTTCGATGACGTCGAGGATCCTCGGCGTCGTGAGCAACTCGGGCACGTCGCGGTAGCCGACGTGCGTGGTCACGAGGCTGACGGTGATCGCCTCCGAGGTGAGCATCATGCACGTGCGGGCGGCGCCGGATTTCTCGGCGAAGATTTCGGTATGGCCGGGGTAGTCGATTCCCGCCTGGTGCAGGGCCTCCTTGTGGATCGGCGCGGTGGTGACCGCCGCCACTTCGCCGGCCAAGGCCGCGCGGATCGCCTGCTCGATGTAGACGTACGACGCCCGGCCGGTGGCGGCCGAAATCACGCCGGGCCGCACGCTCGACGCCTCGATTGCCCGGCAATCGACCACGGCGGGCAAGCGGAGTTGCCGGCACGCCGAGGGCCAGTCGTCGAGCGGGATGATGTCCTCGGGCGGGGAAAAGGGGACAGGCACCTTTTGTGCGAAGCACCCTTCGGGCCCTGCGGGCAAAAGGTGCCTGGCGGGCAAAAGGTGCCTGTCCCCTATTCCCATGGCCGGCCCACAGGTGTTTGCCACGCGGGCCAACACGCCGGCATCGCCGAAGATGACGGGGACGCATTGCGCCAGCACCCTCGGCTCGCCGAGCATTCGCAGGCACAGTTCCGGCCCTACGCCGGCCGGGTCGCCCATGGTAATCGCGATTCGTGGAAGCGTTGTCATGGCTTTCTCTCCGTGTAGCATAGTGTGCCACTCGCTTCGACCGGCGCGGCATCCATTCCCAACGCGGCGCGAACGCCGGTGAGCGTTCCATTGTCACCGGTTGCAGGCAAGTGGCACACCACGCGTAGAAGACACGGGAAGTCTGGGTAATGCAGGATCAAGAAGGGGTCAACGGCTTTGCATGCCACCCCGCCGTTGCGCGATGGCAGGCTACTGCCAGGCTGCCTTGACCGCGGCGTCGTAGGCCGCGTGGGCTTGCTTGAGCCGCGCGGCGTCGGCGGCGGTCTTGTGGATCCACACGCGGTAGCTCATCCGTAGCGGTTTGCCGGGCTCGAACGTCTTCCCCTTCACGCCCGGGTAACCGACGCACAGAATGCCGTAATGGCGGGTCAGCCACGTTGGCGGAAAGTCGGGATGCTCGGGCGAAATCATGATCGCCGCGCCGCTGGGAGTCGCCACGCCCTCGAACTGGCGCGACAGGTCCGCCCAAGGCAGCCGCGTGTCCGGGAGATCTTCCGCCGCGACGCCGTCGGGCACGGTGATGGTGGTCTTGCCGCCCGGGGGCACGTCGAACCGCATGGCGATCCCACCGTAGCTCTTGTCTTCCGCGCCCCGCAACGTGATCGGCCGATCGACCGGGATCAGCGTCAGATCGACGTCCACCGCCCGGGCCTCGTCGCTTGAGCGATACACCCGCAGCCACACGCGTTCGATCATCACCTTCTTCGGGCCGACGTACCAGCCGTTCTCGAAGGCCAGCACGGCGCCGACGGGTCCCACGCGGCGGTCGATCCAGCCGACGAAACGGTCGTGGATGTTGTCGCCCGCCCAAATGTCATACTCCTTGCCGTCGATTTCGACGTGCGGCCACGTCCAGAAGATGCCGTGGTGGTGGAAATGGTCGGGCGGGAAATCGCCGGTGAGCACCTCGCCGTTGAGTCCGTACACCGGGTGGAGGTAGCACGCCCGGCGACGCCGCGGATCGTCCTTCGGCACCCGTTCGTCGGTGATCTCGCCGTGGTTGTAGACCAGCACGGGCTTGCCGCCGTCGAACAGCCCGAGCGACTTGTCGTTGAGGTCGCGAAACTCGAACGCCGTCGCGCCGGCATCCGCCGCGCCGGCCGGCTCCAATCGGAAACGCCGCGGTGCGGCCGCGTCGGCTCGGGCGGGGATGCTCGCGAGCACGGCCACGCCGAAGGGGTCGACCGTGCCCTCGGGCCCCTCGGCGGACACGCACTGGGCGGGGACCGCCGTCTGAGGATGATCGACTTCGACCAGTCGCCACGCGCCGGCCGAGTCGAGCTTAGCCGCCGGGGGCGCCGTGACGCTCACGTGCAACGGCTCCACGGAAGGTCCAACGACCAGCACCGCCGGCGACTCCGCGCGGCAAACCGCTATCGAACAGGCAAGAACGCCGAGCGCTAGTCCGGTTGCAGGCAGTCTCTTCATAGTACAGCCTCCTCGAATGGCAGTGGCTCCGTGCGTAGGTCGCGCCGACCGAAATCCTCCCAAACCGAGCCGCGACCGTAAGGGAGCGGAGGGGACAGTAAGGAAGCGTAAGGGAGCGGAAGGAAACATGGGCCAATCACGCCGCGTAATGCCGCTTCCTCACGGTCGCGGCTCGGTTTCGCGGGCTCAAAACGTCTTCACCTCGACCGCCGCGCCGAGGCGCTCGGCCGAGAGGTACGCGCTGTAGATCGTCGAGATCGCGTCGGCCCCCAGGCGGCTGTCGCTCTGGGTCGGTTCACCGTAGGCGATCGTGCGATAAAACGCCTCCATTTCCTGCGGGTAGCCGGTGAACCAGTCTTCGTCGGGCGACGTACACGCCCAGCCCTGTTTGGTTTCGATCTTCTCGACGACGTAGATGTCCTTGAAGTTCTCCTCGACGGGATTGTAGGTTTCCATCGCCGTGTTGGGGTTGATGTTGCACCGGGCGCGGTGGTTGTTGGCCAAGATCTCCAGCCAGTTGTGGATGCCCCCGACGACAATATCCGAGGCGAACACGTCGGCGACCGTGCCGTCGTCGAACTCGACGTGCATCATCGAGAAATCGTCGATGTCGTGGTAGTCGCAGCGGATGAGCCCCGCGTCGCGGAACGTGCCCATGCGGGTCAGGGCGTGCGCCCGGGCCGACACCGTCTTGGGTCGAATCGGGTTTCCGTTCCGCGCCCGGCCTTCCACCCGCTTGAGATACATCGCCGCCGTGAGCGGATGGCAGCCCTTGCCGATGAGCGCGCCGCCGCCGCCATTCTTCCAGTAGGCGTAATACTCGGCGTGCGAGCCGCTGTGGGCCTCCTCGCCGTGGATCCACAGAATCTGGCCACCCGTCTTTTCGAGGATCTCGCGCTCTTTCTGGATCGAGGGCATGTAGATCCAGTTCTCGGCATACAGCAGCCGTCCTCGGCTGTTGGCCTCGGCGTCGAGGATTCGCTCGACGCTTGCCAGTGCCGCGTCCAGGGCCTCTTGCCGCGGGAAGCGGTCGCCGTGAAAGTCGTCCTTGCCCGTGCCAAAGTAGCCGGTCAGCGGCTTCTCGCAGATGGCGAACTTGTTACGTTTCAGGGCCGCGACGGCGACGGTCTCGTGGGCGATCGGCGGCACGCAAACGTGTACCACGTCGACCTCGTCGACCAGCGCGTCGAGCGTGTCGAAGAAGCGGATGTCGCGCTCCCGGGCGTACTGTTTCGCGGTCGGGACGTCCAGCGAATGGACGCCAACCACGTCGACCACGGTGCCGTGGATCTTCGACACGGCCTCGTAATGAAACCGCGCGGCGAAACCGGAGCCGACGATCCCCGCGCGAACGGTCTTCTTTTCCTTCATGGGGCATAATCCGGCATGAGAGGTATGTCCTTTTTCTCCACAGTGCTATGCCGCGCCACCATTTCCAGCAGGTCGCGGCGCCGGCATGGCTTAGACAGGTAGTCGTTGCAGCCGGCATCGAGGCATCTTTGGCAGTCCTCGGCCATCACATGCGCCGTCAGGGCGACGATGCGGCCGGTGTAGCCCAGTGCGCGTAATTGCCGCGTGGCCTCGTATCCGTCCAGCACGGGCATCTGCATGTCCATCAGGATCACGTCGAACGGTTCGCCCGCCTCGCGCGCGGCCAAGGCGGCCTCGACGGCAAGCTGCCCGTTCTCGACCAAGCTGACGTCGGCGCCGGCCTTTCTCAGCAGCAGCGAGATCAACCGCTGATTGTCCAGCCCGTCCTCGGCCAGGAGGATTCGGCCGCAGAGCACGATCTTGTGTGGGGTTGCCGCGATCGCTGATGGCGGTCGATCGAGCAATGCCTCTTGGGGATTGCGCATCATGTGCATCGCGTCCAGTGGCCCCGGATCGATCGTCACGCTGAAAGTGCTGCCCTTTCCCGGCTCGGAACGCACTTCGATGTTGCCGCCCAGGGCCTCGGCCAGATGCTTGCTGATGCAAAGGCCCAGTCCCGTGCCGCCGAACTTCCGCGTGGACGAGTTGTCCACCTGGCTGAACGGCTGGAACAGTCGCCCGATTTGTTCTTCGTTCATGCCGATGCCCGTGTCGGTCACGTCGAAGCATAGACGCGGGGGACCGGCGTCCGAGGCGAACCGGACGGCGAGGCGGACTTCGCCCCGGTCGGTGAACTTGATCGCGTTGCCCACCAGATTGACCAGCACCTGGCGCAGTCGCAAGGGATCGGTGAACACGGTTTCGGGCAGGGGGTGGGCCAGTTCCGTCTTCAGCTTCAGTTGCTTCGCGGCGGCTCGAGGGCGCATCAGGGAAACGACTTCGGCCACCAGTTGGACCGGCGAGCAGCGTGTCGGCTCGATCTGGAGCTTTCCGGCTTCGATCTTCGAGAGGTCCAGGATATCGCCAATAACTTTCAGGAGGTGCTCGCCACTGCGTTTGATAACGGCGACGTGTTCTCGTGTAGTGCGTCCGACGTTCTCGTCCAACATGAGGTCGGCATAGCCGAGGATGGCGGTCATGGGGGTGCGGATTTCGTGGCTCATGTTGGCCAGGAACTCGCTCTTAGCGTGGTTGGCCGCCTGGGCAAGATGCTTGGCTTTATCCAGGGCTTTGTTGGTCGCCTCCAATTCCGTCGCGTAGTTTTGGAGTTGTTCGTGTGCCAACTTGCGGTCGGTGATGTCTTCAATCAGTTCAATAAACCCCGTCGCGGCGCCGTCGGGCCCGAGCAAGGGGAAAGCCCTCACCCTGACATCAAACAGGGAGCCGTCGTCTCGAAATCCCTTCGTTTCCACCTCGGCTGGCTCATGCGTCGCCATCGCTTTGATTCCGGGACAATGGCCGCAGACGGCATCCCGTCTCTCAAACTCGCGGTAACACTTCTTTCCGAGCAACTGCGCCTCGCACTTGCCTATCAGCCTTGATTGTGCCGGATTTACCGCGATGATAGAGTGACTGGGATCGATGAGCGTGATGCCTGCATCGATGTTTTCCACGAGAGATCGATAGAGTTCCTCGCTTTGGCGGAGCGCCGCCTCGGTCCGCTTCCGCTCGGTGATGTCGCGGAAGACGCCCACAAGGCACTTCCGGCCATCAATAGTGGCATGGGCAGTGTTGATATCCGCACAGACAACCGCGCCGTCCTTGCGGAGACATGGAATGTCCTGTGCAACACCATTGCCTTCGTCGCGGGCCAGTCCTTCAAACTCCGCCAGGGAGTTGTGCAAAGCGTTTCTCTGGATCATGTCCGCTACGGTCATCGTGCTCAATTCGCGTTCGGTGTACCCGAGCATCCGGCAGAATGCCGGATTTGGGTACTTGAGCATCTTCGTTTCGACGTCGGCCATCAGAATGCCATCGGCGCTTGCCTCAATAATCGCGCAGTACTTCTGTTCGGCCTCATACTTCTCCCGGTCGAGAGCGGCGTGCTGTTGCCTCCAGAAGAATCTCCCCGCTGCCGCCACGCTGAACAGCAGGACGCCTACGAAAGAGACCGTCAGCCAGAGCCGCTCGCGCATCGGCGCGTACACCTCCGCGGCATCCATCTTGGCCACTAGAAACCACGGCGAATCGGGCACGGCGCGCACGGCCGCCAGCACCGGCACGCCCCGGTAATCAACGCCTTCCATGATCCCTTCCTGGCCCAGGGCCGCCTTCACCGCCGGAAGGTCCGTGCTATCAAGCGACACGCGCGGGGCAAGGGTTGTGTCTTCTTGGAACCTGAGTTCATTCAGGAAGACGGCCTCGTTTCCTTCCCGGCGAATCAACGCCGTTTCGGCCGTCTCGCTGAGCGTCGGCCAACGCTGGATGAAGGGGTAGAGGTAGACCTCGGGGTCAATCCTCAACATCAGAACGCCGAGCGGTCGCCCGCCCGAGGGCCCGTCGAGAATCGGCACGAATAGGCGGATGTAAACCTTCTTGGAATACTCATTCCGACGGAAGTCCTCGAAGGTCAGTTGCCCCGAACGCATGGCTTCACGGGCCTTCTCCGTGGTGACGGAAGAAAGCGGCTCCTCCGCGCCGGGAACCGACATCCACGTGTTGCCCGCGGCGTCGAGCAAAGCGATTCGATCGTAGTGTTCGCTCACCTGGAAGTGGCCGATCCAGGTCCGAAGCTCTTCTTGCACAGGCAGGTCTTGCGGCCGCTTGATCGAGCGCCGCACCAGAGCCGAGAAGGCACTGTTCTTATAGAAGATGCTGGCTTCCTCCGAACAGTCCTTCCTCCACATCAAGATCTCGCTCACCTTCAGATCGGCGACGGCGGCGAGTTCGTGCTCTGCCTCCGTTTGGCAACTGTCACGTTGGCTGCGGTAGAGAAGGCCGCCTGCCGCGACGATGCCCGCCGCCAGGGCGACGAAAACCAGGAGCAGAACCGGCTTGGTATATCTGTCTTTCACGACGCGCGCACTTTTTGCTTCGGTGGCACACGATGGAGCATCACCAGAACACTACTTTGGCGTGGTACGGCTCGGCGTTCTCCCGGTAAAAGGTCGCGTGACGCCGACATCAATAGCGGTGGTGAACGCCAAAAACTCCAGTCCGGGATCTCCCATTCGGATGCCGCCCGGACAGCTCCCTAGCGACCCCCCATATTAGTCGGTTGCCGCGAACATTTGTCGCGGCACGGCGCCCCCCATGTCTCACCCCGCGACGATCGCTCGCTTCGGGGCGTCGTACTTCTGCCGGCGGCCGGAGTGCATGGCTTCGGCGGCCATGATCGTGGCCACGGCGTGCTGATAGCCGAACTCGATGTCCGCCCGGGGCCGCCCGCGGGTCCGCATGCAGTCGAACCAATTGCCCATGTGCGACGTGGTCGGCTCGGGCGGGATCTTCTGATCCTTGATCGACGTGTCCTTTCCACCGGCGCGGAGGAGCATCCACGCTTCGAGGTCCAGCGTACCTTGGGTCCCGTGGATAGTCCAGTACCGGCTGGCTTCGTTGCCCAGGCCCATGCCCCAGGCCATGAGGAATCCCTCGGGATAGTCCAAGAGCGCCCGAAACGTGTCGCCGTGCTCGCGGCCGTCCTTCCAGACGTAATCGCCGCCCAGGGCGACGACGCTGGCGGGGTAGGTCGTCCCCAAGAGCATGTTCACCGCGTCGACGTAATGGGTCATCCACAGGCCCGACAGACCGTTGGTGCAAAGCTTGTACAACTGCCACCGGCGCAGCAGCCGGGGGTCGAAGTCGCGCTTGGGGCGATTGAACAGATAGGCGTCCCAGTCGACGTCGGCGGCCTTGCAGTCGTCGAATCCGCGTGCCCAGCGGGCCTCGTTGAAGTTGTACTCCGCCGAGACGCGGCTGATCTTGCCCAGCACGCCGCCGGTGAGCAGCTTGGCCGCCGCGAGAAACTGGCCGTCGCTGCGGCGCTGGGTGCCGACCTGGACCACCGCGTTCTTTTCCCGCGCGAGGTCCAGCGCCCGATTGGCGCCCTCGACTTCCAGCGACATGGGCTTTTCGACGTAGACGTCCTTGCCGGCCGCGAGCGCCTCGATCATGATCGGCGTGTGGCCGAAATCCGGCGTGGCGATGACCACGGCGTCGACGTCTTTTCCGAACAGGTCCGCGAATCGGGTCGACGTGCGAGGCGACTTGCCCCATTTCTCTTTCACCGCCGCGGCCGCGCGGTCCAGGTTCGGCTTCCAGACGTCGCAAACCGCCGTGATCTCGACGTTGTGGTCCTTGGCCAGCGAGGCGATCGACTTGACGTGGTCCATGCCCCGGTCGCCGACGCAGATCATGCCGATCGACAACCGGTCGTTCGCGCCGGCCGGCGCGTCGGCCGCCAGCATCCGGCCGGCCAACAAACTCGTCCCGGCAAGCGTCGTCGATCCCAGAAAACGGCGACGACTCAACGTCAGATTCTCCGATGGACGCGACATGATCGGGTTCCTTGTCGGTTGTCAGTGGGTGGCACGTCCCTGAGCCCCAGGCGAAGGGCGTGGCAGGCATCTATCGCGGTTCAGCCACGCCCTTCGTGTCTCAGGGCGTGCCACCCCACCACTTTCCGCTTTACACGTGTATCCATCCCACGTAATGCAGGAACTCCAACAGCCAGGGATGAATCCACGGGTTCCACGTCGGGTAGCTGGCCGAGGCGACGGACACGGCCAGCAGCACGAGCGTCACGAGCCGGGTGGCTCTCCATCGCGACATCGCGTCGGCGGCCGGGAGCATGGCCACCAGCCACAGCGGCGCGAGCCAGAAGACCCAGCGGAAGCCGCTGGACATGCCGCCGTAGTTCCGGCCCTCGCTCTCGATGAAAAGGAAGAAGATCAGGCACACGAGCGACACGCCGGCGATCACCAGAGCCAGCTCGCGCGTTGCCCACGGGCCGCGCCGGCACAGCCACATCCCCAGCCCGGCGACGCTCAACAGCCAGATCGGCGTGAGCGAGAAGATGCCGTGGTGGCCGACCGTCGCGTGCAGCGAGTAGACGGCCGAGGACGGCTCGCCCTGGTCGAGTCCGGTCGGATTGCGCCAGTAGCTTTCCCTCACGCGGCCGTCGCGCTCGTAGGTGTAGTCGTACCAGTTGTCGCCCTCGCTACGGTGCATGTACGGTGGCGTGAGACAGCCGTGGGCGACGTAGTTCGTGGCGAAGAAGCCGGCGCCGACCAGCAGCGCCGCGGGCGCGAACGCCCAGAGCGTCCGCCGGGGGTCGGCGATCAACAGCACCAGTCCCAGCGCGCCCAGGAAGACGAGGGCGGGCAGTTCGTTGGCGACGCAGAACGCCGCGAACAGCCCGGCCAGCGCGAACCACCACCACTCGCGCCGGCCGTCCAGCCGAATCCGCGCGGCGGCGTAAAGGGCCACGGTGGCGCTGAACGCGCCGAGCGTGTGGTTGTTCAACACGACGGCGAAGGTCGTGAGGAACGTCCCGAAGGCCGCCGTGGCGACCATCACGAACCGCCCCCAATCGGTCGTGCCCAGCCGCTCGGCGAGCCGGGCCAAGAGGAACATCGCGATCACCAGCGGAATCACGTTGATCGTTACGAGCATGAACCGCGCAATGGCGAAAGGATGCGTCCCGAGCGTGGCTCCGGTCGCCCGATGGATCACCCAGTACTCGGCAGCCAGCAGGGTGGGCACGAGCGGCGGCTTGCTCGAATAGAGGTGGCCGTCGTGTTTGACCATGTCGATCGTGTCCCAGCCGGGCTGGTTGATCACCTTGTCAATGGCATACGGCTCGCCCTCGACGCGCATGTCGTCCTCGACCATCGCGCGAAGCGTACACCAACGGCTGCGGTCGTTGGCGCTCAAGAAAGGCCGCTCCGGGCGAAGCTTGTCGCGCAGCCGCGACCCTTCGCGCTCCAATGCATCGGCCAGCGCGTCACCCTTGAGACCACGCTGCTCAAACGCCGCCTGCTTCTCATCCAGCGCCTTCTGGATGCGATACTCCTGCACCGCCCGGCGATCGACCGCGTCGACCGCCATCAGCCGTCCGAGCATCGCGCCGGCGCTGAGCGTGATCAACAAGGCGTAAACGCCGCGGCGCAGCCGGGCTTGAGGATCGTCGAGCACGGTAGACATGGGCTAGGGATTGGAGGTTGGGGATTAGGGATTCGGGATTCGGGATTAGGGGGCAGGGGTCGGGGACCAGGGATCCAACGCCCACCGACTGCGTCGGCGGGGGCCGTTTGTCGACCGCAGGCCAACAGCCGCATCCTCCATTGGTCATTGGGACTTGGTCATTGGTCATTGTCCGTCATCGTCCGCTTTCCGTTTTCCGCTCTCTCTTTCGGCCGGTCGGTTCGCTCGGCGATCGAGTAGGTTTCGATGTCGTGTTTGTGGTAGGCCAGGATCAATTCGCCGAGGAAACCGACCGACATCAACTGGCCGCCCAACAGCAGCAAGCCCACCGAGTAGATCACCGCCGGACGCTCGTGCAACGGCGTCAGCTCCAGCCCGGGCGCCAGTCGCGCCACGATCCAGTAGATCGCCAGGTAGATCAGCCCCAGGGCCCCGAGCGCAAACGACGCCAGCCCGAACGTCCCCAGCGCGTGTTGCGGACGCTGGCCGAACCCGGTGAGGAACTTGACGGTCAGGAGGTCGAGGAAGCCCTTGACGATCCGCGTGACGCCGTACTTCGAGCGGCCGAACCGCCGGGGACGGTGCTGGATCACCAACTCGCCGACGCGGTATCCCCGCGCGGCGGCCAGCACGGGCACGAAGCGGTGCAGTTCGCCGTAGAGCCGCACTTCGTCGAAAATCTCGCGCCGGTAACACTTCATCCCGCAGTTGTGGTCGTGCAGCATCACGCCGGTCAGCTTGCTGACCATCCAGTTGAACACCCGGGAAGGCCCGACCTTGTGCCACGGATCGTACCGCACCTGCTTGTAGCCGCTGACGACGTCGAGGTTGTTTTGCATCTCGGCAAGAAAACGAGGGATCTCGCGGGGGTCGTCCTGGAGGTCGGCGTCGAGCGTCATCACCAACTCGCCCCGGGCGGCGGCGAACCCAGCGTTCAGGGCCGCCGCCTTGCCGAAGTTCCGCCGGAAGCGGATTGCGCGAACCCGAGAATCGGCCTCGGCCAAGCCCACGAGCACGTTCCAGGAGCCGTCGACGGAGCCGTCGTCGACGAAGACGACGTCGAGATCGTAGCCTTCGGCCTTGGCCACGTCGGCCAATTCGGTGTGCAGCGCCGCGAGGCTTTCGACCTCGTTGTAGACCGGAATCACCACGGATAACATCGTATGCCCTCAATTAGGGTGGGCTGTACCAACATTCAAGGGGACTGTCCCCCTTGCCAAGCCCCCAGTGGTCCGCCAAATTCAATTTAGCGGGTGCCACGGTTGGCTTGTCCAACCGTGCTGTCACACTGCTGGGCAAGCCAGCAGTGGCACCCAACGTGTCACCTCCGGTTTGGCAAACCACTAGATTTTACCCGCCACGCTGAAGAATATCTGCCCGTCCGGGCCGAACGAAGTACAGAATTGCGGAAATGGCCAATTCGGCGACGAGCCACACGAGACGCAGGAACACGGCGCTGACGGCGGCGGCGACATCTCCAAACTGAGGGGCAACTAACTTCACCAGGATCAAGTCGCGAACGCCCAACCCGCCGGGAATGAGTGAGAGGAACCCCGCGACCATCGCCAGCGAAACGCTCGCCACGTAGAGCGGCATTTCAGCGACGAGGTTCAAGTCGGGCACGTCCATCGCCCGGAGCACGGCCCAAAGGCTCGTGCCCAACAGCACCCACGCCAGCGTCATCGCGACGACGCCCTCGGCCAACGACCGCCATCCGAGGTTCGCCATGGCAGCGGCGGTGGCCGGATCGGAGCGGCCGACCCCCGCCCAACGCGCCAGTCGCCGGAAAATCGGCGGCACGATCGGCAGCCCCGCGCCGACCATCAGCCCGAGGGCGACCAGACACAAATATCGCTGCTC
Organism: Planctomycetia bacterium; assembly: GCA_026401055.1. GTDB lineage: Bacteria > Planctomycetota > Planctomycetia > Pirellulales > Thermoguttaceae > JAPLNP01. Next base: position 13,591 of record JAPLNP010000149.1, read on the forward strand.
CCGAAACCGCGCCGCCAGAATCGCCGCCGAAATGAAGGCGCCGACGGACATCATCGTAAGCGTCTCGAAGAAGACGCTCACCGCCGCCACGCCGGTCGAGACCCGATGGCTCCGGATCAGGCCCGCGCGAAGGACGACGACCATCGCTTTGCCGGGCACGTACTTGCCCAAGTGGCCGATGTAGTACGCCCGGAGCGTCTCGCCCAGCCGCGCATCTTGACCCAAGGTCTTCAGCACGCGGTGCCAGAACAACCCGGCGGGCAGGAGGCCCAAGAGATACAGCCCGGCGGACGCCACGAGCCACCCGGGCCGGATCTGCCAAGAGTAGCCCCTCAGTTGCTTCCAGGCGGTGAAAATCGTGCCGCTGACGAACCAGAAGACGACGGCGACCACGAGCAGCTTGACCGCTGCGGCAGTGAGTTTGCGAAGATGGGTACGCTCTGGTGGCACGGTTGTCGGTTGTCAGTTGTCGGTTGTTAGCCGTTGGTCATTGCTCATTGCTTTCCCCGCTTTCCGCTGTCCGCGTTCGCTCCTCCCCCATTCTCCCCACAAATGGCGGATGATTCAAGATAGCCACTGGGCGGGGAGGTCTGGTTTGTTAGAATAGGCATCCGATCCGTGTCGCTTGCCAATGGGAGATCGTGCCATGTCGCGGAAGGTCTCGTTCGTCGTGCTGCTGGGGATCCTGGCAGTCATCGCCGGTGTGTTCTTCCGGGTGATGGCCAGCTTTGCGCTGCCATTGTTTCTGGCTTTGTTGCTCGTGGTGATGTTTCGGCCGCTGCACGTTTGGCTCGTCGTCAAGTGCAAGGGGCGAGAGCGGATGGCCGCCGGCCTGACGACCATCGCCATCCTGCTCATTTTTCTGATTCCGCTGCTCCTGATTTTCTTTGAAGCCGCTCGCGAGGGGCTCGGAGTTGTCCGGAGACTCGACCCGGCCGCAATCGAACAGAAAACCTTTGCCGAGCAACTGGAAAAGATCAACACCCAATTCGGTTTGAATCTGTCGGCCGAGGAGATCCAGCGCGACGTGCTCGCCGGGGGGCAAGAGTGGCTCGCCCCGATGCTCCTGGACACGACGCGTTATGCGGGCGGGTTTCTGGTGGGGCTCTGTATCATGGTCGTCGCCCTGTACTACTTTCTGGCCGACGGTCCCAAGATGATCAGCACGGTCATGCGGCTTTCGCCGCTGGACGATCGCTATGAGAGACAACTCGTCCAGGAGTTTGACACGATCACCCGAGCGGTCGTTTTGGCCAGCGTCTTGTCGGCGATCGCGCAAGGGCTACTGGCCGGCTTCGGGTTCTATTTGGCGGGCCTGGAATTCGTCTTTGTGTTGACCATGCTGACCATGCTCTTCGCGATGGTGCCGTTCGTGGGCGCGGCGGCTGTTTGGGTTCCGTGTTGTCTCTGGCTCTATTTGCACGACGGGCGGATGGTGGCGGCAATCGTGCTCGCCGTTTACGGCGCCGCGGTGGTGTCGGTGATCGACAACGTGATCAAGCCGATGGTGTTGCACGGCCGCTCGAACCTCCATCCCCTGCTCGCGCTGTTGAGCATCCTCGGCGGCGCCAAGCTTCTCGGCCCGATCGGCATCTTTGTCGGTCCGATGGTCGTCACCTTCCTCTACGCCTTGCTGGTCATGGTGCAGAAGGAGATTGACGCCCTGACCGGCGACGAGGCGGGGTAGCCCGGGAAAACGCCCCCGCGCTGCGCGTGGGGGGTGAGTTAGCCAGGTCAACCATCTTTACGCCCCGATGCTTCCCGCTTAACATACGAGAAGCAACACCGCTTGCGCTTACTCACATTACCGGGGGGAGAGTCCCATGGTTGGCACGATGGTCTGCCTGGCGGCCATGACGCTGGGGGTCGACGTCGGTTGGGAGCCGTCGGACGGAGGATTGGAGTACATCATCCAGATCAAGCCCGAACAGCTCGATTCGCTCCGCGCCGGCGGCCTGGTCATCCGCAGCGACGTGCGCCCCCAACACCGCGGTGAACTGCGGACATACCGAATCCAAGTGGGAGCCGGTCCACTCCCGAAGACGGACCTTCCCGAGCCCCCGGCCCTGCCGCCCAAGGAGCCCGCCACGCCCCGGCCGGC
>JAPLNP010000387.1 GCA_026401055.1 Planctomycetia bacterium
CACGTCGATCCGGCGAAGGAATCCACCGCCCAGGCGACTCGCCTCGCGAATCATACGACGACGTTGGCCTATGAGTACGCCCGACAGGGGCGCGATTGGGAGACGGAGCTGCGCCAGCGGGCGAAGGAGGTCGCGCTGGTCCAGAAGCTGGGGCTGACGACGGCGTCTGCCCCGGCCAATGCTCCGCAGGACGACGAATCCGACAAGGAGGAATCCTATGCAGACTGAGAGGCTTCACAGCGACAAGGTGTTGAACTTCCTCTGCGAACCGGGAGCGATCGAGATCGAAGCGGTCGGCGACGCCGATGCAGGCGTCGACGGCAAACCCCGGCTGCCACGGTTCTCGATGGTCGCCTACACCGGTGGGCCGATGCGGATCTCGGGTTGGCGCTGGCCGGTGATCGTGGACCTGGCCGGCCTGGCGATCCCTTCGCAGAGCCGGCCGATCCGCTTCGGCCACGACATGGCCTCGGGCGTCGGCCACACCAGCGCCATCGGAATCGAGGACGGCAAGCTCGTAGCGGCGGGCGTCGTCTCGCGGGACACGGGCGCCGCCCGCGAGATCGTTGTCTCGGCCCGCAACGGCTTTCCCTGGCAGGCGTCCATCGGCGCGGCCGTCGAGGAGTTCGAGTTCGTCAAGGAGAACCAGAAGATCCTGGTCAACGGCCGGGAGTTCCTGGGCCCGGTGAACGTCGTGCGAAAGGCGACGCTCGGTGAAATCAGTTTTGTCGACCTGGGGGCCGATAGCGCGACCAGCGCGAGCGTCGTGGCTGTCGCTCCCCGTTTCCATGAGGAGAAAACACAGATGGACGAAAGCGTGTCCAACAGCACACAAACCGCCGACCAGAGCGCGGCAGATGCCAGCCGAGTTGACGCCCAGGCGAGCCAGCCGGCCCGCGGTGCCGAGGCGCCGCCGCCGAGCCCCACGGCGTCCGAGATCCGTGCCCAGGCCCTGGCCGAGACGAATCGGATCACCGAGATCCGTCAAGCCACGAAAGGGGAATACGCCGAAATCGAGGCCCGGGCGATCCGCGAAGGCTGGGATGGCGACCGCTGCCGGGCCGAAGTGGGTCTGGCCGCGCTGCGGGATAGCCGGCCCAAGGCCCCGGCCGTCCATCTTCGGGACGATGCCGTCAACGGCACCGTGCTGGAAGCGGCGTGCGTGCTCACGGCCAAGGCCGCTTCGGTGGAGACAATGTTTGACGAACCGACCCTGGACGCCGCCCAGCGACGTTTCCGTGGCGGGATCGGGCTGCAGGAGCTTCTGTTGGAGGCGGCCTGGGCCAATGGCTACACCGGCCGAAACTTCCGCGACAGCCGCGCCGTCCTGCGGTTCGCCTTCCGGCCGGAGCTCGAGGCCGGGTTCTCGACCATCGACATCGGCGGCATCTTGTCGAACGTCGCCAACAAGTTCCTCCTCGAAGGATTCTTCTCCGTCGAGCGGACCTGGCGCAACATCTGCGCCACGCGAAACGTCAGCGACTTCAAGACGGTCACCAGCTACCGCCTGATCGGGACCGACCAGTACGAGCAGGTCCAGCCCGGCGGGGAACTGAAGCACGGGACCCTGGGCAACGAGAGCTACACGAACAAGGCCGACACCTACGGCCTGATGCTTTCGATTGACCGGCGGGACGTCATCAACGACGACCTGGGGGCCATCACCACCGTGCCCCGGAAGCTCGGCCGTGGTTCGGGCCTGAAGATCAACGACATCTTCTGGGCCACGTTCATGGACAACGCCGCCTTCTTCAAGGCCGGCAACAACAACTACATCTCGGGAGCCGGCACGGTGCTATCCATTGACGGCCTGACCCAGGCGGAAGTGGCCTTCATGGACCAGGTCGACTCCGACGGCAAGCCCATCGGCGTC
>JAPLNP010000046.1 GCA_026401055.1 Planctomycetia bacterium
CGAACCGCACCGACGTGCAACCGAAGCCCGAGATGAAGCACCCCACAACCCAACGCCCCCCAAGACGCCGCCCGGGGCCAAGCGGTCCGGCTGCGCCACGCCCGCTACACAGATTATCCGGGAAACCAAACATCGCTATTCGCTTGTTTAGGGATTAGTCCTCCTAATTCGCGCCGGGCTTCCATACCACGTCGACCCACAGATTGCCGGCTGCAATCTTGTTCTGTCCGTCGAGGACGATGTATTGAAGAGCCGTCGCATTTGCGAACTCCGTCCGGTAGTAATAACCGCGCTGCCCTCCCTCGTCGTCGCGCTCCACCAGGGTCATCGAGACGAAATCACCGAAGGGTTTTCGATGGGCCTCGCTCGCCTTCTTCAGTCCAGAAATCCGCCTCCACATGTCGGGAGTGAAATCCTCGCCGCGCGAGGCGCCCGCGTCCCCGCCCTGAATCACACCGCGCAGGCGGGCAGTGACTTCAGGTTCCCGGTCGGGGATCGGTTTCACCTCGTCCAGGGGAAAACGCTTCATCGTCAGCGGCAAGGGCCGGGGCGCCCCAGCCCGTTGTTCGCGGATCTGGGGCAGGTCGTAATAGTGGGCTCCTCTCTTGAGCTCCACCGCCAGGTTCAATCCCACCTGGTCGTTGCAGCCCGGAAGAAAGTAGAGGAAAACGTCGCCGGACTTCAGGTCGAAAATGTTGGAATACTCGGTGGTGTAGTCGCCGCCTTGCCGGCAGTCGCGCAGTATCTTGAACCCATTGGCCACGGTGGGTTCGGGACGCTCGGGGAGCGCCACGTCGAGCGTTCGCTGTCCAAAACCGAACCCCCGGGATTGGTCTTCTTTTTCGACCTGCAACTGGCCATCCTTCGCGCCAATGATGACCGAGTTTCCCGTCCGGTCCGCCACCAGTATTCTTGCGTACGAGAAGCCCGGTTCCCGATTCGTCCGAAAGAAAACGATGGCGTCGTCGATGGTGGCGCACGTCTCGAGCATTCGCTGGCTCGGATTCCCCCGGAGGTACGGCAAATGCGGATCCGGCTCCCATGTTTCCTTGGTTCCCGCCACCCAGTCGAAGGCGAGGCCCTCGGTGTTCAGCCCGCCCTGGGCCCAGCCACTATCGCAGCCCACGTAAGCAGCACCATAATATCCGTCCCCCGCCGGCTGGAACCATATTCTCGTCTTGGGGTTCGGATGATCTTCGTTATTACAGAACAGCGCGCCGCTGGTGTCGGTAAGCACGAAAATCGTGCAGGCGTGGACCGGCGCAGCGGGTGGAATGACTGCCGGGCCGACTGCAAATGCCACGAATAGAAGTCTTCCAAGAGGACTGAGGTATCGTTTCATGGGTGTGTTGGACGGAAAGAAGGCGCCATTCGTGTCAGGAACCGTTTTCCTATGCCGCACAAGCGAATCTCAGCGGTTCGGCGGTTTCCAGAACGTCCCGGCAATGAAGTAGTTCGTGCCCGACGTGTTGTGATAGTAGACGGTGAAGACGGAGCCGTCGGCAAGCTCGACCGACACCGGGTAGCCCAGGTCGCCGTCGATGACCTTGCGGGCTTGTCCTTCCGGGGTCCCGCCGTCCATGCGGAGGATGATCTCGTTGTCGAGGTCCCATGTTTTGCCCTGATCGTTGCTCAGGCACGCGCGGACGCCCCACGGCGGCCGGCGGTATCCGTAGGTCATCAGCAGCCTGCCGAGACTGTGCAAGACCAGCTTGCGTCCGTCCATGGGCCACCGGTGGCACGCCAGGATTTCCGCGTCGTAGTGATAGTCCGGAAAGCCCTTTGCCCCGACCACCTCGCGGCGACTCCCGTCGTCCAGCCGGAGCTCGAAGGCCATGGGCAACCCGTCTTGCGGGGCCCCGTTGACCGCCCGGACCTGGACGTAAACGTCGTAGACGCCGCTAAGCTTCAGGTCGATCGTCAGGTCGGGCGCGCCGGGCCCCGCGTTGAGCAAGTTCCTGTACCAGCGGAAGCGATCCGGGCCTTTGGGCGTGCGCAGCAGCCAACCGTCCGTCTGATCGTCGGCGCGGATGGCCGACGCGGGCTGGGCGGCTCCGGAGGCGATCAAGTCGCCGATGTCCAGAGTTGCCTCCGCGTGCGCGGTGGATTGAGACACCTCGACCCGTCGTAACTCGGATCCGTCGCACGCACGCGCGCCACAGATTGCCTGCAAGGCAAGGAGAGTAAACACAAGCCTCCGCGGCTTGCCGAGTAGCGGCATGGCGAGTCCTCCATCGGGCAATATCTCACGGGCGAGAAATCACTTGGACGGTTCTTTCGCATCAGTGGAACACCGTCCTATTCCATCTTCTGTCTTTAGATCGCTACGGTGGCCATCACCTTTCTTTCTCATCTCACGGACTCTCCTCTGAATGTCGCCAACTCGCAACGACATCCAGAAGTAGAAGACCGCCAAAAGCAAGAATAGCCCGACGACAAGTGCCGTGCCAACAAGACTCGCAAGACCCGCATCCTTCTCCCGCATGTAGTCCACGATGGAGAAGACCACGCAGCCCGCCATGAGCACGGCAACGAGGACACTCAAGCCATCAAACCAAATGTTACGCATTCGCATAGACAGACGCCAGGAATTCCAGGGACACGATGCTGATTATGGCAGAATAGCGACTTTCGTGCGTGTGGCAAGGAGCACAAATCGCTCAGACGACCCAAATTAGGTATTGCGTCCCCGAGACTCCCGGAACTCGTTGCCTTCAGTTCACCCCCGCAAGAGGGGTTCCGGCGTGTGTCTCCGGAATTTCCCCCGGAATTCCCCGAGTTTGTGTTGGCTCACTGTCGGCTATAATGGAGGGGCGGGAGGTGACAATGCCCACAGTTTCCAGACGTGCCATGCCACGCGTGGTCCGCGTAAACGCCTTGAGCGGTTATCGGCTGCACGTGCAGTTCGACGACGGAGTGACGGGCGATATCGACCTTACCCAACGGCTGTTTGGGCCGGTGTTCGAGCCGCTGCGCGTCGAAAGCGAGTTCCAAAAGGTCTTCGCCGACGAGTTCGGCGCGGTGGCTTGGCCCTGCGGGGCCGATTTGGCGCCCGACGCCATCTATCGGCAGTTGACGAACCCCGTGTCCGTCTGACGTTGTCGCCGACCGGCTAGGCACGGCGTTCCGCGCATCAGTTTGCCGCGCCTCGGCCTTCCACCGCCGCCAGCCACCGGATATGGGGTGCCGAGAGAGCGCAGTCGCGCCGCTTGTGTCACTTGCCCAGTATATGCGACTGTCCCCTCTTCTTGGCTTCAGTGGAACACGAACTCCGGAGAATCGTCGGTGCCACCCGCGCTACTTCCCACAGCACTTCTTGTACTTCTTGCCACTACCGCAAGGACATGGATCGTTTCTCCCCGCTCTTGGCGATGGCGTGTCTGAGATAGAGCGAGTATTCTCCTCGTTGGCCTGCTTAACGGCCTGACCGACGAGTTGGTCTGCGCCCGTTCTTATATCCACCTTGATGTCCAGTGTCACGTTGTGAGCGATCTGCCAGAGTAGAAAGAACACTAGGAGTCTCCAGTTAATCCTCCGCGTGGGATCACCTTCGTCAAGGCTCTGGAGGTACGTGAGAAGCTGCGGAGCGTAACTCTGGACGAGTTCTTTGAGTGTGGTAATCGAGTAGCCCTGGTCTTTCAGACGTGCCAAGCGAGACTTCAGCTCTTCGGCCTGAGTCTTGCTTAAGTTGTCGCTGACCCTCACTAGCGCGTTCTGTTCCAACCGAAACTGGCCGCCGGGGCTCGTTCCGATTCCACCGCAACCAGGGCACGGGAACAAGAAAGTCCCCGTGACAATCACATTCCCACCATCTCCACCAATTGCGTTCTGGTTGCCGAGAAAGAACACCTCACAGGTCGGACACCACGCTACCATGAGCGACGACATGCTTATACCCTCCTGCGCAATTCCGTGGGCAATTCCGGGGACGCAACACCTGATTTGGCTGCCTGGATAGCACGCACCTCCGGCAACGTTCGCGCAGCCGGAGGATGCTACCCGTTGTGCCAATACCGGTATTGTGCCCCCGCAAAACGTCCTACGACACCGCTCCCTTACGGTCGCGGCTCGGTTTCAAAATCTCGGCTATTTCGGCATCGGCAGCAGGATCGTCGCGTTCTCCGGCAGGGTTACTTCGCCGGGCTTGCCGTCGATCTTGTACTGGATCTTCAACTGCTTCGGCACGTTGGGCGCCGGATCGCCGCCGAAGGCCTCGTTGTAGTTCGGCGAGCCGAGGACCACCAGCGGCATCTGGCCGGCCGCCTTGCGGACGATCTCGGTCACGTCCTGCACCTTGTCGCCCGCGCCGTACTCGGCCTTGACGATCTCGACCTTCACCGGCGGCTGACCGAGCTGCTTCATCAGCTTCTGGATCAGCTTCTGGACGTCGGCAGGACTGGCGGTGGTCTGCAGCAGGGGGAGCTTCCCGGCAATGGTCAACGCCGTGCGGGTGGCGTCCTTCTTCAGCTCTGGCTCCTTAGCCGCGTCGAAGGCCGCCTGGAGCATGTCGACGCTCGGGTGCAGCACCATCACCTCCAGCACGAGTTGCTTCTCGGCAGCGCGGTCAGCGGCCTCGATCGCCACGCGGCACATTCGGGCGCGCTCGGCGTCCGGCATGTCGAACCGCCGCACCAGGCTGATGTAACCCCGCAGCACGCGGATCTTGTACTTCGCCTCGGGCAGCGTCTTGGCCAGGTCCAAGATCACCGGAGCGGCGTCGAGTTCCATCCACTTGCCCAACAGGCGGCTGGCCGTGTCCTTCATGTCGTCATCGCCCTCTTTGGCGGCCGTGCCCATCGCCTCCAGCGCCTTCGCGCCGCCCATCTCGCCGAGGACTTCCAGGAGCGTGCACTTTGCCGAGCCGGGCGCGCCGGCCATCGCCGCGACGAGTTGACCCGCACAGGCCTCGCGGTCGGGCATGCGGACGCACGCGGTCAAGAGGGCCTTTTCGGCGACCTTGGTGTCTTCGGCCCGGCCGGGCTTGGCGACCCGCTCGATCAGCACCGAGAGGTTGTCTTGCCCGACGGCGGAACCCAGCGCCAACAGGGCCGCGGCGCGAACCGCCGCGTCGGCGTCGTCGGCCGCTTTCAACAGCGCCGGCACCGAGGCGACCAGCCGCCGCTGTCCGACGATCTCGATCGCGACGAGCCGGGCTTTGTCCTTGGCTTGCGCCAGCCGGCCGACCAGGTCGGCGTTGACGTCGTCGCCCGGCATCGCGGAGAGCACCGCCTTGGCCGCGTCGGCCAACTCGGCGTCGTCCTCGGCGGCAATGTCCAACAGTTCCGGCACGCACGAAACGTTGCCCAACTGCTCCAGAACGCCGACGGCCTCGACACGGACTTCCTTCGGGCCGCTCTTGGCCGCTTTGCGCACGGCGGGCAGCACCGACCTGTCGCCCCGATCGGCCAGCGCCACCAGGATCATCGCCGCTCGATCCGGCGGCGCGGTGCCGAGTTCGGCGACCAGGGCCACGCTGACCTCGGGCACGTCAAGCTCCCGCGCGACCGTCAATCCAAGACGGTACATTCTCTTGTCCGGCGAGCGCAACTGCTCGACCAGCAAGGGCACGCCTTCTGCTTTACGGGCGAGGATCGCTCCGCGGGTGGCCTCGATAACACGCTGCTTCGGCACGTCGGCCGTGCGAATCTTGTCGTAGAGCGCGGTGGCTTCGGCCGTCTTGCCGCCGGCCAGCAACGTCCGGGCGCACAGGACGCAGCCCTCGGCAACGCCCGAGCGAACGCCCGCCGGCGAGTCGGCCAACTTGGGCTCCAAAATCTTCGCCGCCGCCTCGGTTCCAATGGAACCCAGCGCGACGGCCGCCACCGAGGCGACGTCCGCGTCGGCATCACCCACGAGCGCGGCCAGCGGCTCGACCGCGCCGGCATCTCGCCGCACGCCGATCGAGTTGATCACGCCGATCAAGAGCCGGCCTTTGACTTTGCCCAACGCGTCGCGCAACGCCGCGTCGCAGGCGGGGTCGGGTATGGCTTCCAGAGCGATGAGGGCCCAGGAGGCCAACTCCGGGTCGGAAAGCAGCACGAGGGGGCTGAATCCTCGGCCGCCCGGGCGGGGCCGGCGGCCGTCGCGATGACCGCCCCGACCAGGGCGATCCACAACGTGAAATATCGAGTCGTGTGCATGATGATGATCCTTATGGTCCGATAAGCTCTTGAAACGCGAGAAAACCCGGCGCCGCCGGGGCGGGCAACAACGTCAGATCCTCCACGGGGCTCGAATCGCCTCGCTACGGAGCCGGTTGGCCTGCTCGTCGCCGATGAACTCATGCTTCGCCAGATCAAACTTCACCTGGCGATTGAGGAAGATCGCGATGCCGGCCGCGTGGCAGGCGATGTGCGACCAGCACGCCGCTTCCGCGTTGGCCTTGGGTTGGCTTCGGGTCTTGACGCAATTGAGGAAATCGCGGACGTGGAACGTGGCCGGGTAGCCGCCGATCTCGGCCACTTTCCGCCCGGCGAGCAACTCCGGCGAACTGAGCACGATTTTTCCGCAGTCGCCCGCTTCGACCCAGCCCGTCTCGCCCTCGAAACGCACCGGGCAGGAGCCCAGCGGCAGCCAGCCGTCCTCGCGGATCACCAGTTCGACGCCGTTGGCGTACTTCTCGGTGACGCGGCCGTCGACCGGCGGGTTGTACTCGATCGGCGCGGTGTTGTCCGCTCCGGCGGCCCATTGGCAGAGGTCGACGCAGTGCGAACCCCATTCCAGCACGCCGCCGCCGACCATGCCGCCGCCCTTCTCGAAGTTGAAGCCGTCGAGGAGCCGGCGGTTGAAGGGTCGCCAGGCCGCCGGGCCGAGATAGAGGTCCCAGTCGATCTCTTCCTTGGGCGGCTCGGACTCCGCGGGCAGCCAGCCGCTTGAGACGGTTTTCATGCCGGCGGGATGGGCGTGGACGGCCTTGAGCTTGCCGAGCTTTCCGGTGCGTGCCAGTTCGCAGGCGAACGCGAAGTGCGGCAGGTTCCGGCGCTGCGTGCCCGCCTGAAACACCCGGCCCGTCCGACGCATCGTTTCGGCCAAGGCCAGGCTCTGCATGATGTTCTTCGTGCAGGGCTTCTCGCAGTACATGTCCTTGCCCGCCCGGGCCGCGGCGATCGACGCCGTGGCGTGCCAGTTCGGGCCGGTGGCGATCAGCACGGCGTCGATGTCGTCCCGGGCCAAGAGTTCGCGGAAATCGCGGTAGGTCTTGCAGTCGCTGTTGCCGTACTTCTCGTCGGTCATTTTCTTGATCGCCGCGCGTCGGGCGGCCTTGACGTCGGCGACGGCCACGAACTGCACGTCCGGCTGCGGCAGGAAGCAAGTCAGGTCGTAGGTGCCCCGGCCTCCGATGCCGATGCCGCCCACGACGATCCGCTCGCTGGGGGCGACCGCGCCGTCTCGGCCCAGCGCGACGCCGGGGATCACCTGCGGCGCCATGAGCACGGCGCCGGCTTGGGCCGCGGTCGCGAGGAACCGCCGCCGGGAAAAACGAGAAACCGTGGGTATTCTTTCCGCCATGATGGGTCTCCTATGGCAAACGCGGTGATGGTGGTTCTTGGGAAGGGTGTTTGCACAACGTGCGGGGCGGGAGGGGGACAGTCCCATCTTCGCGGCGCCAACGCCGGTTGACGCCGCAACGTTCTGTACGCCGCAAGACTCGGGACAGTCCCCTTGGGCAGCGCTTCCGTCTAGTCCCTAAACAAGCGAATAGCGATGTTTCCTTGTGTCCTCTTCGTATTGCATCGAAACGGGGTATTGTGCTATAGATTTGCTTTGGTCGTAACTGGTTGACAGTCAGGAGGTTATGTCATGGAGGACTGGTCATGGACGATCTATCGCGGTTCTGTTGTCAGAATT